>JBOHFC010000503.1:0-5038 GCA_050701375.1 Pseudonocardiaceae bacterium
TGACTCCCCTTCCGCCGGTGGTGGACTTCAGGAGCGCAGCTTATCCACAGAGTTATCCACAGCTGTGGACAACGGTGATCGCCGCTCTCCCCGGGTCCCCGACGTGCCAGCCTGCCGGGCGGCCTCCTGCAAGTTCGGGCGCCGCAAGCTAACAAGCCTGGGGTGCTGCCACAAGAACCCCGTGTAAGCAAGCACCATCGATGTAACGGCGTGTCGCCCGGACAGTGACGCGAGACGCCGGTTTTGACGGCTCGGGTCCGGCCGTTTAGGCTCGGGCCGTCTCCCGCCCGCCGGCGGGCATTCTTGCGTGCGCTCACCCACGGCCCGATTTGGTTCGCTTGTCAGGTGAGACGTTCGCAGCAGTGCCGCCCGCACCGGCAGGGGATGACCCGACCACCGCAGTCCCGATGGCTGCGACCCCAGTATCGATAGACACCAGTATCGAGAACCGAGCACCACAGCACCGGGAGAACGACAGCCGTGAGCAAGGGCAAGCGTACGTTCCAGCCGAACAACCGTCGCCGCGCGAGAACCCATGGGTTCCGGTTGCGCATGCGTACCCGCGCCGGGCGGGCGATCCTGGCGGCCCGGCGCCGCAAGGGTCGCATCGAGTTGTCGGCCTGACCTTCTCCTGCCGGATATCTCGCGTTGCTGCCCGCTGCCACCCGACTGACCCGCCGCGACGACTTCGCGACGGGGGTGCAGCGGGGTCGTCGAGCTGCTCGCGGCTCCGTCGTTGTACACCTAGCCCGGGCCTGCGCCGATGATGCGCTACCGCCGGTGAACTCCGCAGTGAGCTCAAAACGGGGTCCAAAAGTGGGGTTCGTGGTCGGTCGGACGGTCGGTGGGTCCGTGGTCCGGCACCGGGTGGCGCGCCGGTTGCGGCATCTCATGCGGTCCCGGTTGGCGAACCTTCCGGCCGGGTCGCTCGTGGTCGTGCGGGCGCTGCCATCGTCGGCCGGCGCGAGTAGTGCGGCGCTGGGTGAGGACCTCGACAGTGCATTGCGGCGGTTGATCGGCTCCCGCGCCGCGGGTGCTTCGAGCGCGGCGAATCCCGGCAGGCGACGATGACGGTCCTGCCTCCCGGTGCGCAACCGGCCGTTTCGAGGGACTCGACGCAGGCATGCGGGCGGACCGTTGTGACTGGTCCGGTGGTTCGTGTGCTGGTGGTCATCTTGCGGTTCTACCGCCGGTGGATCTCCCCGGCATTGCCGCCGACCTGCCGGTTTTCCCCCAGTTGCAGCGCCTACGCGATCGAGGCACTGACCGTGCACGGGCTGCTGCGTGGATCGTGGTGGACGCTGCGACGGCTACGTCGCTGCGGACCCTGGCACCCTGGAGGGGTGGACCCGGTCCCTCAAGCGAGATCACCCCGCTCCCACGCCGAGAGTGAGTCGTAGTGCTGAACTTCATCTACTACCCAGTGTCGGCCATCTTGTGGTTCTGGCACAAGGCGTTCGGCTACGTGCTGGGTCCCGGCAATGGCTTCGCCTGGGCCCTGGCCGTGGTGTTCCTGGTGTTCACCCTGCGCGCGGTGCTGTTCAAGCCGTTCGTCAGCCAGGTCCGATCCATGCGCAAGATGCAGGAGTTCGCGCCGGAGATCCAGAAGCTGAAGAAGAAGTACGGCGACGACCGCACGAAGATGGCCGCCGAGATGCAGAAGCTGCAGTCCGAGCACGGGGTCAACCCGCTGGGCGGCTGCCTGCCGGTATTGGTGCAGATACCGGTGTTCATCGGCCTGTTCCACGTGCTGCGATCGTTCAACCGGCCGTCGCTGAGCCCCGAGATGAACCGCCAGACCGCTAACTACGTGTTCAGCGCCCTGGACGTGCAGTCGTTCCTGGACGCGCGGGTCTTCGGTGTGCCGCTGTCGGCGTTCATCACCGAACCCACCGAGTTGCTGACCCGGTATGGGGATATCTCCCGGTGGCAGATTGCCGTGGTGGCTGTCCCGCTGACGATCGTTGCCGGTGTGCTGACCAACCTCACCGCGAAGCAGTCGGTGGCTCGGCAGAACCCAGCGCAGATTGCCGCCAACCCGCAGGCCGCGATGATGAACAAGCTCATGGTGTGGCTGTTCCCGCTGGGTGTGGTCGGTGGTGGTCCGTTCTTCCCGTTGGCGATCCTCATGTACTGGCTGTCCAATAACTTGTGGACACTGGGCCAGCAGCGGGTGGTCTACCAACGGATCGAGGCTGAGGACGCCGAGAAGAAGAAGGTCGCGATCGCCCAGCGGCAGGCTCTGGGTCCGCGACCAGGTCAGAAACCGATCCGATCGAAGCGCGACGCCGCCGGAAACCCGACAGCTGCAGTGGATCAGGATGCCGCGGCCGGGATGGACCGCGGAGAATCGGGCTCAGGTGCGGCGACGTCGAACGGGGCTGTATCGAACGGGGTTGGACCGAGCCAGCCGGGCGCATCAGAAGGGCCGTCGGGCGCTCAGGGCTCGGCGCGTGCGGACGGCTCCGCTCCACCTGGCATGATCCAGCAGCGGCCACGACCGCGGAAGAAGACAAACCGGAAGCGCCGCTGACGGGCGTGGTCCCCCGGAGAGGAGACAGTTGTGGCGGAGACGCTGGTGACTGAAGCAGTGGTGACTGAAGCAGTGGTGACTGAAGCGAACTCGGCGGTTGACGGTGACGACGAGGTTGGGAACGGCCAGTCGTTGCGCAACGCGCCGGCCAGCGAGGAACTTCTCGTCCAGGAGGGCGACGCCGCCGGTGACTATCTCGAACGACTACTTGACCTGGTGGATTACGACGGCGACATCGATCTTGACGTCGAGGCTGGCAGAGCCATGGTGAGCATCGATGGCGGAGCGGATCTAGCGAAGCTGGTAGGTCCTCGAGGCACGGTGCTGGAGGCCCTTCAGGAACTCACCCGGCTCGCGGTACAGCAACAGACCGGCGCTCGCAGCCGGCTGATGCTCGACATCGCTCAGTGGCGGGCTGCTCGGCGCGATGATCTCAGCGAGCTTGGCCGATCGATCGCGCAGCGGGTGCTCGATGACGGCGAGTCGGTCCGGTTGCAGGCGATGACCCCCTTCGAGCGGAAGATCGTGCATGACGCGGTGGCGGGTGTGGACGGGGTGCAGAGCGAGAGTGAGGGTGAGGAGCCGCAACGCTGTGTCGTGGTGTCCCCATCTCCCTGACCTGCGCCCATCTGACCTGCGCCCATCCGGTCTGAACTCAGCCGATCCGCGCTTGCCTGATTCGGTTTTCACCTGTCTGAGTGGTCGATGTTCCACGTGAAACAGCCGATATCGTTGAACGTTCAGGCAGCTGCTCGGGCGATCTTCGGTGATCGGTACCCGCTCGCGGAGCGGTACGCCGAGCTGCTCGCAAGCGCCGGAGTCGACCGAGGACTCATCGGCCCCCGAGAGGGCGACCGGCTGTGGGAACGTCACCTCCTGAACTCCGCCGTACTTTCTGAGCTCGTGCCACCGGGCTGTCGGACTCTCGACGTGGGCTCAGGAGCGGGATTGCCGGGGTTACCGCTCGCGCTAGCCCGCCCGGACCTGTCGATTGTGCTGCTGGAGCCGATGGCCCGGCGGGTGGCGTGGTTGCGGGAAGTGGTCGAAGCACTCGGACTGACCGTGCAGGTTCATCGTGGACGCGCCGAGGACCCGCTGGTGCGAGATGAGCTCAGCGGCAACGACATCGTGACTGCCCGGGCGGTCGCCCCGCTGGGACGCTTGACCGGTTGGTGTCTCCCCCTCGTGGCACCGGGCGGCCGGCTGCTCGCGGTCAAGGGCGCCAACGCCGATGACGAGGCCGCTCGGGACGAGGGCGCGGTGCGGGCGGCCGGGGGGGCGGCCGTGGAGATCGTGCACTGCGGTGTCACGATTGTGCAGCCCCCCACGACCGTCATCGTGGTGCGTCGGCTGGCCCAGCGTGTCCCTCGCTCAGCAAAGACACGAAGGAGGAAGGATCGGTGAGCGTGAGCGCCCCGAAATGGCCCGACAGTGCGACCCGACCCGTCAGCACGACGCCGGACAGCCCTACTCGACTCGACAGCCCTGCTCGACTCGACAGCCCTGCTCGACTCGACAACCCTGCTCGACTCGACAACGGAGTCGTTGCGGCGCAGGACGGGGTGACCACCGAACTGGCCGTCGCGGCACATCTGGGTGTTTCACGTGAAACCGTGTCAAACAATGTCGCGTTAGTCAGATCGGGACCGCGGCATGCCCTCAAACGCTCGTTGCAGCCGACTGGACCTACGTTTCCTGAGACTGGACCCGTCTTTCCCGAGACTAGACAGAGTGGAGCCCATCACGTGCCCTGTCCCCCTAGCGCCCCTCCAGGAGCCGCTGGAGGCGTCTCAGCCCACGCACTGCCTTCTGGAGTCGGGTGGACGCCGATCGCGGAGGAGGCGGAGCGGGCTACTCGGGTGAAGCACCCCACCGACCAGCTGCCCCGCCCGGCCCGACGGCGGGTACTGGCCGTGGCCAACCAGAAGGGCGGCGTCGGTAAGACCACGAGCACCGTCAACCTTGCCGCTGGACTGGCCCTGCATGGGTTGCGCACCCTGGTCGTTGACCTGGATCCGCAGGGAAACGCTTCCACCGCGCTGGGTATCGAACACCGCGCCGGCACCCCGTCGGTATACGAGGTGTTACTCGGGGAGATCGGGATCATCGACGCGGTCGCGGTGAGCCCACAATCGTCAAACCTGCTGTGCATTCCCGCTACCATCGATCTCGCCGGCTCCGAGATCGAGCTGGTGTCCATGGTGGCCCGGGAGTCGCGCCTGTGCCGGGCGCTGTCCGGCGTCGCCCTCGACGAGTTGTGCGTCGACTTCGTCTTCATCGACTGTCCCCCGTCGCTGGGGCTGCTCACGGTGAACGCGCTGGTCGCCGCTCCCGAGGTGCTGATCCCGATTCAATGTGAGTACTACGCGTTGGAGGGGCTCGGTCAGCTACTCCGCAACATCGAGCTGGTGCAGGCGCACCTCAATCCTGCACTGATGGTGTCCACCATCCTGCTGACGATGTACGACGGGCGCACCAAGCTGGCCGACCAGGTCACCTCCGAGG
>JBOHFC010000504.1:0-4639 GCA_050701375.1 Pseudonocardiaceae bacterium
ACGCAGCAGTGGGTGGTTTGGAACCGCCCCCCGCAGGGAGGCTCCAGAGGGCCTACCTCCATCGTCCGCACAGCACCAGGTCACGAAGCTCTACCTACATCAAGCTCCCTTCCTGTTCGGGACACACGTATGCATAGGAGTCTGCATATGGTCGGCAAGGGGTCGCATCGTCCGTCGGTTATGAGCCCTTTCGTCATCGGCGGATACTCGAGTCCCGAAGCAGGCGGGTGCTGCGGTTCAAGCAGTGGGCCTGGGCTTCGGATGAGTTCGGTGCGTCGTTGCTTGACTACTGCTACCGGTCGGCGTCGCGGCGGCTGACCCACCTGCGACGCGTGCACCTGCGTGGCGACCCCGCACGTCTCTCACGCCAGGTGATCGACGGGCTTAACGTTACCGGCGCTCCGCGCACAGCGTGAGCCCGCGCAGAGGAGGGCAAACGTCGAGATCACGCCAGCGAGCCGCTACCTGACGATCGAGGAATTCTTGCGGAAACCAATTTCTACACCCGAGTTCGTACTCATCATCTGATCATCCTTTGTCGAGGGTGTACGCCAACAGAACCGACTCCAGTTGTGGCTATCGGCCCCTGCGCTGAAACGTTACGCACTCTTGGCCTTCAAACCGTTCGGTATTTGCCGCGTCGAGAGAACGCGCAGGACCTACGCAGCGTACACAACCGCACCGTATTCCGTAGTCCACTGGTTGCTACAAGACCACCGCCTAACGGCCGGTGACGCAGAAGGTTTCGCGCGATGAACAATGGGCGTACAGTGCGAACGTCAAGGCGTGGAGTAACGATGGCTCGGTAACCTTTCAGTGCAGCAGCCGATTATGCTGCTGTCCTGATGTTCACTCCCAATAGCCAACCTGAGTCGGGAGACTGGGATACCTCAGCTGCGGTGTTTTCACCGCGCGGTCCTAGGTCCCCCAATGCGCGGCCCGGCCCCTGCCACCCCCACGGGGGGCCGGGCCGCCACCTTCAATGGCGAAGCTGAGGAGGGAGAACGGAGCCTTCCAATGACGCAGCCACCTCGCGCGGTCTCGACTTCGTGATGCAGGAGCGTCCCCACCAACCATGGGGCTTGATGTTCGATCGGCAGACCGTCTACGACGCCGGTGGCGGCCCTACCTGACACGCGCAGGCCACCAAGCACCAGGCGCTGTGCCACCTCAGCCCTCGCCTTCGTGCCTGGGCTGTTCCACTGGACCCCGGCTCGGCCCGGTTCCAAGAGCGGGAGTGGCGCATCCCGAACGCCTTGCGAGCCCAGGACCGTGGTGGCACTGTCCGAATTGCAAACTGGTCGGCTGGCGATCGACCGCAACGTCAGCGACCGTTGGGTCCTCAAGGGACTGCTCGACTTCGGCGACGCTGATGCGATGGCGGCGGCGGTGGCCGAGCGGCGGTTCGTCGCACAGGTCAACCAGCCGAACGTCGTCACGATCCACAACTTCGTGCAGCACCCCGACAGCAATGACACCCCCGTCGGCTACATCGTCATGGAGTGGCGGGTCGTCGCTCAAGGAGCTGCTGGAGGCTCGGCGCCAGCCAAACGGGAGCATCGAACCTGCGCCGGCTGCGCAGGCCATTTGACCCATTCCTGGGATGTCCATGGCAGCGACGAGATCTGCGGCTGGCGCTGGAGCGCTGCCTGCGCATCTCGGCGCGACTCACTCCCGACGCCGACGAGCGGATCCGCCTTGTCGACCGCGCCAACGCGGTGCACCGCCGGACCTGGCTGAAGCGTGCGCGAGCCCTGCCCGCACTGCGCAGAACCGATCGGGACCACCGACCAGTTCTGCGAGGGCTGCGGGGTGGACCTGCGGGTGCGCCGCTACGGCACGGTGGCAGCCGCAGACGTGGGCGCGGATCAGCCCTGTCTCGGCTGCGGCCAGACCTCCAGCGCCACGGCCGACCCTGGCGTTGAGTACTGCGCCCGGTGCGGGCTGCGCCGTCGGGACGGCACCGACCATGTCGAGATCGACCTCGGCGCGCTCGCCGGCGGATTCTGACTGATGGCCACCTGCCCGGCCGGGCACGACTCGGCCACGACCGACTATTGCGACGACTGCGGCAGACCGATGACCGGGCGAGGGCCCTGTCCAGGTAGGACTGGCCCAGCGGCAGACCCAGGCGGTTGTACGTCCTCGCGGTCTCCATCAGTCCGGCGTAGATGGGCAACTGGGCTCCGATCGACGCGACCGGGACGGCCGCCGGGTCGCCCGCAGGGAGCTGACTCGCGGCTTGCGCCACTCGGTCAGCCGCGCGGGCGATGTCGTCGTAGCTGGCCCGCACCCCGGCGGGCTCGAGACCGCCGGCGACGTACCCCCTTGTCGCCGTCGCGTCGGCGTCGGCCAGCGACCGGTACAGCTCGGCGGCGTCGGCGCTCAGCGCGGCGATCCGGGTGCCGCTCTCGTGCACCGCGCCGGTGTGAGCGAGCCCGCCGAGCACGCTGACCGCGGCGGTCAGCAGGCAACCCGCCACGTGGGCGTGGCCTGGACTTGCCCGGTGGTCGGGTCCAGAAGCAGCGGACGGCCGTTCGGTGGCTGACCGTGTGGGTTGGTTAGTCCGTTGAGCGAACCGGCGACGTTATCAAAGCTGCCGGTGATCCGGCCGAGGCTCCAGTTGTCCTCGACGAATCGGGTGATTGAGGACTGATCAGTGAGCGTGTGGTCGACGTTGTTCGCCTTGGCCCAGGGCGAGATCACCAGCAACGGCATCCGCGGGCCGTAACCGCAGCGTCCCTGCTGCTTATCGAGCTTGTCGAGCGGTGTGGCGGTTCCGCATTGCCCTGGGCCGGTAAGGGCGTCGGCGACGCGGAGCACCGTTGACGTAGTGCTGGGTGTCTGTGCCGATGGTCGTGAGTGTTGCAGGGGTGACGTTGCGTTGGTGTCGGTGGGCAGCGTGAGGTGATGCGGGTTCGCTGTCGAGGCGTAGTAGTTGAAGGGCTGGTGGTGCGGGATGTAGTCATCCTTGTAGCCGTACTGCCCACTGCCTGGTGTCATGGAGCAGTCATCCCAGAATGGCTGCGCGTCGCTGGTCAGCGAATAGCCGCCCTGGCCATCAGGGGTGAGGTCGGCATTGGGTTTGGCGGCATTGGCGATCGAGGGATTGTTGACCGTGTGGGTCATGCCGACCCCGCCGGTGTTACCGGAAACCAGGTTGATCGCCCCGGGTGAGGACGGTCCGAAGGTGGTGCCGAAAGAATTATCGCTCATCGCAAAGTGCTGGGCGTAGTTCCACAGTCCGGTCACGGTGTTGCCGTCGTAGTAGTTCATGACATCCCCGGCTACACACGGGCTGCCAGACGGGCTGGTGCCGCTGCCGGTGCCGACGGTGGAGACGAACTTGTCCACCGCGCCGGCGTTGAACCACGGCAAGCCCGATTGCCATGGCAACGGCCCTGGCGACGACACGTCGACGAGGTAACGCTGAGTTCATGCGCAGTCCTTCCGGTGCCCCGACCCGTAATGGACCGAGGAGACCCGGTTGGGCTGGCCACACGGTCAGCAGCGGATGAACGGCGGACACCGTTAGACGGAAATTCGCGGGGTTTGGACCACGTACCTTCACGTACCGCCGCTGCAAAGCGACCTGCGCCTACGCTCTGTAGCATGCGGCATGGGCCCCCAGAATCGTGACGGAGGTCGAGCGGTTGGCCTGGCCACATCTAGTGCCGCGTAGCGATGATGCTGGGGGATGATGCGGGGAAGGAGGACGCGATGACGCACAGCGCCTTTGCCGGCATCGATCGGGCGATCGCCGAGGTGGCGGCCGGGCGCCCGGTGATCGTGGTAGACGACGAAGAGCGGGAGAACGAGGGTGACCTGATCTTCGCTGCCGCCTGCGCCACTCCCGAGCTGCTGGCGTTCACGGTCAGGTACACCTCGGGGTACGTCTGTGCGGCGCTGACCGGGGAGGACTGCGACCGGCTGGACCTGCCACCGATGTTCCATACCAACCAGGACAAGCGAGGCACCGCCTACACCGTGACGGTGGATGCCCGCGAGGGCGTGACGACCGGAATCTCGGCGGCGGACCGGGCTCACACCATCCGGCTGCTGGCCGATCCGGACGCCAAGTCGGTCGACTTCGCCCGCCCGGGTCATGTCGTGCCGCTGCGAGCCAAGGAGGGCGGCGTGCTGCGCCGCCCCGGGCACACCGAGGCTTCGGTGGACCTGGCCCGGATGGCCGGGCTACCCCCCGCTGGTGTGCTGTGTGAGATCGTCTCGGCCAAGGATGACGGCGAGATGGCCCGTCGTGACGAGTTGGAGGTCTTCGCCGCCGAGCACGACCTGGTGCTGATCACCATCGCAGATCTGATCGCCTACCGCCGGCGCTTCGAAAAACAGGTGGAACGGGTCGCCGAAGCCCGCATACCGACCGTGCACGGGGAGTTCAGGGCGATCGGGTTCGACTCGCTGCTCGACGGTGTGGAGCACATCGCGCTGGTCGCCGGGGAGATCGGGGACGGCGCCGACGTGCTGGTCCGGGTGCACTCGGAATGCCTGACCGGCGACGTGCTCGGCTCGCTGCGCTGCGACTGTGGGCCGCAGCTGGACGCCGCGCTCGCCGCTGTCGCCGCCGAAGGCCGTGGGGTTGTGCTCTACGTGCGGGGTCACGAGGGCCGCGGTATCGGGC
>JBOHFC010000505.1:0-26562 GCA_050701375.1 Pseudonocardiaceae bacterium
ACCTGGCAGACTCCGCCATCGTGTGCGGTGGCGCAGTGCTGATCCTGCTAGCCGCCACCGGCCGGGACTTCGACGGCACCCGCGGCCCCCGAGGAGCCCCGAAACGAGTCCCAGAAAGAGCGACGGAATGAGTGACGTGCGGACGCTGCCGGTGCCTGAGGGACTGGACGGGATGCGGGTGGACGCCGGGCTGGCGCGGCTGCTGGGCCTTTCTCGCACCACCGTGGTCGATCTGACCGAGACCGGGGCTGTGCTGGTGGACGGCAGCCCAGCCGGCAAGTCTGACCGCCTGGCCACCGGCAGCCGGCTGGAGGTGACGCTGCCCGATCCGCCGCGGCCCGCCGCGCCATCTGTCGAGCTGGTAGCGAATCTGCACGTGCTGCATGACGACGCCGACCTGGTCGTGGTGGACAAGCCGGCGGGGGTCGCCGCGCATCCCAGCCCCGGTTGGACCGGGCCCACCGTGCTCGGTGGACTCGCTGCGGCGGGAATCCAGGTGGCCACCTCGGGCGCGGCCGAGCGCCAGGGTGTGGTGCACCGGCTGGACGTGGGAACCAGCGGGTTGATGATCGTCGCCAAGTCGGAGCGCGGCTACTCGGCCCTGAAGCGTGCCTTCCGGGATCGCACCGTTTCCAAGCACTACCGGGCGCTGGTGCAGGGTCACCCGGATCCCACCCAGGGCACCATCGACGCCCCGATCGACCGGCATCCCAAGCACGACTGGCGCTTCGCGGTGGTGGCCGGTGGCAAGCCGTCGGTGACGCACTACGAGGTGATCGAGGCGTTCCCGGCCGCTTCGCTGTGTGACGTGACCCTGGAGACTGGTCGCACCCACCAGATCCGGGTGCATTTCGCCGCGTTGCGCCACCCCTGTTGTGGGGACATCACCTACGGTGCAGACCCCGCGCTTGCGCAGCGGCTCGGGCTGGACAGGCAATGGCTGCACGCCGCGCGGTTGGGCTTCCCGCACCCAGCCGACGACCGTTGGGTGGAGTTCACCAGCCTGGACCCCGACGACCTGCGCGGCGCGCTGGACGTGCTGGCCGCTCAGGCCTAGCCGATGCCCTCGCGGGCCCGCTGGGCGGTGTTGGCAATCCTTGTGGCGGTATTCGGCGTGACCGTCGTGGTGGCCGGCCAGCGTGACGAACCGGTGCACAGCGGGACGCAGCGGCTCGGACCCGAGGCCGGCGAGCCGGTCGCGGGCTATCTCCGGCGGGCCCGTGCGTCGCTGCCCGAGGGGCATTCCGGACCGGTGTGGGCGCTGGTGCAGCTGGACGGTTACCTCACCCCGGAGCCTGCCGCGCAGCTGACCCGGGGTGTCCGGCTCTCCCGGGTCATCCTTCGGGTTCCGCTGCCACGAGTGCAGACCGCGTTGATCACTCTGGACCTACCGGGCCAGCGGCCGGTGACCGAACTCGCCGAGGCGATGCGCTCCGCGGCGCAGGACCGCGTCGCCGCGTCCCGGGCGCCGCCACGAGGGCGGCCCGCCGCTGTCGCCGCCGTGGAAGCCGCGCAGCTGCGCAGCGGCTGCGCATGCGTGCTGGCCTTGCTGGTGTTCGGTGACGGCGAGGCGCTGCGGGCGGTGGCGGGCCGCCCAGGGGTACGGGCGGTGCACGCCGCCGCACCGGATACATCACTTCAGGACATCGCGATCGCCGCGCTGCTACCCGAGCAGGTCGACCTGGTGGGACCAGTACCCGATGACGGTCCGGTGCCGCCGTGATGTTGCGCGGTCTATCGGCGGGGGCGGTGAGGTTGGTGTCGGTGCGGCAGGGTGAGGGTGAGTAGGGCGCCGCCGTCGGGGTGGTTGGCGGCGATGAGTGTTCCGCGGTTGCGGCGGACGAGCACGGCAGTGATGGCCAGGCCGAGACCGGCGCCGCCGCCGGCGCGGGCCGGGTCGGCGCGGGTGAAGCGTTCCAGGGCGCGAGGCAGGAAGTCGGGGTCGATGCCGGGTCCGTGGTCGCGGACCTCGATGTGCACCCGGTCGTCACCGGTAGGGCGGGCCGTGAGCATGATCGGGCCGGCACCGTGGCGCAGCGCGTTGTCGACCAGGTTCGCGACCGCGCGGGTGAGGTCGTCGGTGTCGACGCAGGCGGTGAGGTCCTCGGGGCAGTCCAGCACCGGGGCGCTGTCCTGGTCGGTCGTGGTGCGGTAGCGGGCGAGCGTTGACTCCAACACCGGACGTAGCGGTATGGCGGGGCGGGGCGGGGTGCGTTGGTCGGGGGGTTCGGGTTGGTCGGTGGCGGCGAGCAGCAGCAGGTCTTGGGCCAGGCGGGAGAGCCGGTCGGTTTCTTCCAGTGCTGAGCGCAGTGCGGCGGTGAGCTCGGCGGGTTCGCGGGGCCGGTGCAGGGCGAGTTCGAGTTCGGTAGTGAGCGTGCTCAGCGGGGTGCGCAGTTCGTGGCTGGCGTCGGCGGTGAATTGCCGCTCGCGGGCCAGCGCGGTGTGCAGGCAGGTGAGCAGGGCGTTGAGGGTGGCGCCGAGCCGGGCGATCTCGTCGTCGGCCGGAGGGACCGGGAGCGCAGGGTCGGGGTCGGTCGGGGTGATCGCGGCGGCGCGGGCGCGCATCCGCTCCACGGGTCGCAGCGCGCCGGCGGTGAGCAGGTAGGCGCCGACCGCGGCGGCGAGCAGGACCAGGGGTAGGGAGAGGGCGAGTTCGCCGCGCAGATCGGCCACCGCGGCGTCGCGGCCGGCGAGGCTGGTGGCCACCACGGCCACCGTGGTGCTGCCGGGGATGGGTGCGGCGAGAATGCGGACCGGGCCGGGCAGCCCGGCGACGGTGTCGCGGTCCGTGCGGAACGCGCCTGCTGCACTGGCGGCGACCTCGGCCGGGGTGAGCAGCGGTCTGCCACCCAGCGCCGCGGAACCGGACAGGACCGCGCCAGTGCCGGCATCGAGCACCTGAATCGCGGTGTCAGAGCGGGCCCGCGAGGCCACCGGTCCATCTTGGCTCGCCGAGGTGATGGACTGCAGCTCGCGGAGGTGGGCGGTCAGGGTCTGGTCGAGCGACTCGTCAAAGGCCGCGCCGAAGCTCAGCACGGTGCCAATCGCCACCCCGCCCAGCACCAGGGCCATCATCACGGTGAACGCGGCGGTGAGCCGGACCCGGATCGGCCAGCGGGTGATCATCCCGGGTGGCCGCCGTCGGTCCGGATCCGGTAGCCGATGCCACGCACCGTTTCCAGCGAGGTGATCCCGAACTGCCGGTCGATCTTGTCCCGCAGTGAGCGGATGTGCACGTCGATGACGTTTGAGCGGGACTCGTAGGCGAAGTCCCAGCAGTGCTCGACGAGCACTTCGCGGGACAGCACCGCACCGGGGTGGCGCAGGAAGGTGTCCAGCAGGGCGTACTCCTTGGCGGTCAACTCGATCTCGACCTCGCCGCGCCAGCAGCGTCGGCTGGCCGGGTCCAGCCGCAGGTCCCCGGCGGCCAGCACGGTGGGGCTGGTTACCGGACCCCGGCGGGTCAGGGCACGGAGCCGGGCGAAGAGCTCCGGGAGGTGAAACGGCTTGGTCAGGTAGTCATCCGCTCCACCGTCGAGCCCGCAGATCCGGTCCGGTACCGCGGCGCGGGCGGTGAGCATCAGCACCGGAACCCACACCTTGTCCTGGCGCAGGCACCGGCACACCTCGAAGCCGGACATCCCCGGCAGCATCACGTCGAGTACCACCACGTCGTAGTCCCGGCTGACCGCGGCGGCGTAACCGTCGGGCCCGTCGGCGGCCACATCCACGGCGTAGCCCTCCTCGATTAGCCCGCGGCGCAGCAACCCGGCCATCTTCGGTTCGTCCTCGATCACCAGCACCCGCACCGCTCACCTCCTGCCCTTGCCGCGAATGCTGCCAGCCCCACCAGGTGAACGCCGTGTCGTCTTCATGCCTTCTTCATCTGCGCGCGTTACCCATACCGGGTGCAACCACGGCTGCACACCCACGACATGAGGGCGGGACACCATGACCAGCCAGACAGTTCTGCGTCGCGCGGGACTGCCGTTGGCAGTCGTGTTGCTGGCCGCGCTGGTTGGCTGCGCCGGCACCCCCGGGAAGTCCCCAGCCCAGCCCACTCGGGGGGAACCACCGCGGTGAACTTCCAACCTCTAGGCGGTGGCCAGGCAGAGGAAGGTTCGATGATCTTCAGTGTTGCTCACATCCTGCTCACGTCGGCGATCACCAGCGCGCTGGCGTTGATCGTCGCGTTCTGGCGGTTACCGCGCACCGCGTGGCTCGACATTCTGGCCATCACGGTGCTGTCTGGGGTGGCGGTGTTGCTGTGGCGGCTTTCGGCGAACATGCCTGAGCTCAACGACGACGGGCTCCCCGGGTTTTCCGCCAACGACTGGGCCGCCCCCGCACTGACCTTCCTGTTCCTGACCGTCTTCGCCGACCTGCGGGCTCCTGCCGATCCCGGTAGTTACCGGAAGGCCCGCGCGTTCGCAACCTTGGCCGCCCTCGCCGTCAACGTCATCACCATCTGACCCGCTGCGGGCGTTGGCACAGCCGAGGCCCCAGAGCAACCCGATGCTCCTCATTGTTGGCTCCAGGAGGAGGGACTACGACATGGTGCCCACGACACGCCCCACCGCGCCGGTCGAGGCCCTGACCCGGGGGCGCCTGCGGTGGGTTGTGAGGGGAATCATCGTGCTCGTGGCGGTGACTCCGGTTGCCGTGGTGCTCGTCTCCTGTGGCCGCGACTCGCCACCGAGCGCACCACCGCTGCACCGGGTGGGCCACATCCGCCTTCCTGGCGACGGGTCACGTTTCGACTACGCCAGCCTCGATGCCGAACGGGGGCTGCTGTTCATCGCCCACCTCGGCGCCAGTGAGGTGATCGAGGTCGACGTGCACGCCCACCAAGTCGTGCGCACGATCAAAGGCCTCTCCCAAGTACATGGTGTGCTGGTCGTGCCGCAGCGCCACCAGGTCTATGCCACCGCCACCGGCAGCAACGAGATGGTCACCCTCGACGAGGACACCGGTGTTGAACAAGGGCGCGCCCGCACCGGTGAGTATCCCGATGGTCTGGCCTATGACCCGGCGCACGCCACCGTGTGGACCACCAACGAAACCGGCGGCTCGGAGACGGTCATCGACGCCGCCACCCATCAGGTGCGCGGCACGGTGGAACTGGGCGGTGACGCTGGTAACGTCGCTTACGAACCTGGCGGCCGCGTGATGCTCGTCGATGTGCAAACCCGAAACAGCCTCGCCGTCATCGATCCGGCCACCCTGTCGATCGTGCGCCGGGTGCCGTTGCCCGGCTGCGATCATGCCCACGGCCTCGCCCTGGTCCCAGTCGAGCGGTTGGCGTTCATCGCTTGCGACGGTAACGCCGTCCTGCTCACCGTCGACCTGAACAACTGGCAGGTCACCGACACCCACACCGTCGACCCCGGGCCCGACGTCCTAGCCTACGACCCCGTTGCTCACCGCCTCTACGTCGCCGCCGAGAGCGGCTGGGTGACCACACTGGACAACCACCAACGACAGCTGACTCTCACCCACCGCGAGCACCTGGGGGAGGGTGCGCACGTCGTCGCCGTGGACCCCACCACCGGTCACAGCTACTACCCGCTGCCGAGCGGGCCCGGCGGGACCCCCACCCTGCTGGAGAAGGCAGCGCCATGACGACCCATTACGCCTCGCGCTACCGCTGCGTCCCGGGCGCGGCTGCATCACTGGGCTCACCGAGTGGCGTGGTGGGTTGCTGTTCGGGCCGGTGGGTGCGGGCGGTGATCGCAGCGGCGGCGGCCAGCACGGCCGCGAGGGCGAGTAGGCCCCCGGGCAGGGTGAGGGCGGTCGCCACGCCAGCGACGAGCAGTGGTCCGCCGGTATCGCCGAGTTCGCGGCCGACCTCGGCCGCTCCCATTGTTTGGCCGAGTCGTTCGGTGGGTGAGTTCGCGGCGAGCGGCGAACCCCAAGGGGGGTGGCCAGCCCGATGCCGGCTCCGGTGATCAGCGCGCCGGCCAGCAGCCCGCCCACGCCCGGCACCAGCGCAAACCACTGCCAATCCGGCGGCGGGCCAGGTCATGACGGTGGGCCGCCGCCTCAGCGGGATCGGGTCGTGGTTGGGTGCGCAGAACGGCGGCGCAGCAGGGTTCGCGCGAGGACCGCGACGATCAGCACGGCGACGGCGATGCCGAGGTATAGCTGGTAGCGGTACGCGGTGTCGTAGATGGCGGTGATGTGGTTGCTGGCCAGGTCACCGAGTGTGACCCATACTCCGACCCACAGTGCGGCACCGAGGGCGTTGAAGACCAGGAACTTCGACCAGGGCATGCCGGTGAAGCCGGCGATGATCCCGTTGGTTTGGCGCAATCCCTCGATGAAGCGGGCGACGGTGACGACCTTGCCGCCGTGGCGGGTGAAGAACCGGTGCGCTCGGTCAAGGCGGGCCGAGGTGAGGAAGACGTAGCGGCCGAACCGCAGTGCCAACCGCCGTCCCTGAAATGGCCGACGCGAACCCGATGTTGTCCCCGAGGACCGCGGCGACAAAACCGATCAGCGCGACCACGACAATGTTCAACTGGCCGGCGCCGGCGTAGAGGGCAGCGGCGTCCTGCCGGTGCCGGGCGGGCCACCACCAGCCGGCGACGAGCAGCAGCACCAGTAGCACGAGTCCGGCCCACAGAGCGTAGGCGGTCATGACGGATGCCGCCGTCCTCGACGGTCATCTGCAGCTCGCCATCGGCGAACATGACATGGGAGGTGTTGGTCGGTCCGCGGGTCGGGAACACCGGGAAAAGATCATTTTGCCCCGGCTGGGCGGGCAGGACGGCGAAGCCGGAGAAGTCGCCGTTGAAGGAGAACCGGCTGCCCAGCGCGTCACTCAGCTCCAGGCCGTGCCCCCTTGACCGCATCAGCACCTCGGTGCTGCCCAGCGTGCCGGCGGCCAGCACCACCACCGGCGCCCGGACCACCCGCAGGGGCACCTCGGTGGGATCGAAGCGGCTCTGCGCCTGTCGTAGGTCGCGGTGCGAGATCTCGTAGCCGCCCTCGGGTAGATCCGGCGGGTGCGCTCCAACCGTGAGTTCGACTGCACCACCGACAACAGGTGGATCAGGCCCTCGGTGTGGTTGGGTCGCGGCCAGAATTGCACCGGCTCCTCCGGATGCCCTTTGATCCGCGGCGGCAGCGGCACCTCCGGGCTGTACCACCAGACGCCTCGCTCAAGCAGGAGCACCTTTTTTCGCTGGTTGACGGCGAGCTCGATCGCCGCGACGCAGCCCCCGAAGCCCGTCCCCACGACGATCGCGTCATAGTCGAAAGCCATCTCCGCCTACCTCCTCAAGGCGTGCCACCGCGGCAGGCGCACCCTCGCAGGCACAACTCCCGCCGAGACAGACCCACACTGCCGATTCACAGACCATTAAGAGCACCGCCGATGGCCGGCTGACACCCCGAACAGGCCCACAGCCCAGCGCCGCGCCACGGTTGGCGCGGAGGGCGAGCGGCGCGAATCGCATTGGGTGACAAGGATGGAGTGATGAGTACGGCTTCGGACGGCTTGGCTGCCGGTCAGGCCGCGTACCCGAAACGCTGGCGAGCCCTCGCGGTCACCCAGCTGGCTGGGTTCATGGGCCTGCTGGACGTCAGCATCGTCAATGTCGCGCTGCCGTCCATCCAGCGGAGCCTGGGCGCCTCGGTGGCGCAGGTGCAGTGGGTGGTGTCCGGCTATGCGCTGAGCTTCGGGTTGGTGCTGGTGGCGGGGGGTCGGCTGGGCGATGCCCTGGGTCGGCGACGGATGTTCCTCGTCGCGCTGACCGGGTTCGTCTTGACCAGCGCGCTGTGTGGCGCGGCGCCCAGCGCCGAGTTCCTGGTCGCGGCCCGGCTGCTGCAGGGGGTCGCTGCGGGAATGCTCACCCCGCAGAACTCGGGCCTGATCCAGGTGCTGTTCCACGGCGCGGAGCGGGGCCGGGCGTTCGGCGTCTTCGGCGCCACAGTCGGGTTGTCCACAGCGGTCGGACCGGTGCTCGGCGGCCTGATCCTCACTGCGGCGGGGGAGCAGGAGGGCTGGCGGTGGGTCTTCTATGTCAACGTCCCGATCGGGCTCGTCGCGCTGGTAGCAGCGTGCCGCCTGGTGCCGTCCCGGCAGCGTGGCGCAGCGTCGATGGTATCGCAGATCGACGTCGTCGGCGCGCTGCTGCTGGGCGCTGGCGTGCTCTGCCTGCTGCTACCACTGGTGGAGGTGGACAGTGGTGGGCTGCGCCGGTTGTGGTGGCTGTTCGGGCTGGCGCCGGTACTGATCGCGCTGTTCCTTCGCTGGGAGCAGCGGATGGTGCGGCGTGATCGAGCGCCGTTGCTGGACACCCGGCTGCTGTCGGCCACGCCCGGTTACCCGGCCGGAGCCGCGCTGGGGATGGTGTACTTCGTCGGTTTCAGCGGGATCTGGCTGGTGTTCGCCCTGTACTTCCAGCACGGGTTGCGGTACACGCCGCTGCAGTCCGGGCTCGCGGTGACATCGTTCGCGCTCGGGTCGGCGGTATCGGCTGCGGTAGCCGGCCGGCTGGTGGCCAGGTATGGCCGCTGGTTGACGGTGGGAGGGCTGGGCTGTGTCGCGGTCGGGTTGGCTGCTACCGCCGTGGTGCTCGACGTCACGCCCGCGGCATGGGCTGGGCGGGCGGCAGCGCTTCCCCTGCTCATTGCCGGCATCGGCGGCGGCGCGGTGATCTCTCCGAACGTCACGCTGACCCTGGAGTGCGTGGCACCCCAGATGGGCGGTGCCGCGGCTGGAGCCCTGCAGACCGGGCAGCGGATCGGATCAGCCATCGGGACGACCATGCTGGCGGCGGTGTTCTACGGCGTGGTGGCGCCCAGCGGCAACTACCCCGACGCCGTCGCTGCGGCGCTGCTCACCGGTGCCGGGTTCGTGTGCCTGGCGCTGCTCGTGGCGGTCTGGGAACTTCGGGTCCGCCGGCACCGGGAGTTGCTGGCCAGACCGGACGTGGCCAGCGTGGCCGAGGCTGACGTCCACCGGGCCTGACCGAGCGTAGGACCGGACTAACCTTCCGCACAGTATCCTCGCTGGTTTATGGCAATCGAGGGGGAGCAGAGTCGAAGACGTCCGAACCTGATCGTGTGCGGTGACGACGCGCTGGCCTACCAGCTCGTCGAGGAGCTCGTCACTCGGATCGGTGACGAGGTCACTGTGATCCTGCCCTCGGTGCAGCGCAATCACGGGTCCCGGATTGCGGCGCTGCCGAAGGTTCGCGTTATCGAGGCGCCCGATCTGAGCGAGGCGGCCTTCCTGGCGGCAGGGGTGGAGCAGGCCAGGGCGTTGGCTCTGGTCGGCCAGGACGACGTCGGCAACATTCACGCTGCGCTTCGGGCGCAGGAACTGAACAGCGAACTGCGGTTGGTGATCCGTTTTTTCAACATGAGCCTCGGTCAGCGCATCCGAGCCCTGTTTCCGGGCTGCGATGTGCTGTCCGATGCGGCCACCGCGGCGCCGTCCTTTGTCGCGGGGGCACTGGGCGAACTGGCGCCCAGCCACGTGCGGCTACCAGGCAGGACGCTTTACGTCGCCCGGCGAAGCGAGGTGGCGGCGGATCGGGTGATCTGCGGGCTTGCCGATACCCGCGGCGCGAAGAAGCCTGAGCTGCTGCCGACCGACCAGGACAATGCCGATCTGGTGCTCGCGTTGGCCGACAGCCAGGCCACCATGGTCGAGGCCGCCACCCCCCGCCGACTGCGCAACATGCTGCTGACGCTGCGGTGGCGGGTCGCCGCGTCGTTCAACCGCAAGCTCGGCTTCGCCACCTTGGGATTGTTCGCGTTGCTGGGACTCGGCACTGTGTTGTTCGCCACCGTGGGCCGTTTCTCCTGGGGCGAGGCCCTCTATCTCACTTTGCTCGATGCCGCTGGGGCGGCGCAGCCCGATCCGGGCCTGAACACCCTCAACAAGATCACCCAGACGATGGTCACCATTGTCGGGATCTCCATCATCCCGGTGGTGACCGCCACTGTGGTCGACGCCGTCGTCAGCTCCCGGCTGGCTACCGCCCTGGGTAGTCCTCGCCCGATCGCCGGCCATGTGGTGGTCGTCGGACTGGGCAACGTGGGTACCCGGGTGGTGGCGCTGTTGCACGATCTGGGCGTACCGGTGGTGTGTGTGGAAAGTGATGAGGGCGCTCGCGGAGTGGCGCTGGCAAGAAGGATCGGTCTGCCGATCGTGTTCGGTGACGCCAGCCGGGAAGACACCCTGCGTGCCGCTTACCTGGGCACCAGCCGCGCCTTGGTCGCCGTGACCAACAACGACGTCACCAACCTTGAGGCGGCGCTGCATGGCCGAGCCATGAGCAAGGACCTGCGGGTCGTGCTTCGACTGTTGGACAGCGATTTCGCCGAGCGGGTTCAGCGCAATTTCGGTATCACGATCTCGCGAAGTGTGTCCTACCTGGCTGCGCCGGAGTTCGCCGCCGCGATGTTGGGCCGGCAGGTCCTCGGCACCATCCCGGTCGGCCGCCGCGTTCTGCTCATCGCAGAGGTACCCATCCACGCGGGTTCCCAACTCGAGGGCGTGTCCAGCCACACGGTCAACGCGCCTCGCCAGGTGCAGGTGATCGCGCTCCGCCGGCACACCACCGGCGATTTCCAGCTGCCGGCACCGGGTGACCACGTGCTGGTCAGCGGCGACCGGTTGATCGTTCTGGCGACCCGCGCGGGACTGGGTCGCATCCTGACTCGCAGCGTCGCGACCAGCACCCCGCCATCATGATCGGTGGAGCTCCTTGCGGTCCTCTTGGCGCAACAAACCCCAAGCGAGCAACTGGCGACCCAACTGGTTGACGTTGTCCCGGCCGCTGACCCCGGTGACGCCGAGCTCCTGGAGCTTCTTGCACCACCGGCCGACGCAGTCTTCGACGGCTCGTTCCGTGACTGGCCTGTCCTGCGACCGTGCGGCGGATGCGTACTCGGCGGCCTCCCGGTTACCGACCGCGTCACCGGGATCGGGCAGTGCCAGGAACTTGGCCGCAAGGAGCAACCGTTCGTGGTCGGTCGGTTCGCGCAGCGGGACGGTGCTGGGCTCGTCGTGTCGCGGGGGGTCCAGTGCCGGCGGCCTGGCGCCGTTGATGCTGATCGCCAGCAGGAAGCGCCCGGACGGTGCCCCGATCCTGATCTCCAGGCCCGGTGGGCTGACCGCCCACCGGGAGTGTGAATCCGGTGTGATCCGCGGCGGTAGCGGGTTGGCCACTCCCCGCACGATCACGTCGAACGGACGGCTGCCGCTGTCGTCGCAGACCACCCACAACCCGCCGCCGTACCGGATGGAGCCCACATGGCGGGAGATGTGCAGATCAGGACCACCGTTGTCACTGTCATGACCGAACCGCAACGCACGGTCGTGGCCCCGCCCGAAAGTGAAAGATCGATGGCCGGGACGAAGCACCGCCACCTCGCGGCCCTGAAAATGGACGACCAGCCCGCTCGACTGCTGCGTCAGCGCCACCATCGGCCACACGTTAACGCCGCACTCCCGGATTGACCACCTGGGTGAGGGCTGCCCTCTAGCTACCGATGGTGGGTTGGCGTTCTACTGGCTTGTGGAGGTCGCGAAGAACGGGAGCCTTAACCGTGGTGTCGAGCCCACCGACCGTCGAGGTCAGACCAGTGGCGCCAAGCGAGTTCGTCGGGCGGTTCCGCCACTACGACTGGGGCACCATGCCCGGCAAGCTCCGGGTGATTCAGGTTGTCCTCGTGTTGGGACTTGCGCTCGCTGGCGCCGTTGCTGTCTACGCCGCGATCGCCCGGGTGAGCGCCACGGTTGACATCGCCGAGCATCTCGAACCGCTCAATGCCAACGTCACCACGCTGTACCGGTCACTGGCCGATGCGGACGCCACAGTAGCGGCTGGGTACCTGTCCGGCGGCTTGGAACCCTCGGAGATGCAGAACCGGTACGGGCGCGACATCAACGCCGCGACGGCGAGTCTGGCGCAGGCCGGCACCCAAACCGACGGAGAGTTGGTGACCGCGAAGCGGATCGCCGACATCACCTCCGAGCTGCCGCTGTACACCGGCTTAGTGGAGCGGGCCCGGGTGAACAACCGCCAGGGGCTGGCGGTCGGGGTGTCCTACCTTCGGAGCGCCTCAAATCAGATGCAAGATGCGATCCTGCCCGCCGCGGCGGAGCTGCAACGACGGCAGGCCGCGCGGCTCGATGACGCCTATCACCGGGCCGGGTCGGTGCACTTCATTGCGCTCACGGCCGGTGGGATCAGCCTGGCCGGGCTGATCTGGGCGCAGATCTTTCTGTTCCAGCGGACGCACCGGGTGTTCAACATTGGCTTGGTCGCGGCGAGCGGGGCGCTGCTTGCCGGGTTGGCCTGGTGGACGGTCGCGGGCATGCTTTCGGCCAATTCGTTGGACAGAGCTCTGGGGCATAGCCAATCGGTATCCGATGCACTGGCACCGGCGCAGATTGCGGCGTTGCAGGCCCGCGCTGTCGAGAGCCTCGAACTGGTGACCCGCACGGCTGGCCCCAATGAGCCGGACTTCGACGCCCAGATGCAACTGCTCGACCGCGACAACGGCGCTGGTGGGGCACTCGGTGCAGCTCAGCACTTTGCTACTGACCCGCAGGGTGGCGCGCTGGTGCAGGTAGCGCTCGCGGATGCTCGCGATTACGCCGCGGCACACCGGCAGGTCCGGCAGCTGGATGACGCTGGGGATTACACCAAGGCGGTCGACGCCGCGGTGAACCCCCACCACCCGGGTGCCGCTGCCACGTTCGACCGGCTCGATCTGGCGTTGACCGCCGCGGCCGACCATGAGCGCGCAGCCTTCACCGGTGACATCGGTCGCGCCCACGGATGGCTTACCGGCCTACCGATCGGTACCGGCGGGTTGGCTCTCGTTGCGCTGGTGGGAGTGACCTGGGGCGTCCAGCAGCGGCTGGAGGAATACCGGTGAGTACCCGATTCGCGTGCGCCTGCGCGGCGCTGGCCACTGTTGTCTTTGCTGGGCTGGCCGGCGACCAATGGCTAGGCCACCCGAATTCGGAACCGGTCAGGGCGGCTACCCGGCCGGTTTCGGTCGTGCGTCCGGCGGCGGATAGTTCAACCGCGCGGTCGTCGGCTGAGCCGGGCTGCGATTCGCACAATCTCCGAGCCAGCCTGCGGCCACGGGGCCCGCAACCGGCGCCTGGTCAGATGCCGGCCGGATCCACCATGGCCCGGATCGCTCAGCGAGGTGACCTGGTCGTAGGAGTCCTTGAGGACACCTACCCGTTCGCCTTCCGGGAACCGGATTTGCAGCTGGCGGGATTCGACATCGACATCGCGCGCGACATCGCCGGGGCAATCTTCGGCGACCCGGAGCGGGTGGTGTTCCGGCCGACGCCTGAAGTCAACCGGTTCGAGATCTTGCTGTCGGGGCAGGCCGACCTGGTGGTTGCCTCGGCGACCATCACCTGTCAACGTCGTGAACAGGTGGATTTCAGCACCGTGTACTTCGAGGCGGGGCAACAAGTGCTGGTGAATCGCGGGTCGGCGGTCACCGGCCTAGGCGATCTCGGGGGCAAGCGGGTCTGTGCGGCCCGCGGTTCGACATCCCTGGAGACGATCCTGGCCGCCCCCGCCAAGCCAGTACCGGTCGGCGCCGATACTGAGACGGACTGCCTGATGAAGCTGCAACTCGGTCAGGTGGATGCGGTATCCACCGACGACACCCTGCTGGCCGGCATGGCCGCCCAGGACCCCCGGACCGAAATCGTCGGTCCGCACCTCACCGAAGAGCCCTACGGCGTGGCGATCAACAAGAACACCCCGGACCTTGAACGGTTCGTCAACGCGGTGCTGGAGCGCCGCGCCGCAGATGGCCGGTGGCAGGACAGCTTCCAGCGCTGGCTGACGCCGCTGGGCCCGCCCCCGCCCCCGCCCCCGCCCCCGCCGAGCCCCCAATACCGGGACTGACGCCATGCCGACCTTCACGGAGTCCGACGGGACCGATGGGACCGATGGGATCGATGGGGTCGCCGAGCGACTCGCGACCGAGCAGGAACACATCGTCGAGAGCCTGATCAACCTGGAGGATCACCTCGGACGCAGGCTGCTGGACAGCACCATGGTGGAAGGCGTGACCCTCGAGCGCAGGACGAAAGTGCTCGATGACTTCGCAACGCTGTGGGCCCGCTATGAGAGCTACCGGATCGTTGTGGTGGAGGTCCGCACGATCATGGCGCGATCCCCACTGGCGCAGGCCGATCTGCGTGAGGTCCGGGAGTTGGTGACCCGTGCCGCGGAGCTGGTCGTCGCGATCCAGACGATCTACGATCGGATCCACGAGGTGGTGGTCGCGACCGGTGAGGTCTGGACTGTGATGGCTTCGCGCATCGACGTCTGCGACACCCTGTTGGAGCAGGCCCAAACCCTCGTAACGAACCTCAACCTGACGGCTGGCAGGGACTCAGCGGCTGGGGTGGTGATCGAGCTGGCCGGCCGCTTCAACCACATGCGGCGGATCGCCTCGGCGGATCCGCTGCGTTTCTGGGCCCATGGTGTGGCCACCGTGGACGAGGTTGATCAGCTCATCGCGCAGTGCGAACAGGCACGTGCCGACCTGCAGATGCTCGCGGAGCTCCGGCAGCACGGTCCGCGCCGCCTGGACGAAGTGAATGCCACCCTGACCGAGGTACGACGGCTGGAGGAGAAGATCTGCGAGGAACGCAGGCGGGTCAACGTCAAGATCCTGGTAGAGCCAGTCATGGAAGAGGGGACGCAGTCGATCGACCTGCTCGGTCCCCGGCTCGCCACGGCCTTGGAGCTGTACCGGTGCGAACACTGGCGGC
This sequence comes from Pseudonocardiaceae bacterium, assembly GCA_050701375.1. Classification (GTDB taxonomy): domain Bacteria; phylum Actinomycetota; class Actinomycetes; order Mycobacteriales; family Pseudonocardiaceae. Next base: position 14,783 of record JBOHFC010000505.1, read on the forward strand.
AGCTTTCCAGCGAGCTGCCGGCGCTGGAACGCGACGTCCGGGCAGCGCGCAAGCGTGCCCAGGCCGAGTTGATCGAGACCGGCCGGCCACTGCGTCTGCGCGCGGAGCTGCGCGGGCGCTTGAGCGCTTACCGGGCGAAGGCCGCAGGTCTTGGACGGATCGAGGATCTCGCACTCGAGAAGCGGTACCAGCGGGCGCGCACGTTGCTCTGGCGTGCTCCGTGCGACCTGGCCGTCGCCGCGGCCGCCGTGGCGCAATACCAGGACGCGGTCAACGCGATAGCAACGGAAGAGCGCTCGCCATGACCAACTGCGCGAAGCCGGGATGTGGCGCCTTGATTGGGGACGACGGCTACTGCACGCGGTGTGGAACCGCCGCCAGGCCGCCGACCACGCCGGTGCGATCCCAGGACCTGCCCAGCAAGCTCCAGAGCGCCCCCGCTCCCGGTCGCGCTCAACCCGCCCCGGCTCAGGCGGTACGAGCGGTGACATCTGAGCTCGTCGCCGGCGGTGCCCGTCGAGAGTCGCTGGTCAGCCTACCCGCGAGGCCTGCGGCTGATCAGTTGGCGCCGGTGCTCGAGGACCCCCAGGTGCCGGAACACAAGCGATTCTGTCCCAATCCTGAGTGCCGGCACCAGGTGGGCCGGGCGCGCAATGGTCGGCCCGGCCGGGCTGAGGGGTTCTGTTCGCTGTGCGGGACCAGGTTCTCCTTCCGTCCGCTGCTGGAGCCTGGGGTGTTCGTCGGCGACGGCCAGTTCAAGGTGGAGGGCGCGATCGCGCATGGCGGGCTCGGTTGGGTTTACCGGGCGTGGGATTGCTGGGTCCCGCGCTGGGTGGTGCTCAAAGGTCTGATCGACGCCGATGACCCGGACAACCGCCGGGCCGCGGTCGCCGAGCTGGCCGCGCTGGCCGATGCCAGCCACCCGAACATCGTCACCGTGCTCACCGTGGTCCGGCACCCGCACCCACTGACCGGGCGGGATGTCGACTACATCGTGATGGAGTGCCTCAGCGGCAAGTCGCTCAAGCAGTTACTCCGAGAGCGCCCGGCCGGCGAACCCTACCTGCCGGTGGACCAGGTCTGCGGGTTTGCCCTGGAGGTGCTGGCCGCGCTGGACTACCTGCACGTCAAGCGCGGCCTACTGTACTGCGACCTGTCCGCGGACAACGTGATCCACTCCACGGACGGCGTCAAACTGATCGACCTGGGCGCGGTCCGCCGGATCGATGATCAGGACAGCCCGGTCTGGGGCAAGCCTGGCTACCAGGACCCGGAAATCACCGCACACGGCCCGTTGGTCGCCACCGACCTCTACACCGTGGCCCGGATGATGGCAGTGCTGAGCTTCCCGTTCTCGGGATTCTTCACCTACGAGCCGATCCCGGACCCGCAGGAGGTGGAGCTGCTGGCCGCCCACCCGTCATTCGCTGGGCTGCTGCGCCGCGCGACCAACCCGAACCCGCACCAGCGGTTCAGCTCCGCGGCGGATATGGCCGAGCAGCTGCACGGCGTGCTGCGGGAGATCCGCGCGGTGCAGGAGGCCCGGCCGTTCCCCGCAGTCTCGACCCTGTTCGGGCCGGAGCTGCGCGTGGTAGGAGCCGATCCGGACACCTTCCTCACTGTGGACCCGGACCTGGTCTCAGCGGCGCTGGCCCTGCCCGACCCGCAGGTGGATCCCGCCGACCCGCACGCCGGGCTACTCGCCGCGATCAGCGCCGAGAGCCCCGACGAGACCGAGCGGGTGCTCGCCGCGTTGCCCGACTCATCGCTGGAGACGCGACTGCGGCTGGTGCGCGCGCGGATTGAGCTGCGCCATCCCGAAACCGGCCACGACCTCGACACCCTGGCCCGGCAACAGCCCGATGACTGGCGGGTGGACTGGTACCGGGGCCTGAGCTCGCTGGTCGACGGCGACATCGACGCCGCCCGGCAGGGCTTCACCGCGGTGCTCGATGCGTTGCCTGGAGAGGCCGCGCCCAAGCTGGCGGTGGCACTGTGTGCGGCGCACGACGGGGCCGCCGACCTTGCCACCCGCCACTACGCCACTGTGTGGCAGACCGACCGGTCGTCCGTCAGCGCCGCGTTCGGCCTCGCCCGGGTCCGCTTCGGTCTCGGTGACGTCGCCGGCGCGGCCGCCGCCCTGGAGGCTGTGCCAGACAGCTCCCGCTACGCCGTCACGGCCCGGCTGTGCGCAGTGCTGGCCCGGTCGCGTGGATTCACCGCCGGGCAGCCACCGATCGCCGATTTCTTCACCGCCGCCGGGCAGCTGGATACCCTCGAGCTCGACGACCAGCGGCGCGAGCTGGCGATCGCGGAAGTGCTCGAGACCGTTCTGGGCTGGGAGCGCACGAACCGACCGTGGCCGGCTGGGGCAACCACACCGATCCCGGCCACCCTGCTCGGTCACCGGCTCGACGAACGCGGCGTGCGGGACCGGCTGGAGTCCGCCTACCGCACGCTCGCCCGGTTGGCACCCACCACAGCGGAGCGGATCGCCTTCGTCGACAGGGCCAACGAGCGTCGCAACCGGAGCTGGACATGAGCACCGACGCGATGGTGAGCCGGCGCACACTGTTGGCCGCAGCGGTTGCGCTGATCACCGTCGGTTGTGCGTCCGGCGCCGGCTCAGGGTCCAGGGCAGGGCTGGTCTGGGTCACCGGCGGGATCGCTGCCGCTGACCAGGGGCCGGCATTGGACATCGCGAAGCGGTGGAACCGGTTGCATCCGCATGGACCGACCGTGCGGGTGGAGGCATTACCACCTTCCGCCGACCAACAGCGTCAGGTTCTCGAACTGGAGCTGAACGCGACCCTGAGGAACTTCGACATCTTCGATCTCGACGTGGCCTTTACCCCGGAGTTCGCTGAGCGCGGCTGGCTGGTGGACCTCGATGATTTGCGCTCACACGTCGAGCAGGCCGCATTGCCCGGTCCCCTGCAGACCGCGGTCTGGAACGGCACCCTGTGGGCCGTACCGTACGTCACCGATGCCGGGGTTCTCTTCTACCGAACGGACCTGGTAGCCAAGCCGCCGGCCACCTGGGAGGAACTGGTCGAGGTCGGTCGCCGGGTCGGCGAGCGCAACGGCATCGCGCCATTCGTCGCCGACGGCAAGCAGTACGAGGGGTTGGTGGTTCAGTACTTGGAGTACCTCTGGGGCCTTGGCGGTGATGTCTTCGACCGGGATGGCCAGTCGGTGCTGTTCCAGCTCGACAAGGCGCTGCAAGCCGTCGAATTCATGCGCAGCGCGTTCCTCGAGGGGGTGTACGCACCCGGGTTCGACACCATGGACGTCGACGCGGCCCTCAGCACCTTTAAGGCTGGTGAAGCCGTTTTTCTGCGCTTGTGGCCGTATGCCTACCAACAGCTGAACGGCTCAGACCCGGACAGCCGGATTGCCGGGAGAGTGGGCATCGCGGCACTACCGGTATTCGGTGGTCATGGCCCGGTCGCCGCCTTGGGCGGTCACAATCTCGCGGTGAGCCCATTCTCGCGCAATATCCCCGGCGCGAAGGAGTTCGTCCGGTTCGCCTCGACCTCTCCGGAAGTGCAACTCATGTTGGCCCAGCGGTACTCGCGGCCTCCGACGCTCAAGGTTGCATACCACGACTTGGCAGCCGACCCGGTGATGGCGCTGTTGGCCACTGTGTTGCCGACAGCCAAGCCCCGGCCGGCTACCACGTACTGGGCCACGATCAGTGCGGAGATGCAGCAACAGATCTTCGCTGCCTACACCGGCGGTAGCGATCCGGCGGGCACGGTCGGCGCGTTGCGCCACTTCCTCATCGCCACCGTCAATGGGAGCTGAGCTGATGTTCCACCGATTCTGCCGCCGGTGCGCCGAGCCGGTGTGCGGCGGGGACCGGTACTGCGAGAACTGCGGTGGCTGGGTGGCCGATGGGCTACGGGACCGCGTCGAGGTCGACGTCGGGGTCGCCGCCGGCGTCAGCGACCGGGGCCGGCGCCACCACCGCAACGAGGACGCTCTGGCACTGCGCGACGTCGACGGCCTCCGCGCGGCTCCCGGGTCGCCGGCGGGTGGCGCGGTACTGGCGATCGTCTGCGACGGTGTGTCGTCGTCGGCTCGCCCCGACGAGGCGTCCGAGACCGCTGCCGAGGTCGCCGCTGAGGCACTGGTGGCAGCCTTGCGTGCCGAAGGCTGCCCGGCCGCCGCGACGCGAGCGGCCATCCACGCTGCGGGTAGTGCGGTCGCCGAGCTTGCCGACTGCGGCGCGGCTCACCCCGGTTGGGTGGGCTCAGACCGGGCTGGCCGCGGAGCCCCGGCCTGCACGTTCGTCTCCGCCATCGTCAGTGATAACGCGGTCACGGTCGGCTGGGTGGGAGACAGCCGGGCGTACTGGATACCGCAGACCCACGATGGCCCTGTGCCGACGCCCGCTGGCTCCGTGCCGACCCGGCTCACTAACGACGACTCCTGGCTGGCTCAGGTAATCGCAGCCGGAACGCTGAGCCCGGCTCAGGCGGCCGCCGACCGTCGCGCGCACGCCATCACCGCGTGGCTGGGCGACGACGCCGGTCAGGTCAACCCCCATGTCGTCACCATCGAACCCGACGGACCGGGCGTGGTGGTGGTCTGCACCGACGGGTTGTGGAACTACCTGGACACCGTCGACGAGCTCGCGGCGGCGCTCCCGGCGCAGGCGCTCGAAGCCCCGCTGGACGCGGCGCGCCGGCTTGTCGAGATCGCTTTGAATTCCGGCGGCCACGACAACGTCACGGTTGCCGTGCTTCCGGTCGTCAGCCCAGGTCAACCCGCTCCGGCTCGTCAGGAGGGACTGCGGTGACCAGCACACCTGAGTTTCGTGGTGCTGTGCACCAGAATCTGTATCTGGCGCACGGCGCCCGGGAGGTGCACGCCGTGATCACCGTCGACACCAGCCAAGACCTGCGGATGAACGCGAACGCACCGGCCGTCGGGGCTGCCGAGGTTCTCATCCTGGACTGTTCGGGCTCGATGGGCTTTCCAGCGGAGAAGATCGTCAAAGCGAAGGAGGCCGCGTGCGCCGCGATCGACGAGTTACGCGACGGGGTGTGGTTCGCACTGATCGCCGGCTCGGTCGGGGCTCGGATGCTCTGGCCGGCCGAGCAGCAGCTGGTCCTCGCCGACCCGTGGACCCGGGCCGAGGCCAAGGACGCGCTACGACGCCTGGACCCCGCCGGGGGCACCACCATCGGAGTGTGGTTGCGGTTGGCCGGCGAGCTGCTGGGCCGGCACCCGGAGGCAATCCGGCACGCCATCCTGCTGACCGATGGCCGCAACGAGCACGAACCACCCGAGCAGCTGCAGACCGCGCTACGCGACTGCGCGGGCACATTCAGCTGCGACTGCCGAGGGGTGGGCACCGACTGGTCGGTCGACGAGCTGCGGACGATCTCGGCTGTGCTGAACGGCACGGTGGACCTGGTCGTCGAGCCGGCCGGGTTGGCCGACGACTTCCGGGAAACGATGGCCGGCTCGATGCGCAAAGCGGTGGGTGACGTCGGACTGCGGCTGTGGGCGCCCGTCGGTGCCACCGTCACGTTCGTCAAGCAGACCGCGCCGACGCTGGTGGATCTCAGCGCTCGCCGGATCGACTCGGGTCTCCTGACCGGTGATTACCCGACCGGATCGTGGGGTACCGAGAGTCGCGACTACCACCTGTGTGTCGAGCTGGAGCCCGGTGATGTCGGAGAGGAGAAGCTCGCGTGCCGGGTGACCTTCGTCCGCACCGGCGTCGACGGCACCGAGCAACCGTTTAGGCAAGTGTTCATCCACACCTCGCCCGACGGCAGTACCGAGGAGTTCTCCAGCGCGCGGGTCCGGGCGTTGTGGACCGATGACCTCGCGCAATCCACAGTGGTCAACGACAAGGTCGCCGAGGTCACCGGCCGAGCCGAGCTGGCCAAGGCGGTCCAGGACGGTTTAGCGGCACACCATGGCGGGGATCCCGACTTGGCCATCGACTGCCTCAGCCGGGCGCGCAAGCTCGCGGAGCAGGTCCATGACGTCACTATGGTGGCCCAGCTGGACCAGATCTACGATCCGGACACCGGCACCTTCCGGCTGAACAGGATGAGCGCTCAGCAGGAGATGCGCCTGGACATCGAGTCGACCAAAACGACGCTGCTGGGCCGCGGTTAGTGGGTGGTGTCGTGATGGCCGGCGATATCGCCGAGTTGTGCCCGCGCTGTGGCGAACTGCGGATCGGGCCGTTCTGCGAGCGGTGCGGCCACTGCTTCTCCGCCTCCGCGCCGTCCGCGCCGCCGTCGTGGTGCGCTGTCATCGCGCCGGATCGAGACTACTTCGAGGGCAGTCGTACAGACATCGAACGGTTCACTTTCCCTGCGTCGAGCCCTACCCGCCAGGTCGCGCTGCGCGCTGAGTCGGTCCGCATCGGCCGGCGCAGCGGCTCCCGAGGGACTGTCCCGGAGATCGACCTGAGCGAACCGCCGGCCGACCCGGGAGTTTCCCGCGAGCACGCCCGGCTGCTCGCCCAACCCGACGGCACCTGGGCGGTGATAGACGAAGGCTCCACGAATGGGACATATCTCAACGGCAGCTCCCAACGGATCCCAGCCCACCAGCAGATCGCGCTGGCCGACGGTGACCGCGTGCACCTAGGCGTCTGGACCACCATCACTGTGCGCCGCGATCCGTGGCACCCGCATTCAGCGGGCTCAGCGGGGTAGTCGGGATGCTCACCACCCCGCTGAGCCCGCTCAATGCGGCGTCATGGGATCGGCGGCCGTAGGATCTGGGGACGATGGCGAATAACCGGGTGCGGGTTGGCGGGCCGTATTTCGAGGAGCTGACTCACGGGCAGGTCTTCGCCGACGCTCCAGGATTGACGCTGACCCCGGGCTATGCCGTGCTGCACCAGGCGCTGTCCGGTGACCGGCTCCGGTTGCCGCTGGACCACGAGCTGTCCGCGGCGGTCACCGGCCGGGTCGAGCCGTTGGCCCATCCCACGCTGGTCTGCCACGTGGCGATCGGGCAGACCACCGCGCCGTCGCAGCGAGTCCGCGGCAACTTGTTCTACCGCGGCCTGCGCCTGCTCCGCCCGGTGTACCTGGGTGACACGCTGCGTACCCGAACCGAGGTCGTCGCGCTGCGGCAGAACCGTCCGAAACCCGGGCGCCCGGCGACCGGTCTCGCCGTGCTGCGGGTACAGGTCCACAACCAGAGTGGGGAACCCGTGCTCGACTTCTGGCGCTGCCCGATGCTCCCGCTGCGCGATCCTGGGGCGGATACCGGGCAGGCCGACAGCTTCGACGACATTCCGGCTGACGCCGATCCCGTCGACGACCTGCCGTGGGGCTGGGATCTCGGTGCGTTCGCCCCCACCGTGACCGAACCCGACACGGTCTATGACATCGAGGTACGGGACACCGTGACCGGTGCGCCTGAGCTGGCCAGGGCCACCCTCAACCTCGCGGCCACGCACACCGATCCCGGCGCGTCCGCCTATGGGCGTCGCCTGGTCTATGGCGGGCACACCATCTCGATCGCCGGAGCCCACGCCACCCGGGCGCTGCCCGACCTGGTGACGATCGTTGCCTGGCGCAGCTGCGACCACACCGGCCCGGTGTTCGAGGGCGATGTGCTGCGCACCGAACTTCACGTCGAGGCCGTCCACCGGCGCGATGGTTTCCAACTGATCGATCTGCGGGCGGTGGTGCACAGCTGCTCCGCGCAGGACGCCGGTGATCCGGCCGCGGCGCAGAAGCCGGTACTCGACTGGCGATTCGTCGCGCTTGCCCGATGAGCGAGGTGGAGATGACCGGGATCCTGACGGGGATGCGAGTGGTGGAGGGCTCGGCATTCGTGGCCGCGCCGCTGGGCGGGATGACCCTGGCCCAGCTTGGCGCGGACGTGATCCGGTTCGACCCGATCGGCGGTGGCCTGGACGCCAACCGCTGGCCGGTCACCGCCGACGGCAAGAGCCTGTTCTGGGCGGGTCTGAACAAGGGCAAGCGTTCGATCGCGGTTGACATGCGGTCACCGCAAGGCAAGGCGTTGCTCACGGACCTGATCACCGCACCCGGCGACGACGCGGGGCTGTTCCTGACGAATTTCCCGGCCGTGGGCTGGTTGGACTTCGCCAAGCTCACCTCCCTACGGTCGGACCTGATCATGGTCAACATCGTCGGCAACCCGGACGGCTCGTCGGCGGTCGACTACACGGTCAACCCTGCCACCGGTTTCCCGTGGACGACCGGCCCCAGGATGCTGTCCATGCCGGTCAACCACCTGTTGCCGGCCTGGGACGCGATCACCGGGACGCTGGCGGCGACCGGGCTGCTGGCCGCCGAGCGCCAGCGGCGGACCGGGGGCACCGGCCAGTTCGTCCGGCTCGCACTGGCCGATGTGGCGTTCGCCATGGCGGGCCACCTCGGCAACATCGCCGAGGTGCAGATCAACGGCAGCGAGCGGCCCAGGCACGGCAACGACCTGTACGGGGCCTTCGGCCGCGACTTCGCGACCAGGGACGGCAAACGGGTTATGGTGGTCGGTTTGACCCCGCGGCAGTGGCGCAGCCTGGTCGCCGCAGTCGGGATCGGTGATGCCTGCGCGCACGTCGAGAAGCTGCTCGGGGTCGACCTGGGCAAGGAGGGAGACCGGTTCGCTGCCCGGCAGGTGATCGGCGCGCTCATCGAGCCATGGGTCAACAACCGCACGTTGTCCGAGGTCGCCGAGGTCTTCGACGCCCACGATGTGTGCTGGGGCCAGTACCAGACCTTCGCCGAGATGGTCCGCAACGACCCGCGCTGCTCCACCGCCAACCCGATGTTCGCCGAGGTCGACCAGCCCGGTATCGGGACTTACCTGATGCCCGGCTCGCCGCTCGACTTCTCCGCCGTGCAGCGGGTACCGGCGGTGCCGGCGCCGCAGCTCGGCCAGCACACCGACGAGATACTCGCCGGGGTTCTAGGCCTGTCCGGCGCGGAGATCGGACGGCTACACGACGAGGGCGTCGTCGCCGGGAACCCAACCCCGTGCCCTGACCAGGTACCGCCATTGGGGTGATGGTGGTTTTCTACCGTGTTAAAGCTGCCTCCAGTTCCGATCTAAGAAACAGAGGAATGGGGGACAGCATGACTATGGTCGACACGGCGGCCACGACGGTGCGACCGCAACCCACCGGACAGGGGCCGAAACTGCGCCCGGGCAGTGAGCGTGGGGATGCTGGCTCCGGCGGGATCAGGCTGGCCGGGGCCGGTCTGGTAGTGGCGCTCGTGGTGGTGCTCGTGCTCTGGGCGGTCGCAGCGCGGCAGCCGCAAGTCGAAGTCCCCAACCTGGTCGGTATGTCCCGCGGGCAGGCCGAGGGATTGCTCAACGGCATGGGGCTGAAAGTGCACGCGACCCAAGACCAGGCTGCCACCCAGGCGGTGGGGACAGTGCTGCGGACCGACCCGTCCGCGGGGCAGAAGCTCGACCAAGGCGGCGGGGTGACCCTCACGCTCGCGGTTGCACCACCTGCCGTGACGCCAGTTGGATCCGCCGAGACGCCTCCAGCTCAAGAGTCCCCGGCGGCGACCGAAGGTCCCGTGGCGCCGCAACCCCCTCCCGCTGTCGTGCCGCCGCCCGTTGTTCTGCCCGCTCCGGTTGTGGTGCCGGCTCCGATTGTGGTGCCGCCTCCGGTTGTCCTGCCACCCCCGGTTGTGGAGCCGCCTCCGGTTGTGGAGCCTCCTCCACCCCCCGCGCTGCGGCCGGTACCCGATGTGGTCGGTTTCGACCAGTACCGGGCGGGACGGGTGTTGGCGCAGGACAGGCTCCGAGTCGGGTCGGTTATCGGGGAGGAGTCCAACCAGCCGTCCGGGACGGTGTTGCGGACGGACCCGAGAGCGGGCGTCGCAGTGTGGCCGGGCAGCACGGTCGATCTTGTTGTGGCCAGGACCCCCCGTGAGATCGCCATGCCCAATGTGGTCGATTTTGACAAGGCGTCGGCTGAACGCGTGCTGGTGAAGGCAGGGTTGAAGGTCGGGTCGGTTACCGAGGAGGAGTCCACCAAGCCGTCCGGGACGGTGTTGCGAACGGACCCGAAGGCGGGTGCCACGGTCCGAGCGGGCAGCACGGTCGATCTTGTCATCGCCAAGCCACCGGCGACGACCGAACCACCCGTGAAGAAAGCGCCGCCCGTGACGGAAGAGCCACCGGCACCGGGCGAGCTCCCGGAGTAACCGGGACACCAAGGGCGCCACGTCCGTAACACTGTCGCATTACGCTCACCGCCATGGTTGCGGAACGGTTGTCGGTGTCGCTGTCGGCGGAATCCGCCGCGGTTGTGCGTAAGGCAGCCTCGGACGCCGGCATGAGCGTCTCTGGATGGGTAGAACGGACTGTTCGCAGCATTGCCAGGCGGTAGGCGGGGTTGCGAGCGATGGACGAATACGAGGCAGAGCACGGCGCTTTCACCCACGAGGAGCGAGAGCAGGCCCGCCGGACGTTGCGCGAGCTGGGTTTGCTGGACGTCCCCGCGGCCGGCTGACTTGACCAACATCATCTACGACGCAGGCGCATTGATCGCTGCCGAACGCGGGCGTCGAGAGTTCCTGGTGATGCACCGGGAGAGTCTTGCCACCGAGATCGATCCGATCGTGCCTGTTGTGCTGGCGCGGTTCCCCGGGCCAGGCGATGCTGAGTCGGGTACTTGCCCCGGCTGCGATGTGGCCGCAACCGGAGAGCGGACGGCGAGGACAGCGGGCGCCGCATGTGGTCGGGCAAAGACGTCCGACATCGTCGACGCGGTGGTCGTGGTCACCCGCGATGCGGTTGGGGGCGCCAGTCGACGGACGATCTGACGGACCTGTGCCAACTCGCCGACGCGGTAAGGCGCGCCGCTCGTTGCGCGCGCCCCGTAGGCGCCGCACGCCGCCCCTGCGCGACGGGTCGCCGTTGTGCCGTACAGGCAAGATCACTGGTCAGATAGCCGCACAATGCGTGGTCACCTGGACGCTCGTGCAATGGTCACGTAGCCGGTTGGTCGGTGGTCTTCGGCCACGCTGGACGCCGGGCGCACGGACGCACTCGCTACCGCCGGCGCGGGTCATGCTGGGCTACCTGACCGCCCGCCGCAGCGCCTCCTGGTCAAGGAAGGTGCGCACGGCGCTGACCGTCTGGTGCGGGGCGAGCCGCTGGGCGAGCAGCGTCACCCGATGGTCGCCGCGTGACGAACTTGTCGAGCTGGACAGCTCCAGCGTCCGCTCGGCGAGAGCCGCGGCGTGTTCGAGGTCCCCGGCTTGCAGGTGCGCCTCAGCCAACCACGACGTGTACAGGGCGCACTCGCGTGTCTGGCGCTCGTCATAGCGTGCCAGTACCTCAGTGAGCAGCGGGATCGCCCGGGCGGGTTGCTTCAGCTCGACGTAGCAGCGGCCCGCCATGACAGCAATCTCGTCGGAGTCAAGCCAATACACCCACTCCGGGTCGTCGGCCGGACAGGACCGGTCGTACTCGGTGTCCACGGCAGACAGTGCCCGTTCGGTGTGCCGGATCTCACCGGCTCGCGCGTGAGCCCAGGCGATCCGCTCTCCGAGCAGCGCCCGGGTGGTGGCGCTGGCGTGCCCTCGGGCACCGGCAGCAGCGCTGCGTGCCAGTAGGACGGCCTCGTGTGGGTCGTCACGGTTGGCCACCTGGTAGGCCAGGGTGGACACTAGGTTGGCCGCCGTGGGCCGGTCTCCGGCGGCGTGCGCGGCGTGCACTCCCAGAGCAAGGTGGCGGGCCGCTCGCTCCGGCGCCCCCGCGTCCACGGTCACCCACCCGGCCAGCTGGCACAACTCGGC
>JBOHFC010000506.1:0-5591 GCA_050701375.1 Pseudonocardiaceae bacterium
TGTCCTCATTGCGCAGCAGGCGCAGCTGGTTCTCCGCCTCGCGGCGGCGTCTGGTGGCGATGTCGCGGGTCTTCTGGTTCCCGGAGTGGTCGAGGATGATCCGGTTCTGCTCGGCCTGCTCCTGCCAGGCGGCGCGATACAGCTCGCGCCAGCGGTGAAACGCCCGGTCGAACTCCTGGGGTGCGTCCTCGACCACGCGGGTGATCCACTCGTCGTGCCACCACGAGGTGTCGCGCAGCTCAATCTCGGCGAGCTCGGCGAGGACCCGGCGGGCGCGGTGCGCGGCCCGCTCCCGGGCCCCAAGGTCGTTGCTGCCGCGCTGGATAGCGGCGGTGGGAGGGTAGTCCTCGGCCGACACATCAAGGATCTTGGCCACGGACCGGTCCAGCGCGATATCGGTCTCCGCCAACCACAGGGCGTGCAGGTGCGAGCGGAGCAGATCCTCATTGGTCAGGTCGAGACGGGGTGGGGTGACTGATCCGCCAACCATCTGGTCTCGATTGCGAAAGTAATACTGGTCATGCGCGTTGCCGGTGGCGCAATAGGTCACCACCAGTGCGGGTTGCCCGGAGCGCCCGGCGCGACCCGCCCGTTGAGCGTAATTGGCAGGGGTGGGTGGGACATTGCGCAACGCGACGGCGTTGAGGTTCGCGATGTCGATGCCCAGTTCCATCGTTGGCGAGCAGTACAGCACCGGCAGGGTGCCTTTCCGGAACTCATCCTCCCGGTGGATCCGGTCCTCGTTGGCCACCTGCGCGGTGTGCTCCCGCGAGTGCAGCCCGGCCAGTGTCGCGGCGACATCGGTGTAGAGCCGCTGAAAGAACGGGTTGATCCGGGGGCCGAGCTCCGCGGCGATGTCCACGCGTACCGGGTCCTCTGCGCCGGCCTTACCGTCGCCCGGACGCCAGACGATGGAGGACGCCTTGAGCTGGTAACCCGGCGCTGTACCCTGCTTGGCTGGGCCTTCCTCGGCGGAGCGCGCGATGGTGAGCAACCCGCATCCCTGCATGACGCGGAGCAGATCGCTGATGATCTTCTGACTATCATCGCGGATCAGCTTGCCTGCGGGGAACTGGCCCTCGCGCAGCAGGAACCGTCCGTAAGCGCCGTACCCGCTGAGGTAGAGGTGTTCGCGGGCGCTGCCCTTGCCCCCGGCACGGGCGAAAGCCATGCCGGCCTGTGGTCGCTGCTCGCGTTCCGACAACGCCCACGGTTCTCGCAGGTGCTGGTCGCTCAGCTTCTTCAGCTGCTCGAAACCGACATCGGTGAAACAGTCGACGTCGATGGCCATTGCGCGGCGCATCTCATGCAGCAGCAGTCGCATGAGTTCCTCGCGGTGATCGGGTGCGTCGTCCCGCAGCGCGAAATGACGGTCTTTCCACAGTGACTCCTCGGCCGCGATATCTGAGAGGTCGAGGTAGTCGATCCGGAGCAGGCCGGTCTGTTCCAGGTTGGGCATGGTAATCCGCCAACCCCGCTCCAGATCCAGGTAGAGGCGGTATCCCACCACTGCCCGCAGGGCCTGCCAGGCCTTACGCTCCACGCTGAACCTGGCTTCGGGATGCTGCGCGAAGTCGGGCAGTGCCACACCCAGCGCGTCCGTCACCCGCTGCTCGATCACCTCATGGCTCAGACCCTCCTGACCGGTCTTCTCAGACTGGGCGGTAAGCGCGCGGTACAGCGCGCCGCGGAGCTGGGTGACCTGGATGAAATCATTGAAATGCCCCGCTTGCAAACTCGCATCCTGGCGATTGTCCGCGAACGCGAGCAGCTTTTGTGCATCCTCTTTCAGATCAGGCTGTTGACGCAGGCTGCGCACCACGCTCGCGCTGATAACGGATGTCGCTGAGCTTCGACCCTCGGCGGCGAGCGAGGCCAGTTTGGCGAAATCGCTTCCGCGCTGCTCGTAGGACACGCGGCACCGTAGGCAGAAGCTGAATGGAGTAGGAATATAGGCAGCTAAGGTGCCCGCCGGATCGTCGGCCTCCACCCCGTCGACATCGACGCGGACTACCTCGGGCAGCCGCTTGAGCCACCGACTCGCCACGGTGATATCTCCGTGGTGGCCGGTGACCAGCCAGGAGTCCGGAATCCGCTGCTCGCTGATCGCGACATCAAGCGAGCCGGGCCACGGCACCTCGGAGCTGATGAACAGGTAGCCGTTCACCGAGTCGCCCCCGCTGGCGTCGGCGTCCTGGCGTGATGTGTATCGGCGGGCCCCGGGCTCGTCAATACGGCTGACGGCCAAGTACTCCTGCCCGCACTGCCGGCAGAACGCCGCGGGCACGAGGATCTTATGCGTGTCCCGGAGTTGGGGATCGGGAACGATGGTCTGGTAGCGGCTGGTGATGTAGCGCTTCGCTTCCCCTTCGAGACTCAGATAGACGTTGTCGCCCTTGGACAGGAACTGGTGTAGCCGGAATGCGAATACCGGACGTTGGGTCCGCGGGTCCAGCATGTCGGCCCCAGCCCGCAGCGTCGTCTGGATCGCCTTGGCGCACGCGGCCGCCGTCTCCCTGGTGAGTTTCGCGAGTCGGTCGGCGGCCTCCGACAGGGTGGACGGGCGCAGTGGCCGGACCAAGCGTCCGTTTCGGTGGACGACGCCGAACTCCGCTTCCACCCATGCTGCTAGCGGGTTGACGGCTAGCTTTTCGTAGCTTTGACCCGCTTTCCCGGAACGGACTCGCGATGTGATCGCTGCGATGTCGTCGGGATCACCCTTGGTGGTCCGCTGCAACGTCTCCACGATGACATTCGGCGGCGTTACGGGCGTGCCGAATATCCGCGTGGCCACCTTGGCAACCTCGCGACGCTGGTGGGACTCGCTGCCCTCGCTGGTCATCGTGGACGAGGTGCCGACGCACTGCACGTGTTCGGCCGCGCAGGCGTCACACAGCCGGCGCACCAGCATCGCCACGTCCGCGCCTTGACGACCTCGGTAGGTGTGCAGCTCGTCCAGCACCAGAAACCGTAGGTCCTGGGCGGCGGTGATGAGGCGGTCTCGCTCTTCGGGTCTGGTCAGGAGGAGTTCCAACATCACGTAGTTGGTGAGCAGGATGTCTGGCGGGTTGCTGAGAATCTCGGCTCGATCGGACTCCCGGTCCTGCCCGGTGTAGCGCCGGAAGGTGACGGGTTCGCCGCCATGGGGATAGCCGTGCTTGAGGAACTTCTCGAGCTCGTGCTGCTGGCTGTTGGCCAGCGCGTTCATCGGATAGACGATGATCGCCTTCACCCCGGGTTCGTAGCTGCCGGTGGCACGCCGCCGCAGCACACTGTCCACAATGGGCACGATGTAACTCAGGCTCTTACCTGACCCGGTTCCCGTGGTGAGCACGTAGCTCGCCCCACCCCTGGCGATCTCGACGGCCTCCCGCTGGTGCTGGTGCAGATCGATGACCTGACCTGATGCTCCGTGGGGCTCCTGCTCCTTGCCGACGCGGAAGATCCGTTCGCACTCCGGGTGCAGGATCCCCTGCTTCACCAGTTCGCTGATTGAGCCGCCCGAGGCGAAGTTCGGATTGAGCGACAGGTAGGCATCTGGCCACTGGTCCCCGTTGGCCACGCGCTGGTCGACGTGCTCCCGGATTCGACGATCGTGGATTTTGGTGAAACCTGCCGTGAACGCCTCGTAGTCCGCGAGCAGCTGCTGGTGGACCTGGAAGACATCCATGCTTGAGCTACCCTTCGTGACCTCGCGCCTCCCGGAAGGCTACTGACCGGGGTTACGGTCGGGCGATCGCGCCGGGCATCTGGTGAACCTCGTAGTTGGCCAGTTCAGAGGTGATGGCGGGGTCGGCGTCGCCGAGGGCGCGGACGTCGGTTTCGGAGTCGGCTTCGACCACGGCGAGGCCCCAAATGCCGGCGGGATCGGCGACCGCGCCGAAGACCACCGCGGTGCCGTCAGCCGCCAAGGTGGTCCAGTAGCCGACATGGTCCTGCATGATCGTTGACTCGGCTTCGGTCATGTCGACGGAGAAGGTAGGTCGGGGAGGCACGAGCTTGTAGAGGTAGTAGGTCATCGCATCTCCTCGAACGGCTGTGGTGGCGGCGGCGCTCGGAGCGTAACCGACGCCGCTCTTGTGGCCAGGACACAAATGTGCGGCTGGGGTTTTCGTGCTGATACCCGGTTGTTCCGCGCCTGGGAACCCTCTTCACTAATAGGTGTGGTCCGCTTTACGCGAGAGACCACCGCGGTGTCAGGAGGGTGAGATGGCGCACGACCTCAAGTGCCCGCACTGCGGATCCCCCCTACGCACGAGCCAGAATACCGTCCGGGTGCCTGAGGTAGAGGCCGTGGAGCTGCTCCACCGGGAGATCGAGCATCTCCGGACGACGGTCGCACGGCTGCGAGGAGCGGGTTTCAACCGCCTCGCAGTGGGTCCCTGATGCCGACGCGGCACCATCTCGATCGGGTCGGTGCCGCCCCGGAACGGCGTCACGCGGGTTGGCCCACGCCGGTCACGCCGTCGCTGTCGGCTCGCACGCTGTACCAGCTGCATCATCTGCTGGAACCGAACCCGGTGTACCGGCGGTTGGCGGCCTGGCTGGAGCGCAGTCCAGCGGCGAACCGGCTGTTCACCGCAGCTGAGGAGCGGATCAAAGGCGCCACCTTCGGCTGCCGGATGTGCGGCCAGTGCGCGCTGCCGGCGACGGGTTACGCCTGCCCGATGACCTGCCCGAAGCAGCTGCGTAATGGCCCGTGCGGTGGGGTGTCACCCACCGGGATGTGCGAGGTGGAGCCCGACGTGCGGTGCGTGTGGTTGGTCGCTTTCGAGCGCGCCGAAACCGAGGGCCGAGCCGAGGATCTCAGCTTGCTGCAACGCCCGATCGACCACCGGCTGTGGGGGCAAAGCTCCTGGGTGAACTACTGGCAGGGCCGCGACGAGGGGATGTGGGTCTCCGGCGACGGCCGGCGGCAACTGCCGATCATCCAGCGTGACGGTCCCGGTGTGTCTTCGTGACCGCGGGCGTGGCGGGCAATGGCCACCGTCCGGTCACCAGCCCCGGGCGGCTGCGCCGCGCGCTGGCCTCGGGCCGGTTCGTGGTGACCGCTGAGATCGGCCCACCCCGTGGTGCCGACCCGGCGGCGATAGCGAAGAAGGCGGACCTGCTGCGCGGCTGGGTCGACGCGGCCAACGTCACCGACAACCAGAGCGCTCACGTCCGGTTGTCGAGCTTCGCGGGCAGCCTGTTGGCGTTGTCCGCCGGCGTTGAGCCGGTGATGCAGCTGACCTGCCGGGACCGCAATCGGATCGCCCTGCAGTCCGACCTGATCTCGGCCGCGGCCCTGGGCATCCCCAACATCCTGCTGCTCACTGGCGATCATCCCCGCTTCGGCGACCACCCGGAAGCCAAGGCGGTCTTCGACATCGACGGGGTTCAGCTCGTCTGGACCGCTGCGACGATGCGCGACCAGGGGCGGCTGCTGTCCGGGCGGCGGGTCGATCCCGCGCCGCACTGGCTGATCGGCACGGTGGAGAACCCGTTCTCCCCGCCGATCAGCTTCCGGGCTCGGCGGCTGGCCAAGAAGGTCGCGGCGGGAGCCGAGTTCGTGCAGACCCAATTCGTCTTCGACCTCGACATCTTCGAGC
>JBOHFC010000507.1:0-14138 GCA_050701375.1 Pseudonocardiaceae bacterium
CGGGAGGTCTTCGCCGAGATTAATGAAGAACTGCTGCTCGGTGGCGCCACCTTCCGCGACCCGCACTCTCTGCGCGTGGCGGATCGCGACATCACCGCCAAGTTCGTCCTGATCGCCTCCGGTAGCCGACCGGCGGTACCTGACATCGGCGGCCTGGCCGAGGTCGGCTACCTGACCAACGAAGACGTCTTCGACCTGAGCCTGCTGCCGGACCGGCTCGCGGTGATCGGTGGCGGTCCGATCGGAGTGGAACTCGCGCAGGCGTTGCACCGGCTGGGATCCACGGTGACCATCCTGCAACGCGGATCACATCTGATCCCCCGCGACGACGCCGACATGAGCGACGTAATGGAGCGCCAGTTCGCCGACGAGGGGATCGATGTACGGCTCGCGACTGCGCCCACCGCCGCGCGTCGCGAGGGCGCGGACATCGTGCTGAGCCTGAACCCACACGAACTGCGGGTGGACACGGTCCTATGCGCGGTCGGCCGAGTGCCCAATGTGAAAACCCTCGGGCTCGACGCCGCCGGGATCACCGCCGACAACCGGGGTATCGCCGTCAACGACCGGCTACAGACCAGCCAGTCCCACATCTACGCCGCCGGCGACGTGACCGGCGGACCGGCGTTCACCCACTACGCCGGCCACCAGGCGGCGCATGCGGTGCGCAACGCCTTCGTTCCGATCAAGACGGCGTACTCCCCTGGTCACCTGCCATGGGTGACCTTCACCGATCCGGAGGTCGCGCACGTCGGCCGGACCGAAGCCGAATCACGAGCGGCGGGCGATACCTGCGATGTAATCCGCTTTCCCTACAGCCACAACGAGCGTGCGGTAACCGACGCCGAGCCCGTCGGCCTGATGAAATTCCTCGTCGACAGCAAACGGCGGCTTATCGGAGCCCACATCGCCGGCCACAATGCCGGCGAAATGATCAACGAACTGACATTGGCGATGAACAACGACCTCACCATCGACGCGATCATCGGTTCCATCCACGCCTATCCCACCTACTCCTTCGCGATCCCGATCGCGCTCTACGAGTACGTGCTGTCCCAGAACCCCAGCGCGGCAGCCAGGGCCGGCCGTTACCTCAGCCGCCTTACCTAGCTCGTTGACCATTCGATGGCGCCGCTACCGGCGTCGTCAGCGGCGGCCCACAGGTTCGCCGGGTGAGGCCCGCGCTTCGGCGCGCACGTGCTCGTCACAAGCGG
Organism: Pseudonocardiaceae bacterium; assembly: GCA_050701375.1. Classification (GTDB taxonomy): domain Bacteria; phylum Actinomycetota; class Actinomycetes; order Mycobacteriales; family Pseudonocardiaceae. The sequence goes on from JBOHFC010000507.1 coordinate 1,215, forward strand.
CGCGGGTGAAAGGAACTGCGAACATCGCAGCCAAGGCGAAAACCGCAGCGAGTGCCCACCAGCCCAACGGCCCCGCGCCGATGATGACCGTACCGAGCAGCAGGATACCGAGAGCCTCGACCGCGCCTGATCCGAGCGCGAATACGCTGAGTGCGCGGCCCTGAGCCGCGGACGGCGCGAGCGCCAGGGCGAGCCCCCAGCCACCAGCGGACTGCCATAGCTCAGCGGCAGTCAGCGCCACTACGGCGATCGCCAACAGCACGATCGCGCCCAGCGCCGGCGCGTGGCCGGAAATGGCGAACAAGCCGGCCAGCACCACCGATGCGATCCCGGCCCGGCGAAGAGCCGCGCCTGCAGCAACCGGACGTTCACACCCACGGCTGAAGCGAACCTGGAGGACCACCGCCAACACCGTGTTCACCGCAATGAATAACGGCACGACTGCCGACGCCACACCGTGCTGCGCCACCACCCACAACGGCAGGCCGACCGAAAGGACGGAAAGATGCAGCGCGAGCACGCCATTGAGCAGCGTCAGGGCCAGGAAGCGTGGCCGGCGTAGGATAGTAGCCCAGCCACCGCGTGGTCGAGTGGTTGTTGTGGGCTGGTGCAGCAGCGGCACCCGCGCGAGCACCAGACCCGCAAGCACAAAGCTGAGCGCATTGAGCAACATCACCACCGCGAGGCCAAGTCGCCCGGGCGCTAGGAGAGCCAGCGAGCTCAGCAGCGTCCCCACGGTGAGACCAAGGTTGCGTAAACTGCGCAACGCGGCAAGGGTGTGGACTCGCCGCACCTCATCAAGCGCCGCGGACACCACTGCCATCATTACCGGAGGCATCGCTTTCTCCAGCAGTCCGAGATACACCGTTACTGCGAGGAAACTGGGGAAACCGTGCACCATCAGGTAGGCCGCGAAACCTAGGGCGCGCAATAGGTGTATGACGACCAGCGTGGCCCGCGGTCCTACGCGGTCGGCTAGCCCGCCCCACCCCAGAGTTGCCAGCAGCCCGACCGCACCGGCCAGCGCGAGTCCCTGTCCCACTTCGGCGGCCGACAGGCCGACTATGCGAGTGAACAGCACGACCGATCCACCGAGGTAGATCCCGGTGCCGACCGAGTCGACCAGCGCGACGACGGACAGTCGCCGGACCGCCGGGTTCTCGGGCCAAACGGAGATCAACGCCGCGCTGGCTACCGTCTTCATAGCAGGCGCACGTCGACGGCTGCGGCCTGGTTGCTCAGCATGTGGCTCTCCCAGAGGTGCCGGTCAGCGTGTGCCCACGCAGAGGAAGTAGTCGATGCTCGACAGGAAACTGCCCGCCTGCGCGCGCTGCTCCAACGCAGCGATCCACTCCGTCGCCCGGCCAGACTCGATTGCTCCGGCTTCCGCGGCCACCTGGGCTAGGCGCACTGACATGCCGAACAGGTAGGAGCCTGCAACGACGTCCAGGTGGGTAAATACCTGGACCGCGACGTCGTGGTACCCCGCTTCAGCCAGCAGCCGCGCCGTGCGACGGCCGGTCCACCCGTCGGCGTAGCGCTGGTCGCTGTTGAACGCGACGATCCGGCGGGTCGTTTCCCGGTCGGGGTGGTCGACCACCCAGGTATCCCCGTCCTGGTCCGCGGTGACGAAGCGCCCCCCGGAGCGCAGTATCCGCCGGGCCTCGGCGAGGGTTCTGCACAGCTGCGGGGCCGGGAGGTGGATCAGGACGGTCTGCGCGACGCAGGCGTCCACGGTGGAATCGGCGACGGGAATTTCCTCCGACGAGCCGGAGTGAACGGTGACGCGGCCACCGTTGGGTACGGCGGTGGCTCGCTGCCGGGCAAGGTCGGCGAATACCGGCTGCGGCTCCACTCCGAGTACCCGACCTCCACTGCCGACCGTGCGGGCGAGTTCAGCCAGCAACGTCCCGGTACCGCACCCGAGTTCTACCGCGTGGTCACCGGCACGTAGAGCCGCCAATTGACTCAGCCTGGCACGTAACCTGACCTGATCCCCACCGGCAGCGCGCTGGTCCAGGGCGGCTGCCCAGCTGGCTGCGGTCGCCGCGTTCCAGGACGCCGCGGTGCGGAACGGGTCGAGGACTCCGAGTTCCGCCTTCCCGTTCACCGGCCACCGGACCTGGCGAGAATCTCCTCGATGCTCACTGTGTGCTCGTCGATGTGCGCAGCCTCGAACTCCAGAAGCTGCATCACGGTCAGCACCTCGGTGGGCAGTCCGAGGATGTTGACGGCGATGTTGAACTGGCGTCCCGTCCGTCCCAGTGCCTGCTCCGGAATCATCTCGACGACCGACATCAGCCGGCCGAACTGCTCGTTGATGGAAGCCAGCGCCTCATGCCAGGGGCGGCCTTGGTAGTCGCGGTCAGCCGCCCATTCGTCGGCGTCAAAGCGCAACAGCTGCGGCTCAGGCTCAGTGAGCATGGCCCGTAGCCGCAGCGTGGTGGCCTCAAATGCGTCGGCCACGTGGAAGGTGTTCTGTTTGATCGACCAGACACCCTCCGCAGGCTGGATCACCAGGATCTTTGCGGATGCTCCTGCGCAGCGGGCATTCCAACCAGCCATGCCTTCGCGCATTCGCTCCGAGGTCTTGAGATATCGCTCGCGGCTCATGTCACTACTCCATATCAACATTCGTCATGCGGTCATAAGATGGTCAGTCGGTCACGGTCACCCGGGCACCCATCGCTGCCAGGTCAGCAAAGAAACCTCGGTACGTCTGAGCGACGGACTCCCAGCCGCGGATAGCCAGTCCCTCCTCACTGCGCAGCGCAATCGCGGCCATGGCCATCACGACACTGTGGTCATGCCGGCCGAAGACCTCGGTGCCTCCCCGTACCGTCCCCTCACCGTGGATGATGATCGCGTCGCGGCGCTCCTCGACGCGGGCGCCTGCGGTGGACAGCTCGTGGCAGAAGTCTGAGATCCGGTCACACTCCTTGAAGCGCAACGTCTCGACATTCGAGAACACGCTGGTGCCCTCTGCGAAGCAGGACAGGGCCGCCATCGGCAGGAGGCTGTCGGGGCACGTGGACCCGTCCATTTTGATCGGCTGGATGCGTTCTGGGCCCGAGCAGACCAGGGCATCCCTCTCGCGGGTGGTCGGGACCCCCATGGTGCCCAGCGCCGCTATCATCGCGGCGGTGCCAGGGTCGTTGCCAGCGAAACCGCTGATTCGCATGACGGATCCCGGGACGGCCGCTGCCGCTGCCAACAGACCGGCAACGCTGGAGGCATCGCTGGCAATCTGGAAATCGGCCGCACCATAACGCTGGCCGCCAGCCACGTAGTAGAGCCGGTGTTGTGCGCAGAAATCGACTTTCACGCCGGCCCGAGCCAGCATGTCCACGGTCAGCATGACCATCGGCACCGAGCTGAGTTCATCGGACACCTCGATCCGCACGTCCTCACCGACCAGCGGAGCAAGGAAGAGCAGACCGGAGAGGAACTGCGAGCTGCGGCGGCAGGAAACACCGACGGTGCCACCCTTGAGACCGCTGCCCCTACCGATCACCAGCGGGGGGCGCGCCTCGGCGGTTGACCCCTGCGCGTTGGCGTTGAGCTGCGTGAGTGCGTCGATCAGTTCATGGTTGCCGCGACGTCCGAGAGAGGCGTCGAATCGGGTGCTGACCGTGCAGTGCTCCATCGCGGCTCCGACTGCGGTGAGCAGTCGCAGCACGATGCCTGAATTGCCTGCGTTCAGCGAGGCACGTTCGGGCAATCTGTGGTTGGTCCCGGTGACCGTCCAGCTTCGGGGGTTGAGCTCGGTGATGTCGGCGCCGAGGGTGCGGCACGCGGCTACCATCGCCCGGACGTTGTCGCCGGATCCCGCGTTGTCGATCCGGCTGGTTCCCGCTGCGAGCGTTGCGCCCAGCAGGGCGCGCACGGTTCCGCTCTTGGCGCCCGGCGGGGTAACCGAGCCGGACAGCGGCCTGCCGGGCGCGAGGTGCAGCGCCTGGGACCTCATCAGAAACGTCTCCGATCTCGTCACAGCGCGACGGGTTGGACCACGAGTGAGTCGAAACAGGTGTGGAAGTCGGCGAACGAGGTCGCCAGCGTCCCTTTGCCGGAGATGGCAACCGGGTCTGGGACGGCAAGGGCAGCGAGGTGTAGGGCCATGTAGTTGCGGTGGTCGCCGAAGCTGGACACCTGCTGCGCGGTTGGTGAGCCGACGCGGTCAGTCTCGAAGCCATCCAGCACGCCGTCGTGCAGGATCGGCCGAAGGTGCAATCCGAGGGTCGCGAGCTCCTTGAGCATCACGGCCAGCCGGCTGGTCTTGTGGTGATGGATGTGCCGGGCGCCACGCACTCGCAGCCTGTTCGGCAGGTGCGCAGCCACCGCGGCCAGCGCCGGGACGAGCGTGGGAAGGTCGGTGGCATCGACGTCGAGCGGTTCCGCTGGAGCGGCCCCGGAGACGATACGGATGTCCAGGCCATCCTGGATGATCCGTACACCCAGCCGACGACCGAGTGCCACAGCGGCGTCCAGAAGCGGGTCGTCACCAAGCAGAACATCCTGGATCCGGACATCGGCGGCGGTGACGACAGCGGCGGCGATGAAATAGAACATCGAGGTGACGTCCGGTCCGAGGGCCAGCTCACGTGCCGCGTAGCCGCCAGGCTGCACGTCGACGAGATCGAGGTTGTCCGGCGCCGACACGTCGGCTCCGAAGCGCCGCATCAGGTCGATGGTCATCCGGATGTAGTGACTTCCGACGACCGGACCGGGCATCCTCACCCGCACTGGTCTGCTCATATAGGGAGCGACGAGCAGCAGCGAGCTGACGAACTGCGAGGTTTCATGGGTGGGCACCGTGACGTCACCGCCGACAAGTCCACCACTCCAGTTGACAAGGGGAAGGACCATTTCCGGTACCGCGTACTCCAGCCGGCCGCCGAGCTCGGTCAGCGCTTCTATCAGCGGGCTGAGCGGTCTGGTCGCCAGGCGCCGGTCCCCGGTGAGCACGCAAGGAGGCTCCGCGAGCGAGGTGACGGTGGTCAGGTGCCGCAGGGCGAATCCGGAGCCAGCGGTACGCAACACTGTGGTGGGCCGTCTGGGCCGCCCGTTGACACCCTGAATGGCCAGGGCGTCGCCATCCGGGGTGAAGACCACGCCCAACTCCTCGCACGCCTGTTGCAGGATCTCCGATTCGGTGCAGACATTGGGCCGCAGTATCAGTGACGTGCCCTCGGCGAGGCCCGCCATGAGAAAAACCCGCTGCGAGTGCGGCTTGGACGTCGGAACGTGGACGGTGCCACGCAGCACCTTTCGGGTTCGATTGATCACAGAAGGGTAGCCAGAGGGGCTACGGTGAGGGTTCACGCTGCTGCTCCCTATGCGTAACGGAAACGTCATGCACCTGCCGAGTCGATGAGCGTCTCAATGAGCACCTCAACCTCCTCTTCGGTGTGGAAGAAACCGATCGAGGCGCGAACACAGTCGTAGCCTGGAAGCGAACGAACGGTAAAACCGCGGACCGCCATTCGCCGGACCAATTCTTCCGCCGGCAATGGGGTTCGGATCGTCACGAGCCCGCAGTGCTGCTCGGGCGTCAGGACGGTGAAGCCGGTGCCGTGCGAGAGACGCTCGCGGGCTCGCTCGGCGATGGCAGCGGTACGCGCGGCAGCCCAGGGCAGTCCTACTTGCCCGCGCAACCAGTCCATCGCCGCCGCGAAAGCCGCGATCTGCGGCAGATTCCGGGTGCCGACCTCGTATCGGGTGGCATCGGAGTTGGGCACGAAGTGCCCGTCCATTTCCCACGTTTTGATGGAGGCCCAGCCCACCACGGTCTGGCTGATCCGGTCGAGGCAGCGTGGGTGCACATAGAGCGCGCCAGTGCCCTCAGGACCGCACAGCCACTTCTGACCGGAGATCGCGTAGGCGTCGACATCCAGTGCCGCCACGTCGATCGGCAGCACACCCGCAGCCTGGGCGCCGTCGACGGCGGAGCCATGTCGGCGCGCGGCCGCCAGGACTGGTTCGAGCTGCAGAACACCACCGTCGACATAGCTGACGTGCGAAACCACGATGAGCCGCGTACCGCCGTCCACCGCCTCAGCGATCCGGCGGGGAAGATCCTTCAACGGTTCACCCGGGGACCAGGCGACGGCCCGGACCTCGACGCCGTACCGGTGGCGCAACACACCGAGCGGCAGGATCCCACCCTTGTGCTCCACTTTGGTGCTCACCACGTTGTCACCCGGTCGCCAGGGCAGTCCATGGGCGACCACGTTCATGCCGTCGGTGGTGTGGTGGGTCAGGGCGATCTCGCCCGGCCCGGCACCCAGCAGGGCCGCGCAGCGGGCGCGGGCCTCGGCGTGAATTCGTTCCCGCTCTGCCCGCGCGTGACAGCCCATTCGGCCGACCCGGTACTCCCGCTCGGCGGTGGCGAGGGCAGCCTTGTGGGCGGCGCCGCACAGCGGACCGGTGTAGCCGCTGTTGAAGTAGCCGCCGGCGGTCACCGCTGGTAGCTCCGGTCGCAGAGCGGCCAGGTGGGCCTGGTCGGTCCTGGCCGACCCGGTGGAAATCGAAGACATGGCGATCATGAGGTTTGCCGGTCCAGGTCGAGAGACGGATAGGTTTCGGTGCTCGGGCAGCGATCTGTGTCGACTCGCACCGCGTTGCTCAGCTCAATCGCACTGTCGACTGCCGCTTCCCGGGTCGACCCCGTCGTGACAACGTAAGAAGACCGGTCCAGATAGGAAGTGAGTGGCCGGACGACTCCCCCGACCGCCAGGTCGCAGTGGCTGGTGAGGACCCGTGGATCTGCCAGCACGTTCTCCCAGCCGGTCACCCTCGTGATCTGTCCCGATGCAGGGGTGAGGAAGCGGATCGCCGCGCCGAGCAGCGGGCGAGCACGTGCGGCTGCCACCGGGCGCCCCAGAAACTGGTCGAACACCGTCCCATGCAATTCGAGCCCTGTGACGTACTGAGTCATCGTGTGGATGTGATCTCCACCGGGCCGGGCATGGATCTCGCCGAGCACGACCTCGCTCCCATCGATCCAGAACTCCGCGTGAAAAACACCCCAGGTCAGCCCGAGGGCGGTGAGTGCAGCACGGACTGTGCCCTCCACCGCCTCCTGCTGAAACGGTTCCAGGCCGGCGGGCATGGAGTGCCCGATCTCCACGAAGTGCGGGGGGCCTGTGGTCAACTTCTGGGTGACGACCAAGACCCGGGGGCGGCTGTCGATGCACACCCCCTCCACGCTGTACTCAGTTCCGTTCTGGAAGCACTCCAAGAGGAAGACCGGCGCCGGTTCTGCACTCGCGGTCATCTGGTCCGGAATCCCACCGACATCACGAGTGAAATCCGCGTATGAACTGATCAGATGGCTCAGTGCAAGGTCGAGTTCCTCGGGCGAGTTGAGCAAACTGATACCTACGCTGCCTTGTGCAGCCGGTGGCTTGACTATCCAGGGACCCGCCTTGTGGGCAACCATGAAACGCAGCGCGTCGGCCCGATCCCGGCACCGTACGGACGACGGTTGGCGAAAGCCGCATTCGCGCAGGGCCTGTCGGCAGGCGGCTTTGTCCTGCAACCTCTGGGCTGTGCCGAGGCCGATGCCGGCGGTACCGAACACCTCGGACATTGCGGCCACCGATTGCACGGCCTGCTCCCGGAACCCGTAGACGCCCAGAAACCCCTGCCGACCGTGTTGGGAGCGTGCCCAGGCGACGCAGAAATCCGGCGCATTGTAGCGAAGCTCGAGTATCCGATCGGCACGTTCGGTGAGTTGGGGCACCCGGGCGAGGTTCGCTGGAGTGTCGGCCAACCAGACAGTGATTCCGCGGGCGGCCGCCTGCTCCAGGCAATCTTGCCCGGCGGGCAGGCTCGCACCGCCAATCAGAAGCAATGGATCTACGGCAGTCATGAGTCGTCCTGGGATCGAGCAGAACGAGCCAAACCGGAAAAGGACGAGACAAGCGGGCGACGGGCCAGCCGTCGAGTCGGCCCAGCTATCCGGCAACGCACCAATGACAGCGCCTTCTCGGCCCTGGCTACAGCGTCGTCCGCATCGATTCCCTGCGTAATAACGAAGCAGATCCTAGTGTCGAAAAAACCCTCAGGAGGGACCAGCACAGAATCGCCCACCTGCTTGTTGACGCCAAACTCAACCACTCCCCGCACCCGTCTGGCAGCCTCCAGGCCAGTCCACCGCTGCACCGTTCCTGGCCGCGCTGCCACCAGGAACTGGATACATGCCCCGCAGGAGCGAACTGGGCTGAGGTCAACCGGACGACCCATAGCCGTGGCGATCGTCGCTCGGGTGAGGTCGATGCCGGTGGCCAGCGGAACCAGGTGCGAGGCGATGAAATCCCCGCCGAGCCGACCATTGACCTCCACGACCTGACCACCGGACGCGGTGAGGATTATCTCCGCATGAAATCCACATTCAGCCAGGCCCAGGGCACGGACCGCTGCCGAAGCAATACTCTCGACCTCATTTCGTTCTTCCGAGGCGATTCTAGCCGGGTGAACATGCCTAATCTCCACGAAAGTTTCCGGACAAACCTTTTTCTCGGTGACGCCGACGATGTGGACCTCCCCTCCGGCCACAACCCCCTCAACGCTGACCTCCAAACCCTCAACAAATTCTTCAAGAACGAATTCATGCGGATAGTAAGCGAAAAAGGGGTCCCTTTCCGGGTTGACGTACCGACGGGCGTTGTCGAACGCCGATCGCAGGTCTGCCGCGCAGTCGATCCGTACGACGCCGGCACTGCCGGCCGCGCCAGTCGGCTTGTAGATGGCCGGGAAACCGATGCGCGCCGAACCATCACGCAACTGTGCCCAGTCGCTGACCTTGGCAAAGGCCGGACCTGGGACACCGTATTCCCCGAGTGCTTCGCGCATGGCTGCCTTGTTCCGCACCCGGGCCGCCGAGGCGGCGTCGCCGGGCAACCCCAGTGCCTGCGCGACCTTCGCCGCCGGCAGCACGCCGTGGTCCCAGAACGTCACCACGCCGTCGAAGGGTTCCTCCCTGTGGACTGCTGTCAGGGCGACGACGGCCTGCTCCAGACCGTAGGAGTCAGCCGTGTCAGCCCGAATGAAGCGGTCCGTGAAGGGGACCGCCCAATCAGGCAGATCCGGCCCGACCACGGATATCCTGCAGCCCATTTCCCGCGCTGTCTGGAAGCTTTTCATCTTGTGGCGGTACATGGCATTCATGAACAAGACATGCGGCATGCCGCAGAACCTCCCCCGAGCCCCGAGCCGACCGTCCGTCGCTGCACTACTGAAGAGGGACGAGGGGGCGCCGGTGATACCTCAGTCGCGAACTTCTTTCCACGCGCGGATGACCAGCCTGCGCGGCGGGGGACGGTGCCGTGGCCGAGTCAGGCGGTGCTGACCACTTGGAACGCTTCGCAGAGTCGGCCCTGCGGCAGCCCTGCGTCAGCCGCGAGAGCAGCGAGCCGGACCCGCATCACCCCGTCGAATCCAAGCTCAGCGCCGCCCTGACTCCGGTGGGCTCGGATCGCCGCCATCTTGATCTCGAAGGTGTCCGTCACGTCCACGAATCGGTCCGCGACGGGACCGCCTCGCAACCAGACCTCCGGAACCGACCACGCACCCAGCCCCTCCTCGAGCTGTAGTTCTGGAAATGCGCACGGAGTGCGAGCATCCGGGTAGACGGCATCGAGTGTCGCTGTCCCCACCGCACGATGGTCGGGGTGACTGGACTTGACCCGAAGGTAATTGCGTTCCGGGCTGTGCGTCAGGACCAGGTGAGGGCGCACCTGGCGGATCACCCGGGCAATGTCGCGGCGCAATGCCGGTCCGGGCTCCACCAGGCCGTCACGCAGACCCAGGAACCGGACGTCGTCAACTCCGACGATCCGGGCCGCTTCCCATTGTTCCCGCCGCCGGATCGCGGTCAGTTCGGCCCGATCGACCGCCGGGTCGGAGTGTCCGGCGTCCCCATCAGTCACGACGCAGTAGGTGACGGGCCACCCCCGGCGCACCCAGTGCGCAACCGTGCCCGCCGCTCCGTAGTCGACGTCGTCGGGATGGGCCATCACGACCAGGACTCTGGTGCCGGCATCTGCTCCAGCCACGACCGCATCGTAGTGCGCCAACCAACCCTTAGCCGCCCGCCATCGCCCCCACCACCAGAAATGGCTCCACCCCCGTTGCGACCTCGTGAGGTAGCGGGCTGTCCGGCAATTCGTGGGACAAATCCTGCTCGCAGGCGAAGAAGCGCACAAAGGCGCGCCGCTGGAGCGTGACGCGATCACGGATCGTTCCGCGTAACACGGGATAGCGGGCCTCGAGCGCGTCGAGGACCGAGCGTTGGGTGGCCGGACCATCCACGTGCAGCCGCACCTCGCCATCGACTTGCGCGAGCGTTCGCAGATGCGCCGGAAGCCGCAGGCGGATCATGGCAGGGTCTGGACTTCCACGGACAGCACAGACGGCAGATCTCGAACGATGGGCGCCCAACTGTCCCCCGCATCAGCCGACCCGTACACCTGACCGCCCGTCGTTCCGAAGTAGATACCGCAGGAATCGAGCGAATCGACGGCCATCGCGTCGCGTAACACGTTGACGTAGCAGTCGCTTTGCGGCAGACCCTTGGTGAGTGCCTCCCACTCGTGCCCGCCCGTCCGACTGCGGTACACCCGCAGCTTTCCCTCAGGCACGTAATGCTCCGAGTCGCTCTTGATCGGGACGACATAGATGGTGTCCGGCTCGTTCGCGTGCACGGCGATCGGGAACCCGAAGTCGGTAGGCAGATCACCGCTGATCTCCTGCCACGACTCGCCGGCGTCGTCGCTGCGCATGACGTCCCAGTGCTTCTGCATGAACAGCACATCCGGGCGCAACGGGTGCATTGCGAGGCGGTGCACGCAGTGGCCGACCTCGGCGGTCGGGTCCGGGATTGCTTCGGAGCGCAGACCGCGGTTGGTCGGGCGCCAGGTTTTGCCGGCGTCGTCGGTCCGGAACACTCCGGCTGCTGAGATGGCCACGAACATCCGACCGGGGTCACTCGGATGCTGCACGATCGTGTGCAGGCACATCCCACCGGCACCTGGCTGCCAGGAGGATCCCGAGTCGTGGTCGCGTAGCCCGGACAGTTCATGCCAGGTTTGCCCTCCATCGACCGAGCGGAACAGGGCGGCGTCTTCGACGCCCGCGTAGATGGTGTCCGGATCGGTCAGCGATGGTTCGAGATGCCAGACGCGCGCAAACTCCCAGTGGTGTGGCGTGCCGTCATACCACTGGTGGGTACCGGGGACGCCGTCGTAGGAGAACTGGTTACCCATCGGCTGCCACGTCGTGCCGCCGTCGTCGGAGCGCTGGATCAGCTGCCCGAACCAGCCGCTGGACTGCGACGCATACAGCCGATCCGAGTCCGCGGGTGATCCAGTCACATGGTAGATCTCCCAGCCCGCGAAGTGCGGACCGCTGACGTCCCACCGCTTCCGCTGCCCGTCCGACGTCAAGACGAACGCACCCTTGCGGGTGCCCACCAGTACCCGTACGCCGCTCATCCGTAGCTCCTCTCCGGATCGACCCACCGACTTAAAGCCGGCCGGCATCATCCCCCATATGACGATCGTCAGTGGGCAGACTCATCGGTTTGTGCACCCGCGGTCGATGCGTCGGCGTAGCATGGGCGCTCGTGCCCACCCGTCCCGATACTGTCGGCAGCAGCGAGGTCCGCTCGGAGGACCTGGAGCAGCACCGCCGGGAACTTACCGGCTACTGCTACCGGATGCTCGGTTCCTGCTTCGAGACCGATGACGCCGTACAGGAGACGATGGTGCGGGCCTGGCGGGGCCTCGACAGCTTCGAGGGCCGCTCCGCCGTACGGTCATGGCTCTACCGCATCGCCACCAATGTGTGCCTCGACATGCTGCGGGGCCGCGAGAGGCGGGCTCGGCCGATGGATCTGGGACCGTCCTCGACCGCGGAGGCGTCCCTGGGCCCGATGCTGCCCGAGCACGCTTGGGTGCAGCCCGTCCCCGACGCCCGAACTCTATCCGGGGATGGCGACCCGGCCGAGGTGGCGGTGTCGAGGGAAACCGTCCGGCTGGCGTTCGTGACCGCCTTACAGCACTTGCCGGCCAGGCAGCGAGCGGTTCTTATCCTGCGGGACGTGCTGCGCTGGCAGGCAACCGAGGTCGCCGAGTTGCTTGAGACCAGCGTGGCATCGGTCAACAGCGCGCTACAACGAGCCCGGGCCACCCTCGCGACCCGCACTGTGGACGACTTGCGCTCGCCCACAGTGGACGCCGACCAGCGGGCGCTGCTCGCCCGATATGTCGATGCCTTCGAGCGCTACGACATCACCGCGCTGGTATCGCTCCTGCACGACGACGCCGTCATGTCAATGCCGCCTCACGACCTCTGGCTGCGCGGCCCGGTCGAGATGGGTCGGTGGTTCCTCGGTCAGGGCTGCGGGTGCCGTGGCTCGCGCCTGGTGGCAACGGCGGCCAACGGCGGTCCCGCGTTCGGCTCCTACCGCCCGGACGGCCAGGGGGGCTTCCAGCCGTTCGCTCTGCAGATCATCGAGATCTCAGGCGACCGGATCGTCGGGCATCACAACTTCCTCGATACCAGCCTGTTCGCGACCTTCGGCCTGCCCGCTCACCTGCCGTAGACCAGTCACGACCTCAGTCAAACCAAGCAGGGCCAGTAGCTCCCGCAACTCGGTGCACATGCCGCGCAGCTGGATCGAGCAGCCCAGCCGCCGGGCTGCGATTTGCAACCGGGCCGCCTCCTCGACCACGGCGAGGTCCGGACGGCAGGTTCTCACCAACGGCCAACACGCCAGATCGATGCCACCGCGCACGAGCACCACCATCGCGCCGGTGTCGTCTCGCCGCACACTCTTGTGACGACGGGGTGACCTGACCGCAGTCGAGTGGATCTGGTGTCGTGAACTCGACAGCGCGGACGTTTCAAGCAACCAAAATG
>JBOHFC010000508.1:0-13397 GCA_050701375.1 Pseudonocardiaceae bacterium
GGTCGCGGCCGGCTCCGGCGTCGTCACGTTCGGGCTGCCGGACACCCCGGGGGTCACCGGTGCGCAGACCGCCGACACGATCGTGCTGCCCTACAACGACGTGGCGGCGGTCGAGGCTGCATTCGCCGAGTTCGGCCCCGACATCGCCTGCGTGATCACCGAGGCCGCGGCCGGGAACATGGGCACCGTCGCGCCGCTGCCCGGCTTCAACGAGGCACTGCGCGAGATCACGTTCAAGCACGGCGCGGTGCTGATCATGGACGAGGTGATGACCGGCTTCCGGGTGTCGCCCGCGGGTTGGTACGGCCTCGACCCGGTCGACGCGGACCTGTTCACGTTCGGCAAGGTGATGAGCGGCGGGCTGCCGGCCGCTGCCTTCGGCGGCCGCGCGGACGTCATGTCCCGGCTCGCCCCGGCCGGCCCGGTCTACCAGGCCGGCACGCTGTCCGGGAACCCGGTCGCGGTGGCCGCCGGGTTGGCCACGCTGCGGGCCGCCGACCGGGACGTTTATGCCCAGTTGGATGTGGCGGCGACCCGGCTGGCCGGCTTGCTCGATCAGGCGTTGGACGCCCAAGGCGTGCCGCACCTGGTGCAGTCCGCGGGCTCGATGCTCAGCGTGTTCTTCACCGGCGCCACCGGCGGATCGGTGCGGGACTACGCCGCGGTGCGAGCCACCGAGATCTGGCGCTTCCCGGCGTTCTTCCACGCCCTGCTCGAGCACGGCGTCTATGCTCCGCCCAGTGCGTTCGAGTCCTGGTTCGTTTCCGCGGCGCTGGACGAGGAGGCTTTCGGGGTGATCGCCGCGGCGGTGCCACATGCCGCCCGGGCTGCCGCGCTAGCCAGCCAACCAGCATGAGCCGCACCGTGGTTCACCTGCTGCGCCACGGCGAGGTGGATAACCCGCAGGGCATCCTCTACGGCCGGCTACCCGGCTTCGGACTGTCCGACGTCGGCCTCGGCCAAGCCGGGAAAGTCGCCGCGCATCTCGCCGATCGTGACGTGGTGCACGTGGTTGCCTCGCCGTTGCTGCGGGCACAGCAGACCGCGGAGTCGATCGCCGCCCGACATGGGCTGGAGCTGGTGACCGATGAGGGGTTGATCGAGGCGACCAATGTCTTCGAGGGGGCGCGCGTGTCAGTCGGTGATGGGGCGTTGCGTGACCCGCGGTCGTGGCCCAAACTGCGTAACCCGTTCCGGCCGTCCTGGGGAGAGCCGTACCGGCAGATCGCCCACCGGATGCTCGCCGCGGCGTATCGCGCCCGCGACCTTGCCGCCGGGCACGAGGCAGTGTGCGTGTCGCATCAGCTGCCGATCTACACGTTGCGCCGGCACCTGGAGGGGCAGCGGCTCTGGCACGACCCGCGGCGCAGGCAGTGCGCCCTGGCGTCGCTGACCAGCCTGGTATTCGACGGCGACGCCTTGCTCGAAGTGTGCTACAGCCAGCCCGCGGGCAGCTCGGACCCGAGGGTGACCGGGGCATGAGGCGTGCGTTGTTGCTATTGGCAGGGGCTCTCCTGGTGGCTGGCTGCGCTACGGGCACCGATGCGGTAACCCACGGCGGCACTTTCGAATTCGTCACGCCAGGGGGCAAGACCGATATTTTCTACGATCCGCCGGCCACCAGGGGTACCGTCGGTGAGCTGTCCGGGGACAGCGTGACCGAACCTGGGACGCCGGTGTCCCTGGCGCACTACCCCGACCAGGCGATGGTGCTCAACATATGGGGTTCGTGGTGCGGGCCGTGCCGGTCCGAAGCCGGCGACCTGGTGCGGGTGGCTGGTGCTACGTCGGCTCAGCGGGTGCAATTCATCGGGATCGATGTCCGGGACAGCCGGCAGGCCGGTGCGGACTTCGCCCGCGACTTCGGCCTCACCTACCCGTCGATCTTCGACCCGCCCGCCCGGACGCTGCTCGCGCTCAACGGTGTCCCCCGTTCAGTGGTGCCACTGACCATCGTGCTGGACCGCCACCACCGGGTTGCCGCGGTATTCCTGCACGCCATCCACGCGACGGATCTGCAGCCAGTGGTGCAGCGCATCGCGGCTGAGGCCTGACGTCTGCCCGGTGTGCCCGTCCAGCCTGCCTGCGGTCTCAGGTACCCCGGGGGTTGGTAGCCGTTGAGAGCGCCCGGGGCCGGGGTTGGGGGTTCTTGAAGGGCTACCTACGCTGGGCGATGTGGGGCTCACCGAATTCGCCATCTCCGGGCCGCTAGTGCTGGCGGCGGTGTTGGCGGTGTTGGCCGGCGCGGTCAGCTTCGCTTCGCCGTGCGTAGTGCCGCTGGTGCCGGGCTACCTGGCGTACCTCACCGGGCTCGTCGGTGCTGACAGCGACATTGCCGACGGCGACCGCAGCCGGGGACGGGTGCTGGGTGCGGTCGCGCTGTTCGTGCTCGGTTTCTCGGTCGTGTTCACCGCCAGCGTGGTGACGGTGCTCGGCATCGCGGACCGGCTGACCCTCAACGAGGTTATCCTGCAGCGCGTCGGCGGTGTGATCACCATCGCGATGGGGTTGGTGTTCGTCGGGATGGTCCCCAGGCTGCAGCGCGACCTCCGCGTGCATCCGCGGCCGGGACTGGGACCCCGGCACATGCTCGGCGCTCCGTTGCTGGGCGCGGTATTCGGTCTCGGCTGGACACCGTGCCTGGGACCGACGCTGGCCGGGGTGATCGCGCTGGCCGTCGGCACGCCTGGCGGCGGTCTGGCTCGCGGAGTGTTGCTGGTTGCAGCCTACTGCCTGGGGCTGGGGGTTCCCTTCCTACTGCTTGCTTTCGGCGCCCGTCGAGCGGTCCGAGCGATGTCCTGGCTGCGCGAGCACGTCCGCGGGGTCCAGCTGGCTGGTGGGGCGTTGCTCATCGTGGTCGGGCTGGCGCTGGTAACCGGGGTGTGGGCGGAGTTCATCGCTGTGCTCCAAGAGCCGGTCCGTGGTTTCGAGACGCCGATCTGATGGCGCGACTGAACCCGCTGATGGCCCGATTGACCCAGCTGAGCGTGTTGGCTCGCAATACCTGGCGCGGGTTGACGAGCATGCGTACCGCGCTGGCGCTGCTGTTCCTGCTGGCGTTGGCCGCGCTGCCGGGGGCTCTGCTGCCGCAGTACTCGCTCAACGCCCAGCGGGTGCGGACCTATACCACGCAGCACCCGATATTGGCTCCGGTGTTGGATCGGTTGGGTTTCTTCGAGGTTTTCGCCAGCCCCTGGTTCGCCGCGATCTACCTGCTGCTGTTCGTGTCGCTGGTGGGCTGTGTGGTGCCGCGCAGCATGGACTACGCGCGGCAGCTGCGCCGGGCCCCGGTGGCCACCCCCCGCAACCTCGCCCGACTGCCGCACCACGCCGCCGGTGAGTCCGCCAGCACCCCTGCTGAGGTCATCGCGGCTGCCCGGCGGCGGCTGCGTGGTTGGCGCATCGCCGAGCGCGAGGAGCCCGGCGGCGTCCGAACACTGTCCGCCGAGCGGGGTTACCTGCGCGAAGCGGGCAATCTCGTCTTCCACCTCGCCCTGCTCGGGCTGCTGGTGTCCTTCGCGATCGGCAAGCTGGTCGGTTATGAGGGGCAGGTGATCGTGCTCGCCAACGGTTCACAGTTCTGCAACTCGGGCTCGCTGGACTACGACTCGTTCCGTCCCGGCCGGATGGTCGACGGCACCGCGCTGACCCCGTTCTGCGTGCAGGTCAACTCGTTCACGCCGACCTTCCTACCCAACGGGACGCCGCAGGAGTACCGCGCCGCCATCACCTATCAGGGGCCCGACGACATCGCCTCCGGCAGGTGGCATCCGTACCTGTTGGAGGTCAACGAACCGTTGCGGATCGGCGGCACCCGGGTGTACCTGCTCGGCCACGGTTACGCACCGCGGTTCACGGTCACCTTCCCGGACGGGCAGCAGCGCAGCGCCGTGGTGCAGTGGCCGCCGGTGGAGCTGGCCACCATGCTGTCGGAGGGCACCACCAAGTTCGACCCACCCGGGATCACCGACGACGCGGTGCGGCGTACCGGCCAGCTCGCGATCACGGGGCTGTTCGCGCCGACCGCTGCCTTTCGAGGTTCACTGCTGTCCTCGTCGTTCCCGGACATGCTTGATCCGGCAGTCGCGATCGACGTGCTCAAGGGCGATCTCGGCAACAACTCCGGCCGTGGTCAGTCGATCTTCACCGTCGATCAGTCCATGGTGGACTCGGGCCGGCTGAAGCAGGTGGCGCGAACGAACCTGCTGCCCGGTCAGCAGGTCACCCTGCCGGACCGGACGGTGGTGCACTTCGACGGGGTCACCCGCTTCGTGTCACTGCAGGTTTCCTACGACCCGACGCAGCTCTGGGTGCTCGGCTTCGCGATGCTCGTGCTCTGCGGCCTTGCGGTGTCCCTGACGGTCAAGCGCCGCCGGGTGTGGGTGCGCGTCACACCGGCGGAACCGGCCGGTACCGTGGTCGAGCTGGGTGGGTTGGCCCGGACTGAGGCCGCCGGCTACGGCGAGGAATTCGACCAGATCGCCGCTGACGTGCTGCCGCCCGGTCGGGCACAGGCACCGGTGCCGACTGTGTTATCGAAGGAACGGGGATGAGCGAGTGCCGATCAACCCGGTTGTGGAATACTACAGCGACGTCGCGTATGGCACGGCGCTGGTTCTCTATCTCCTCGCTATGGTCCTGCACGCCGTCGAATACTCAGCGAGTCGAATCCCGGTGGCCACCGCAGCTGGGCGGGTGGCTGCCGGTGGCAGCGGTGCGGTCGCGACCCTAGCTCCGCCAAGCGAGCCACTGCGCGGAAAACCTGAGCGGATCGGTCGGTCCGCGGTGGCGCTGACCGGGCTCGCGGTGCTGGTGCACGCCAGCTCGTTGGCGCTGCGCGGTGCCGCGATCGGGCGCGTGCCCTGGGCGAACATGTACGAGTTCGTGTCGGCCGTCTGCTGCGTTGCGGTGGCTGGTTGGCTGGTTGCGTTGTACCGCCAGCGCAATGCCGCCACTTTGCTGCGCCGGCTAGGCGGGTTCGTGCTGCTGCCCGTTGTGGTGCTGATGTTCTTGGGTGGCACGGTGCTGTACGCGCAGGCCGCGCCGCTGATCCCGTCGCTCAACTCGTACTGGATCACCATCCATGTCTCCGCGGCTATCACAGCGACGGGCATCCTGCTGGTCTCCGGGGTCGCCAGTGCGCGCTCCCTGGTCGCTGCGCCGGCCAGCTCACGGATCGCCACCCGGCTGCCGGATACCACCACCCTGGACCGGGTGGCTTACCGCACCGCGGTGGTCGCCTTCCCGATCTGGACCTTCGCGATCATCGCCGGCGCGATCTGGGCCGAGGCCGCATGGGGCCACTACTGGGGCTGGGATCCCAAGGAGACGTGCGCTCTGGTCGCCTGGGTGGTGTATGCGGGCTACCTGCACGCCAGGGCCACGGCCGGATGGCGTGGTGTGCCGGCGGCCTGGATCAACGTCGTCGGTTTCGCGGTGATGCTGTTCAACTTGTTCTTCGTCAACATCGTCGTTGCGGGCTTGCACTCGTACGCCGGGCTGTGACACTCTCCCCCGTCGGAGACAACCAGGCTCCCATCGGAGGCAACCAGGCGTGATCGGACGACCCGACGAGCCCGCGAGCAGCGGCCCGTCTCGCCCGAATCAGCTTCGTGGCCAGCCGGTGGACTCGTCGCACGACTTGTCCAGCGCGCAGTTACTTCGGCAGACGCGTAGCGGCCCGCGGTCCGGTTGGCGCCGGGCACTGTTCGTCGCCTCTCGGGGTTCGGTCAACCTCGGGGAGAGCACCGCCGACCTGCAGCGTGCGGAACTGGTCTCCCGGGTCAACCAACCGCTGAACGGTTGCTACAAGATCGCGATGTTGAGCCTGAAGGGCGGCGTCGGCAAAACCACGATCACCGCCACGCTGGGCTCGACTCTCGCGTCGCTGCGCGGTGACCGGGTGATCGGGGTGGACGCCAATCCTGACCGGGGCACGCTGGCCCAGAAGATCCCACTGGAGACCAGCGCCACGGTGCGGCATCTGCTCCGCGACGCCGAGGGGATCCGCCGCTACTCCGATATCCGGGCCTATACCTCGCAGAGCTCCAGCCGCCTCGAGATCCTCGCCAGTGAGCAGGATCCCGCGGTATCCGAGGCGTTCAGCGAGGCCGACTACCGGCGCACGGTCAACGTGCTCGAGCACTTCTACAACATCGTGCTCACCGACTGCGGGACCGGGCTGATGCACTCCGCGATGAAGGGGGTTCTGGATCTGGCGCACTCCCTGGTCATCGTCTCCTCCAGTTCGATCGATGGCGCACGTTCGGCATCGGCCACCCTGGACTGGCTGGATGCGCACGGCTACCGCGAGCTGGTCAGCCGGTCAGTCGCTGTGATCAACTCGGTACGGCCCACCGCGGGCAAGGTTGACCTCGAGCGGGTCGCTACGCATTTCGCTGCGCGCTGCCGCTCGGTCTGCCGGATGCCCTTCGATGAGCACCTCGACGAGGGCGGTGAGATCGACCTCGACCGCCTCGGGCACAGCACCCGGCTGGCCGCGTTGGAGCTGGCGGCGACGGTCGCTGACGACTTCCCGCATGCGGTCACTTGGGCCAGCCGGTAGCGAAAACGGGTCAGCCCTCGTCTCCGGGCTGCTGGCGCTTACGGTTCAAACCTCGAATGAACTCCGGATCGTCATCCGGTGCGAGCACTGAGCGTACGGGTGGGCGCTGCGGGCCCAACGCCTTCCACAGCAGCGCGGCGACCCCCGCAACCCCGATCGCCGCCATCAGGTACGGCACGGCGGCCACCTCCTCCACGTCACCACCCAGCGTAGTAGCGTCGTGGGAAGCCTGCGAACCTGTCACCCGGATGTCATCCGGCGGCCCTTCGGGAAGGGCGGTCTGACAGTGGCGCCGGGGTGGTAAGCGAGGCGAGCAGCGCCCGCACCTCGGTCTCCCGGAACCGCCGGTGACCGCCCGGAGTTCTAATCGAGCCGATCCGCCCTGCGGAGGCCCACCGGGTGACCGTTTTCGGATCCACCCGGAACAACGCGGCTACCTCCCCAGGGGTCAGCAGGCGTTCAGAGGGCTGTGCCTGGGACATCGCGGGCCTCCCCAAGGACCTCACAGTCTGGACCTACCGGAGTATCGTGACAGGTCACGCGCCAGGTACTCGAACGGTGCTGTAGAGGTAAAGCGTCGGTAATGGGATGAACCTGGCAAATCGGTGCCTCAACCCGGCGTCGGGACTCTCCTACTGTAGGGGCTTGACCCGATTCCCGGACGAACTCAGCGCCCGCGTGCCATGCCAGGCGTTCGCTCGGGATCGCCCAAGCACGGCCCTGCGCGGTCAGAAAGGGCCCAAGCCTTCAAGTGGATCGGGCTGGGGCGGCACCGACAGCCGGAACCGACCTCGCCGCCCGGTCCCCGAGGCTCGTAGTGAGGTGTTCCACGTAGCGGACCGCGATGTCAGTGGGGAGCAGAAAATGTGGCCCCTGACCGCGTAACCGGTCAGGGGCCACATTCCGCATCGAGCAGGGGCAGGTCGGTGCCTCGTTACTTGAAGACGTCCTTGACTTTTTCGCCAGCCTGCTTCAGATTGCCTTTCGCTTGATCAGTCTTACCCTCAGCCTTGAGCTCATCGTTGTCGGTCGCCTTACCGGCGGCCTCCTTGCCCTCGCCTTTGAGCTCTTCGGCCTTGTTCTGGGCTTTATCGGCAAGACCCATCGTTATTCTCCCTCGTTTGATTATTCTCGGCTGAACGGCGGGTTGCCGTCACCGAGCTCATCACGCCGACAGCAGCCGTTGGAAGAACTCGCGGTAGCGCTGAAAGCTCATCCGCAGGTCCTCGGTTGATGTCGGGTCACCG
Organism: Pseudonocardiaceae bacterium; assembly: GCA_050701375.1. Classification (GTDB taxonomy): domain Bacteria; phylum Actinomycetota; class Actinomycetes; order Mycobacteriales; family Pseudonocardiaceae. The sequence continues at coordinate 7,813 of JBOHFC010000508.1, forward strand.
GTCTGCCCGCGGGCGACGTTCTGGCGAATCTCTTCCAACGTCCGGTCGACGAGCACGCTAGCCTCAAGGACCGCACGTTGCGGGTCGTCGACGAACGTGCCCTGCACGCGTTGCCACTGGTCACGCAGGCCGGCCGGGTCATTGAGCAGCCCTATTCGCTGTGCACTGCCATCGGCGCCGGCCTCCGTATTCGAGCGGTCGTGGACCTGGCCGCCGGCAGCCTTCTCACCGCGCGGTTCGGGCACGGGTGAATCGTGTGCAGGGGAGTCGTATGCGGGGGAGCCGTACGCAGCGGAATCGGAAGCGGGTTCAACAGGCGTGGTGGTCACCGGGTGGCCGAGGTGACCGGTCGGGTCGTCATAGGGACGGTCAGGTTCCGGCGGCCGGGCCAATCCAGGGGTCTGGCTCGGGGTGTCTTCCAGTGGCTGAGTCGCGGCATCTTCCGGTAGCCGAGCCGGGGAATCACCATGGTCGGTATCGCCCTCGTCGGTCGCGCGGTCCTTCTTGTCCAGGGCGCGGTTCAACTCACTGTCGATGAAACGACGTACTCGCCCGCCTATACCTTCTCGCCGTTCGGGCTCCTCGGACTCTAGCTTCGTATCCATCTCCTACCTCCGTGATGATGGCTCGCGGCTCAGTGGTCGAGCACAAGCTCGTCGAACAGCGCGCGGTAATGCACGAACGCCTGCCGGAGCTCCTCGGTGTCGACTGCGCCCGGGCCGCCCTGATGATCCCGTCGCGCGGCATGGGCCGCGCGGTAATGCTCAACGACCTGGGGGTGGTCCGCGGCGACGAGCTCGGCACGCTCACCGAAGTCCTCCACTGGGTAGCCACGGTCGCGCATCACATCGGTGATCAGCCGGTCAGCTCCGTCGAGCGCCCCTGACGGCCGGTCGACGAAATCGGACTGCACGGTCGCCCACTGTCGGGTGTAACGGTCGCGGGCCGTCCGATCGAGTGGGCGGATGTCCAGCCGATCACGCCGATCCGCGACGTCGCTCAGGTGCCGTGCCGCGTCGCGCTCACTGCCGCGCGCGGCCACCTCCCGCTCGTACTCGGGCCCGAATCGTTCCTGCAGCCGAGCCCGGCCCCGCGAGCGCATCGCCAGCGCTGCCGCCACGATGACGGCCACTACCACGACCGCGATGACGACTCCTAGAATGATCCAACCGATCGTGCCCATGACTGCCTCCGTGCAGCTGAAGAGCTGTTTCGCTGGCCGTTAAGTACCCGTTGTCCGGAGCGCTACACATATCAACGCATTCGGCCCAGTCGACTGGTTTAAGCTCGGTACTCGTGGTGGCACCCCAGAACCCGCCGACCGGCCGAACAGTCGCTCGCGATATCGCGCTCTACAGCGCTGCCCGGCTGGGCATGGTGACCGTCGCGGCATCGCTCTTGTTCCTGGCCGGCGTTCCGCTACTGGTGTCGGCGCTGCTTGCGGTGGTGCTGGCGCTGCCGTTGTCGATGCTGTTGCTGGGCTCGTTGCGGGCCCGAGTGAACTCCGGGCTGGCCGTGGTTGCCGGGCGCCGGAAAGCCGAGCGGGAGCAGCTACGTCGGCAGCTCGACGGTGAGCAGCGCGGGTAGCGCCAGGTATCCCTCCATATCACTGCTGGCTGAGAACGCCAACGCGGCGGCGGTGGTGGCCGCCCACACCAGCAACGCCAACCCGGTGTCGCGCAGAACCGGGATCAGCTCCAGTCCGGTTGCCCCGCCCCCGATTCGCAGCAGCGCGGGTACCGCGAAAACCAGGGCGAGCAGGGCGGCCAGCGTGGCCCACCGGCTGAGCGCAAAGCCGAGGGTCACCGCGAACGGCACTGCCACCAGCGCGGTGTAGAGGATGCGGGTCCGGTGGTCGCCGAGGCGAACGGCAAGGGTTCGCTTGGCTGTCGCGGCGTCGGTGGGGATATCGCGCAGGTTGTTGGCCACCAGCACCGCGGCCGACATCGCTCCTACCGCGACCGCCGCGAAGCCACCGGTGGGGGTGATCCGCCCACTGACAACGTACTCGGTGCCGAGTACCGCCACCAGCCCGAAGAAGACGAACACGGCCAGCTCGCCGAACCCGGAGTAGCCGTAGGGGCGGGACCCGCCGGTGTAATACCACGCCCCGGCAAGACACGCGGCGCCCACCGCCAGCAGCCACCATTGTCCGGTTAGTGCAATCAGCGTCAGTCCGGCCACTCCGGCAACGGCGAAGCTGGCCAGCGCCGCGGTGCGCACTGCCCTGGGTGCCGCAACCCCGGATCCGACCAGCCGCATCGGTCCCACCCGGAGCGCATCGGTGCCGCGAATGCCGTCGGAGTAGTCGTTTGCGTAGTTCACCCCGATCTGCAGTGCCAGCGCCACGACCAGTGCTAACAGCGCCCGCGCCCAGTGTGCCGCGGTCCAGTACGACGGGCCCAGTGCTGCGGCTGCGCCCCAGCCCGCGAACACCGGGGCGATCGAGTTGGGCAAGGTGCGTGGCCGCGCTCCCTGCACCCACTGCGCCACGCTCGCCACGGTGCAACCCTACGGGGTCGCGCAGCGGGTACCCGGTGCTTGACTCCCGGTGATAGTGACGTGCGCGGCGGAGATGAACTGCTTCGGGCCGATTCGCAGCCACTGATCGGCGGGTCCAGCGCTTCCGGTCTCGGTGCACTCGATGATCAGCTTCGCGCGCTGCGCCGCCAGGCCGACCACCGGGTACTGCGCGCCGGGGCCGCTGAGGACGGGCAGGATCGGTAGCTGGACGATCGCCGGCGCTCCGGCGTCAGTCCACAGGTAGGTGACGGTGACCCAACTGTTGTCGCGCAGCCCCAGACCGTCCCAGAAGGTGCCGTCGGCCAGGTCGATCCCGGCGGGGTTGACCACCGGGCGGCTGAACTGGTCCTGGCCGTCGTGGTACCCGTCGTCGTGGGCTGCCTGAGCCTCCGGCGTCCCCTGTGGCAGGTCGGGCCAGGACTCGCGGTCCTCGGCGGGGTTCCAGTAGTCGTCGGTAGTGTTCCACGGGCCGACGTCCCACACCGGTGCCCATTCGCATCGCCCGTTGCCCGCGCAGATCTTCACCGTGTAGTCGCCCGAACCGCGGGGAGCCAGCCCCCGGCGCGAGGGCAACGCGACGAAGTGATCCCGTTCGTGGATGAGATGCCCGTTGGCCGTGGTGGCTCCGGTGAGACCTTCGCGGGTGGCGAACACCCGGTAGCTGCGGGCGTTGCGCGGGCGGGCCGCGAGAAGCGTTACCCCGGGTTGCGCGGTCAGCCGCAGCGATCGCACCACTGGGCTAACGCCCCCCGCGCCGGCGCGCAACACGATGCGGGTCTGCACGGCGGTGACCGCGGCGCCCAGCATGGCCGGCGCCTTCGAGCCGGTGGTCACCCACTCAGTCCACGATCCGTCGCCGCGAGTTCCCCGGACGTCCACCGCGACGGCCGAGCCGGCGGGCTGATCGGCGACGAGCTCCGTCGCCACCTGGCTGCTGAGCTCGGCCAGCGGCTGCATCGGGGTGAGGAGCATGCCCTCCGCGCGGCCGGACCTGATGCTCGCCGGCCCGGCGGGGTTGGAGCCGAGCCGCAGCCCGCCGTCGGCGAACCGCACGTTCGTGTCATTCCAATCCGGGGCGAGGCGGGCGGACCAGGTGGTGACCCTGTCTTGAGTGACACTGTCTTGCGCGAAAGCCGGGAAACCCACCCCGCCGAGAAGCGCCAGCACTGCGACGACGGCCAGGGCGGCAAGCCGGGCCGTGCCGCGGGCACGGCGGCAGCGTCGAGCAGGCGGCACCACGGGATGCTCCTGACGGTCGGGCGGTTGTTATCACTGTGATTCTGGTACTGCTGTGACTGATGTGGTTGATGGGACGGTAGGTACTACAGAACCCGTGATACGCGCGCCCGTCCATACCCGGAGTGGGTGAACATGTGCTTAACGTGGTCAGAAGTGGGGAGGGGCTCAGCTTTTACGAGCAACGAGCATGGTCCGGACGGCCCCGCGGTCCGGTTTGCCGACGCCGCGCAACGGTAGCGCGTCGAACACGACGATCTCCTTAGGCACCTGCGGCCCGGTGAGCAGCCGGCAGGCGGCGACCCGCAGAGCACCGGGCTCCGGAGGTCGTCCCGGATCGGTGGGGATCACCACGGCGGTGACCCGCTGTCCCCATTCCGGGTCGGGCAGGCCGACGACGCAGGCGGCGGCAACCCCGGGCAGACCGGTGAGCACGGCCTCTACCTCAGACGGAGCCACGTTGAGCCCGCCAGTGATGATCACGTCGTCAGCTCGCCCGAGCACCTGAAGCCGGCCCTGCCCGTCGCGCCGTCCGAGATCGGAGGTCTGAAACCAGCCACCCCGGAAGGCCACCGCGGTCTGCGCGCGATCATCGAGGTACCCGGTGGCGAGCATCGGACCTGCCAGCTCGATGGTCCCGCTGCCGCCTCCGCTTCCGGCGACGTCCAGCCGGATTTCGATCCCATCCAGCGGCCACCCGTCGTAGACGCAACCGCCGGCGGTCTCGGTCATCCCGTAGGTGGTCACCACCCGCACTCCCGCTGCCCGAGCCCGGTGCAGCAACCCTTCCGGAGTGGCTGCACCGCCGAGTAACACGGCGTCGAATCCGGCGAGTGGGCCGGGATCGGCATCCAGTAACCGGGCCAGCTGTGTGGGCACCAATGCCGTGTAGCACCGACCGCCTTCGGCGGTCAGTCGCTGTGCGGCGATGCCGAACCCGGCTGGGTCGAACCCGCCGCGCAGGTCGAGCACCGCAGGCCGGTTGCTCGTGAGCGCCGCGCGAACCAGCACCTGGACTCCGGCGACGTGCTGGGTGGGCAGCGCCAGCAGCCACCGGCCCGGGGCCCCGAGCCGTACGTGGGTGGCCTCGGCGGAGGCGCGTAGCGCGGCGGCACTGAGCTGCACCCATTTGTGCCCTCCGGTGGAGCCCGACGTGCCCAGCACCGCCTGGCCTGGGCCGGGGTCCCGCGGTGGCATTGTCTGTCCCGGCCCCAGCGGGGCCACCGCGTCGTCTCCAGCCAGCATCGCCTGGAGCGCGTCGTCGAGCTCCCAGACGGCCTCCGGGGAGCCGTCACAGCGGATCACCCGCAACGCGGCCCCGCTGTCAGCCCGCCGAGTTCGACGTCAGCGTCGCCGCGTCGGCCGCGAAGAACCATGTTGTCGAACTCGGGGCATCGAGAGCACATCGGTTCGCTGTCCTCCCGGATAGCGCGCAGTTGATCTCCAACCGTACCGGTGCGGCACCCTACAGGAAATCGAGCCGCACGACGGCATCGGATCGAGACTGCGAAGTGTCCACCACGGGCAGCCGCGTAGCCTTGGTGCTGTACCCCTTCGCCGAGGTGCACACCTCCGGGTAGCTCCCGGAGGTCTCGGCGAGGGATGACCTCGGCGAGATGAGTGGTTCTTGATGGATGTTGACGAAGACGCGCGCACTCAGCCGACCATCGGCGCGCTCGCTCGCAAGATCCGACGTCGCCGCGGGCTGAGCTTGGAAGTGGTGGCCGGCCTGGCCGGGATCACCAAGCAGTACCTGTCGATGCTGGAGCTGGGCGAGCGCGGCTTCAACCGGCGGGGTCTGCTGGAGGACCTGGCCGACGCTCTCG
>JBOHFC010000509.1:0-4793 GCA_050701375.1 Pseudonocardiaceae bacterium
CATCGGTGTGCCCGGCCAGTGTGCGTTCGGTGTCGCCGGTGGTCGGGTCCCAGATCCGCACCGTGCCATCTCCACTGGCGGAAGCGAGTAGCTCCCGGTCCGCCACCCGTACTGCGCATACCCCGCGCACTCCGCCGGTGTGCCCGGCCAGTGTGCGTTCGGTGTCGCCGGTGGTCGGGTCCCAGATCCGCACCGTGCCATCTCCACTGGCGGAAACGAGTAACTCCCGGCCCTCCACCTGCACCGCACACACCCCATTTACCCAGCCGGTGTGCCCATTCAGAACGACCCGTTCCGACGCGTTGGCCCACAGCGCCCGGTAGGGAGCGCCTTCCGGGTGGTGGCGAAACGTCGTATCGAGGCCGTCGAGGGCCTCAGTCACACTGAGCAGCGCCAGCCGTTCCGGTGGTTCGGCTGGGATAGCCCGGGGGGTCATCCGCAGAATGTGAGCTCGCTGTAATCCGGCAGGCGTGCGGGCGTGGGCCGCGGCAGGGATCAGCCGGCGTAGGTCGGCGCGCAGCAGGTATCCGGTGTCGGCGAGTAGTCCGTCGATCATCCCGGCGCGCACCGCGTGCCCCGGAAGGGACCGGAACAAATAGGTGGGCGCGCGATCCCAGCCGGCCCGACGGCCATAACCGATGAACGCCTTGGTGAGAACGTTTTCGTCGTCCATTGACAGTACCGACCTCGCGCGGTCCGCACGCATGACATCGCTCAGCGCCTGGTGGAAAAGTCGAAACACGACGGTCGCAGACTCGCCGGTAAACTCGATGAGGAAGTTCGCTGCTGAGCCATGGGCGAACCTGGTGAGCTGGGCGGTTGTGACATCGACGCCAGTCAGCGCCCGCACGGCGAGCTGCCAGAGTTGGGGTGGCAGGCCAGGCGCTTCGGCGAAGGCGAGTGCTGCCAACAGCTCCCGAGCCGACACGCCTTCTACGGGAGCGAGCCGGTCCAGAAATATGCCCAGCGCCGACTCGACGCTCGAGGTGAAGGAGACCTCCGCCGGACTGATCGGGGTGTCGTCATGCAGCCCGTGAGTCCGGGCGACCAGCCCAGCGACTAAAAAATTCCGCTCGGCCAGCTCAGCGATACGAGCCGCGACTGGCGCCGCCACGCCGTCGGGCTGGTAAGGATTGCCTGGGCGCTCGTCACCGCGCAGCTGAAGGGTGGCCTGCGCGTAGGCGGCAATGTCCTCGACTGCGAAATATCGGGTGCCGTCGAGGTCGACGGCTTTGAGCGCCGATCCGAAGATCCGCAGCAGGTCTCCGGCGGCGTCGCTGCGCCGCGTCCCCACCACCACCTGCGCGCCCACATCGGCGCAGGTTTCCGCGATGGGAAGCACAATCCTCGTAATCATCGCCCTGGCCTGTGCCGGATCGCTGGCCTCGTCCAGGGCGTCGATGACGAGGTTGAACCGCCCGCCGCGCTCAGCGAGAACTTCCCGGAGACCGACCAGTATGTCTTCCACGCGTTCGGGCAGCGGCGCCGACGCGGCGCGGGCGATCTCCATCGCGACGTCCACGGCGGTCTTGCCCTTCGCGTGCACCGCGCAGGCCACCGACCCGACGCCGGCTCGGGGAGCGTCGTCGTCAGGGGGGAGAGCCGCCCGCATTTCGGCGTCCGCTGTCGTGACGATTCGTCCGAGGACGGCGGATTTTCCCACCCCGGGTGAGCCGGTGACCACCAACGCCTTGCGGGCCGGCGCAGACCGGTCCAGCCAGGTCACGATCTCGGTCAATGCGGTCTGTCGCCCTCGGAAGCGGTGGCCCCGTTCAGAGACCACAGACACTCCGCGCGCCCGAGGCCGCCAGTGCCGGTCAGCCTCCTTGTCTCCAGCGAGGGTCCAGCCCCACGCGGCCTGGGCGACCTCATCGGCGGCCGCAACGGTCCACTGCGTCAGTACGCGGATCTGCTCCGTGGGCAGGTATCCGTCCGCCTGATGCAGGGTGATCGCCTGGCCGTCGCCGATATCGTTCGCCGCGCTGACGATGCCGACCACCGCGCCGTAGTCCGGGCACCACAGCCCACCTCCGCTGAAGCCTGGTTTGAGGGGATAACGCGAGTCCTTGTCCAGCCGTATCCAGCCGTACGCCAGAGAGTCACCCACCTTCCCGTCCGCCGCGTTACCGCGCGGGTCGTGGTCGGCGAATCCGAAGGCCCACCAGGCCCGGCCGATCACGTCGGCAGGTTTCGGGCACCGCAGCGGCGCCGCCTCCACCCCGACCGGAACCGGCGCCCCGAACTCCACCACGGCAAGGTCCGCCATCGGGTGGGTGGCCAGCCTGACCGCTGATGCGCGCCGTCGCGGAGCGGACGGATCCTCGGACATCGGGAAGGCCACCCACAATTCTGGCCGCACCCGGGTAGAAACCGTTACAACGTGCGCGCAGGTCAACACCCGCCGGTCATCGATCACCACCGCGGTCCCGAGTGGGGCGAAGTCCTTCTCGGAGGCATGGATCGTCGCAATCCAGCTCACGTTCAGCGGCGCAGCACTGGGCATGATCGGACTCGGTTCAGGTTACGGCAGCGGAAGCAGGTGTCCAGGTCAACGTGATCTCGAAGTTACCCTCGGTCGCAGCCTTCGCTACCAACCAATTCGCGGTACCACTCACCTTGATCCCGAACTTGACCACGATCTCATCGGGCGCCTCCTTCACCTTCTCCAGCACCGCCGACGCGGCTTCCACCGCCGGGGCCACCGCATCCCGAATCCGACCCGCGATCTCGTCAGGACCTGCCGGCCGAAAATCCGCGGTCGGCTCAATCTCGAATCGGACAACCGTCTCGTCGTCTAGCGCGTAGCTGACCACCGTCGCAGCCATCTACCGTCTCTCCTCAAGCAGGGTGCACTTTGGCGCTTATGCGCGGTCGTGGAGGGCGGGCGAGGCGTCGAGGACCGCGCCGCTGCGCGCGGGGAGCGTCAGCACCAGCGTACTGGCGACCAGCTCGGCAGTGGGTGAGCCGTCGGTCGTGAAGAGGATTGTGGCCGCGGCAGGCTGCGCTGGCAGTGCGCCGGTCAGCGGTATCTCGAACCGGCGGCGCGCCTCGGCGACGTTGACGGCGACGATCAACGTGGCGCCCCCCAGGGTGCGGGCGAAGGCGTAGACGTCCGGATCGGCGTAGAGGGGAGTGTAGTCGCCGGTCTGGAGTGCGGGGTGGGATCGGCGGAGCGCGATGAGGGTCTTGTGCAAGGCGAGGGCGGTCAGGTCCCAACGCTCCGGGTGGTCCCAGAGGAAGGTCTTGCGCGCCCAATGGTCCGGTGGCAGCGCCCCGGTCAGGCCGATCTCGTCGCCGTAATTGATCGAGGGGGCGCCCGGGAAGGTGAACAGGAGCAGCGTGCCGAGCCGGACGCTGGCCCGATCGTCCCCGGCGATGGTGAGGAAGCGGGAGGTGTCGTGGCTGTCGAGCAGGTTCAGTTGGGTGAGCTGGATCGGCCAGGGATACAGGCGCAGGAGGTGGTCGATCTTGGCCGCGTAGGTGCGGCCATCGATGCCGGGCCAGGGGGCGTAGGAGCGGCCTTCGACGGTCTCGCGGCGGACGCGGTGGCCGGCGCTGAAAGCGATCGCCGCCTCGGCGAACAGGTAGTTCATTACTCCGTCGAACTGGTCGCCGCGCAGCCACTGCCGGGCGTCTCCCCAGATTTCGCCGACGAGGTAGGCATCGGGGTTGATCGCCTTGGCCCGCTGGCGGAACTCTTGCCAGAAGCCGTCTGAGTGGATTTCGGACGGGACGTCGAGGCGCCAGCCGTCGATCCCCTTGCGAAGCCAGTACTCGCCGACGCGCATCAGGTACTCGCGGACCTGTGGGTTGTCGGTGTTGAGTTTGGGTAGGGCGTGTAGGCCGACCCAGGCCTGGTAGCTGGGTGGCCTGCCGTGGTCGTAGGCGTTGGCCGGGTGCTCGTAGAAGGTGAACCAGTCGAGCCAAGGCGACGCCGGGCCGTTCTCGAGCACGTCGTTGAATGGGAAGAATCCCCGGCTGGCGTGGTTGAACACCCCGTCGAGCACGATCCGCATGCCGCGCCGCCGGCATTCGACGAGCAGCGCGTCGAAGGCTTCGTCCCCGCCGAGCAGCGGGTCGACCTTGTAGTAGTCGTGGGTGTGGTAGCGGTGATTGCACGCCGACTGGAAGATCGGGTTGAAGTAGAGCGCCGTCACGCCCAGGTCCTGCAGGTAATCGAGGCGTTCCCGGACGCCGGCGAGGTCCCCGCCCTTGTACCCGAACGGGGTGGGATCGCTGTCCCACGGTTCGAGGTTGTGGGGCTTGTCCAGGCTATCGCTCCTCGCGAAGCGATCCGGGAAGATCTGGTAGAAGACCGCGTGTTTGACCCAGTCCGGGGTCACGACCGTCGACAAGTCGTGAGATGGCGGGGCGGAGGATGCTGGAGATCGCTTTCCCTCTGGGGCTCGCATGGTGGCGTGTTTGTTCCCTTCATCCGACGCGGGCTCGCTTGGCAGAGTCTCGTGACCCTGGCGCTCGACCCTGGGCCCCTGCGGGACGTCCAGAGCACCACACGATCCGGAGTCGGAGTGCCCGAGGCGCGACTTTCGGCCACCCCAGTTGAGCGTTAGCAGTCGGCACAGTAGTCTGCTAATTGGCACTCTGGTCCCCAGAGTGCCAGCAACGGCCCGGGCCGCCTCGACCCCCGCGACGGCGAGGTGGCAGAAGCCAGCATCAGACAACCTGCCAGCTCTTCGAAGACCCCAAAAAGTGGAGGTCATACCGTGGCGAGCGTGAACATCAAGCCGCTCGAGGACAAGATCGTCGTTCAGGCCAGCGAGGCTGAAACGACG
>JBOHFC010000510.1:0-3654 GCA_050701375.1 Pseudonocardiaceae bacterium
GTGTGGAGCTGAGGGGAATCGAACCCCTGACCTTCTCGATGCGAACGAGACGCGCTACCAACTGCGCTACAGCCCCCCGCGATGCGCGCCGAGTTTAGCAGCGATCGTCGGCTACTCGCCGGCCGCCCGACGGTAAGGCGGCTTGAAGGCGGGCTGCAGCTCGTCGAACGTCGGATCTTCATCGTCTAGGTCCACGGCGACACCGGGGTGGTGGTGCACCGACGGCGCCGCAGCAGGCCGCTCCGACGACCGCTCCTGCACCGCCTCTCCCCCGCGGTCCGCGTCGGCGGGGACGTCGTGGCCGACGTCGGGCGCGGGACCAGCGGCTCGAGACCCGGCCGCCCGCGCGGCCCGACGACGCCGCACCTCGTCCTCGATACGCACCTGCCGGCGCAGATAACCAAGATAACCGGCCAGTGCCAGATCCAACGTCACCTGCACCCACCACAGCAGGCTTGACACGGTGTAGGCCAGCACCAGACTGGCCACCGCAGCGACCGCCAGACCAAGCACTACCCGCTGCCGGAACGCGTACTTCTGCCGAGCTAACTGTGCGGCGACCTCGGGGTCATAGCCACCGCGACCCGATCTGTACCGATGCTCGTCCAAGGTTGACTCCCGCTGCGCGATCCGTTCATCGATCATGCGCACCTGCTGACTGTGCTCGTGCGCCGCACGAGGAGGGCCCGGCCGGTGCAGTACCCGAGAAGCCAGCGCTGACTCCGCAGTGCGCACCACCTCCTGCCGCCGCTTCGCGACCATCGGGACGAGGACGACCAGCCATGCAGCCGCCAGCGCCGCGAAGATCAGCGAGCTGGGCACTCCTCGCCCCCTACCCGGTCCGCCATTCTTGAGCTGCCCTGCACTACCGCGTGCATCACGGTAACCACAGTGAACTCGGAGATCCTGGAGGCGCGCCGGAGATCACGAGAGACGAGCATGTCCTGAGCGGACCAAGCGTGACACCAACCCGGTGCCGACCTCATCCTGCGTCAGAGCGAGCAGCCGATGGTCCCGCCAGGCGCCGTCCACCTCCAGGTAACGTCGCAGCAGGCCCTCGTCGCGGAACCCGAGCTTGGCCAGCACCCGGAGGCTGGCCACGTTCTCCGGCCGCACGGTGGCCTCGACCCGGTGCAGTCCCATCGGCCCGAACGCATGGTCTACCGCCAGCGCCACCGCCGCAGTCGCCACACCACCCCCGGCCGCACCCGACTCCACCCAGTAACCGACCCACGTTGACAGTAGCGAGCCACGCACCACGTTACCCAGTGTGAGCTGACCGGCGAACTCCCCGCCCAGCGTGATGGCGAAAGGCACTGCTTGACCCCGCCGGGCCGTCGCACGCAATCCGCTGCACATCACCGGCCAGACCATGGTGGCGAAGCGCTCCGCCCAGGCGCCCTCCCCATCCGGCTCCCATACACGCAGGTAGACCTCGTCGCGCAGCCTCAGCCGACTCCACGCCGGACCGTCCCGCAGCCGCACGGGGCGCAGCATGACCTCTCCCGCGGCGACCTTCACCGGGCCTAGCCGCGCCGGCCAGCCGGGGTGACGACCATCAGGTCCAGGCCCGAACACGACGTCTCATCCGCGCTGAGCGAGAAAACTCACGCCCACCAGCTCGCCGACCGACACCTCAGTGGTGTCCGGATCAACCAGGATCAGGCAGTTCGCCTCCGCCAGCGAGGCCAGCAGGTGGGCGCCGGAGGTACCGAGAGGTTGTACCAGGTACTCCCCGGTATCGGGATCGCGCAGCAACTGACCGCGAACAAACCCGCATCGGCCCGCGGTAGACGTCACCGGGGACAACAGCCGCGCGGTAATCGTGCGCCGGTGGGGATTGCGCTTGCCCAGCGCGAGCCGGATCAGCGGCCGCACCAGCACCTCGAAGACCACCAGCGCGCTGATCGGATTGCTCGGCAACAGAAAGGTGGGCACCGAGTCCGAACCCAGCCGGCCGAAGCCCTGCACGGAACCGGGGTGCATCGCGACGCGCCCCACATCCAGCGGGCCGAGCTCGGCCAGCGCAGCGGACAGCTCATCGCCCAACGCGCCGCCGACCGCGCCGGTCACCACCACGATCTCCGACTGCAGCAGCCGGCCCTCCACCGCCTCGCGCAGCCGGGACGGATCGTTGGACACGATGCCGACCCGATGCACTTCGGCGCCGGCGTCGCGGGCAGCCGCGGCCAGCGAGTAGGAGTTGATGTCGTAGACCTGCCCGGCGCCCGGGGTACGTTCGACGTCCACCAACTCCTCACCGACCGACAGCACCGACAGCCTGGGTCGCGGGTGCACCCGCACCTTGGCCCGGCCCACCGCGGCGAGCAGCCCCACCTGCGCCGGGCCGATCACCGCGCCGAGGCGTACCGCCACGTCGCCGGTCTGCACGTCCTCTCCGAGGCGGCGCACATACGCCTTCGACGGCACCGACTGCGCCACGGTGACCCGCGCCGCATGAGCCCCGCCGTCCTCGGTATGCCCTAGCGGGACCACCGCATCAGCCAGGGTGGGCAAAGCCGAGCCGGTAGCCACCCGGACCGCCTGGCCGGGCTGCAGCCGCAGCGATTGCCGCGATCCGGCCACGATCTCGCCTACCACCGGCAACGTCACCGGGACCTCCGTGACGTCCACGCTGCGCACCGCGTACCCGTCGACCGCGGCCTGATCAAAACCGGGCAGCGCACGCTGCGCCACGACCTCCTCCGCGCAGAGCATGCCCTGCGCCTCGGAGATCGCCACCCGCACCGGTTCGGGACGCACCGCAGCGTCCAGCACCCGCCCGAGCTGCTCGTCCAGCGACCTCACGTGTTCTCCTGCTCCAACCTGTCGCGTAACCAGCTCCGCAGCTCAGGGCCGATCTCCGGATCGTTCAGTGCGAAGTCCACCGACGCCCGGAGCAATCCGGCTGGGTTTCCCAGGTCGTGACGCCCGCCGCGGTGCACCACGACGCGCACCGGATGGCCCTCGTCGATCAGCAGCGCGATGGCGTCAGTGAGCTGAAGCTCGCCGCCTGCGCCGGGAACGATCCGCTGCAGCGCATCGAACACCGCGCGGTCCAGCAGGTATCGACCGGCCGCCGCGAAGGTCGATGGTGCATCCTGCGGCGCAGGCTTCTCCACCATCCCGCACACCCGCTTGACGTCGGGGTCGTCGGTATCGTCGATGTCGAACACCCCATAGGCGGAAATCTGCTCGCGCGGGACGTCGAAGGCACACAGCACGCTGCCCCCGTGCCGCTGCCGGATCGCGGCCATCGTGGTCAGTACCCCGGTGGGCAATACGAAGTCGTCGGGCAACAGGACGGCCACCACGTCGTCGGAGTCCGCCAGCAACGGCTCAGCACAGCCCACCGCATGTCCCAGCCCAAGTGGCTTGTGCTGCACCGCGACTTCAGCCCGGATCAGCTCGGGGGCCCGCCGGACCTTGGCGAGCAACGCTTCCTTGCCAGGTCCCCGCAACTCCGCTTCCAGATCCGGGTTGGCGTCGAAGTACGCGGCCACCGACTCCTTGCCCTGTGAGACGACGAGCACCAGCCGTTGCGCCCCGGCCTGGGCCGCCTCCACCGCGACGTATTCGATCGCCGGGGTGTCGACCACCGGCAGGAGCTCCTTGGGCACGGTCTTGGTCGTCGGCAGGAACCTGGTACCGAGC
>JBOHFC010000511.1:0-2815 GCA_050701375.1 Pseudonocardiaceae bacterium
CCCAAAATCGCAGGTCGGGGAACCACGATGATCAGACGTCGTAGTACAGGGCGAACTCAGCTCAGGCGTTTTCGACCTGCGCCGATCATGGCCACACATGCTCTGACCTGGACACATTCCGTTGACCAGCGTTGGCCACCGTTAGCCGTTTGCGGACGTTTCGCGGACAACTTGCGGACAGCTGGAGATCAATTAGACCGTCCCCTGTGGACGCCAGATCCGTCGCCCCTGAACACATCCTCTGTGGACCGACCGCACCCAGAAATTGCCTAATGGCGCGCGACGGTCTCTAGCGTCGCGCGGTCACCCTTGGTAGCGGGTGCTGAACCTCGCCGAATGCTCAACGCCACGGTGACCGTCGAACTGGTGGTGACCACCGTGGTGCACTGCGTCCGGGCTGGACACAATGCGCAGCACGCCGCGGCCCGCGAGAGACGTTCCCGTTCCTGGTCGCGGTGCCGGCGCCCGTACCCGCCGTGCAGCTCGTCGTACAACTCGTGGCGGCCAACGCACTTCGCCCCGGGCAACGGCTGCACACCGGCCAGGATCGCGCTCAACAGCTTGACCGTGCCATCGGGATCCATGATCCGGGAGTGTTCACCACGGGGCAGCCGGGTAGCCTGAAGACACCTCTTCGCCGAGGCGGTTCGCCCCGGGGTAGCTCCCCGGGGCATCGGCGGGAGGACCGGCGAGGAGAGGGTTTCTGGTGGACGCTGAGGAAACATCGACGGACGACGCGTCGACGATCGGTGCGCGCGCGGGGATGATCCGTCGCCGGCGCGGGATGAGCCTGGACGTGGCGGCTGGCCTGGCCGGGATCAGCAAGCCATACCTGTCACAGCTGGAGAACGGGCATCGCGGATTCAACCGGCGCGGCCTGCTTGAGGACATAGCCGACGCGCTGGGCTGCTCGGTGGCCGACCTCACGGGACAGCCCTACCCACCGCCGGATCGGGCGACGGCGGACGCTTTGGCGGTCATCGCCGAGATCACACCGCTGCTATACGACATCACCTTGGACCACGTGCCGGACATGCCCGCGCGCCCCGTCGACCAGCTCGCCACATGGGCAGCGGTGGCCAACGCACACTGCGATGAGGCCCGATATGCGCTTGCCGGTAAGGACCTCGGCGCACTGCTGACCGAGCTGCACATCCATGCCGCGACCGGTACGCCAGCGGCCAGCAGGACGGCTCTAGCGGCGCTGGTGGAGGCCTGCGCTGTCGCGTTCGGCATCGCCCGCCAGCTCGGGCACCCGCTGTTGGCGGTGCAGGCGATGGATCGGGCACAGGCCGCCGCTGTGCGCCTCGGTGACCCTGCCCTCGCCGGGTTCGCCGGACTGGCCCGGGCTGGTGCGTTCAGCCGCCTGGGCGCCCGGCGTACCGCCACCAACGTCCTGGCCGAAGCGCGAGCGGCTGTTGAGGCGGAAGCCGACCCGACTGGCTCGGATGTGCGTGCGGCGGAAGCGCTCGGGATGACGCACCTATTGGCGGCCCAACTCGCCGGCCGCGATGGACGCCCAGGCGAGGCCGACACCCACCTAACCGAGGCGGCAGACCTCGCACGGGCCACCGGGGAGCGCAACACGTTGTCGTGGCACTTCGGCCCGGCCAACGTCGCGGCCTGGACACTGGCCATCGCGGTGGAACGCGAAGACGGCCCGGCTCAGGCCGAGCGGCTCGACGCCAACCCCGTGGCGCCGGTGTCGGCCGGGCGACGCAGCCGGTTGCACTTCGACCTGGCCCGCGGCTACGGACAGGCTGAAGGTGCACGTGATGGTGAGGCGATCCGCCATCTCGATACCGCCGACCGGATCGCTCCCACCCGTATGCGTAATGACCCGATCGCCCGGGACTTGGCGCTGACCCTGGATCGGCGGGCCAAGCGGCGGGTGTGGGAGTTGGACAGCCTGTGCAACCGCTTCGGGATCCGCAGCCAGCGTTAGCGATCTGCAAACAGCCAGGGTCGATCTAGGCCGCAGTCTTGGCCGAATGACCACCACCACAGACATATGCGACACGCAACCGGCCAGCCACCATCGCACGATCCTCACGACGTGCCGGGTGCATGGGGCTGAGGGGTTCTGCAATCTGCGGCTGACGAAGACCGGCGGCACGATCGTGTTCGATCCGCACGTGGACGGCGGCTGCGTCATCGTTCTCGACGAGAAGGCCGCCGGTGAAGTGTTCGACGCCATCGGGCAGTGGTTGGGGTGAGCGAGCCGGATCGCGTGCACCTGCTGGACGCTTACCGTGATCTGCTCGATGAGTGCCACCGGCACCGGGTGTATCTGGCGCTGTGTGGCGCGGAGCTGCCGAGGGGGGAGCTGCCGGACCTGGTGTGTGAGCCCGGGTGCGGGTGCGAGCGGATGACGGCCTACTGCCCGCGATGTCTGGACCATGCCGCGAAGGTCAACGCCGATGCCGCCGGTCGGCCGGTGGACGCGGGGGCCGGCCGGTGAGCCCGGGGGATGTCTTTCATCTGGTGTCGGCCGATGGGGCGCTGACCGAGCGGTACCAGACCCGGGCCTACTTCTTCACCCTCTGCGGGCAGGTGATGGCCGACTCGGAGCTGCCGGCGGCGAGCTGCCCGGACGACGGGTGTGAGTGCGAGGTTCGGTACTGCGCTGAGTGCATCAGCTTCGCCGTTGCGTGGAACGCCGGCATGGACCGGCCCGCGCGCACCGGTCATGACCGATAGCCCGGATGTGGCGGCCGCCATGACGCTGGTCGACGTCGCCAAGGACAGCGGGTTCGCCTTCCAGCGGATCGCACCGGGTGAGGACGGGCCGCTGCTGGGGGTGCGGGAAACCGAG
>JBOHFC010000512.1:0-5897 GCA_050701375.1 Pseudonocardiaceae bacterium
TGGGCCAACTGCCGGTGCATCACCCCGGGCTCACCGACCGGGCGGCGCAGCGCACCCTCATCGACCACCGCGAAGAACTGCGGCGCGCTGGCGCGGGCTAGCACCGCCTGGCGAGCCATCCGGGCAGTCGGGCGACATGCCCAGCCGCTTGGCCACCTCGGCACCGGACAACCCCGCCTGCTCGCGCAGGACGCGCAGTTCGGCGGCGACCTGCCGGGACCGGACGGAGGTATGCGGGTTGCCGGGCATGGTGTGCACTATGCAGCGGCCGCGGCGATCATCCAATCACTCGATCAGGTCATTGCTTGCGGCACTTGCAACGGTTGATGGTCTGCGAATGGATCGAGTGGAGCTTGAACGCAGGATCATGAGCGAGACCGTGGTCGAGCAGACCTGGGAGATCCCGGCTCATGGCGACAAGGGGCCGGTCACCGTCGCCCTGCGGCTGCCCGACGTGACGATCACCGACTCGCAGGGCAGGCAGATTGTAGTCTCGCCGGAACAGGCCGACCTGGTGAGCGCCAAGATGGGCTACATCGTGGACTGGATCCAGGACGCCCCGGTCGACTGAGCGGTGTCAGGGATCTCCTGCCTGCCACCGCTGGATCTCCTCGTCCAGGTCAGTGTCGGTGCAGGGCGGGCGGGTGTGCCGCCAGATGATTGATCCACTCCCCCAGCACCGGCCCCACGTCGTGCATCGTCTCCTCGGTGATCGCCTCGTGCACGGTGAAGAACGCGAGCACACCGGTGCTCTCGACCTGGATCTCCGGTATCCGCTCAGAGGGCAACAGTGATACCCCGGATGCTCTTGAGTTCACCCAGCAACGCCGAGGACACCGTGACGGGATACTTCTCGATGGCGATCTCGGTCTTGCGGGCGCCGTGGCAGAGCAGGATGTGCAGCCGGGTGTCCCCTTTGTTCGCCTCCAGCGCGCAGCGCAGCTCGGCTGCCGCCTCGGCATCCAGTTGGCCGGCCTCGACGTGCAGCACGAACGGCGGCGCAGCTCCGGGTTTGTTCTCGGCGTCGCTGATATCCAGCGGGATGACCGCCGACCCGAAGACCGACATCTTGTCATCCCGCCAGTTGACCCGGCCCTTGATCGCCACGGCGGTGTCGGGGATCAGATCCTCGGACAGCACAGCGTAGGACTTGGCGAAGAACAGCACCTCCATCGAGGCGTCGAGGTCTTCCACAGTGACGATCGCCCAGGACTCGCCGTTCTTGTTCACCCGCTTGTCGACCGAGGCGATCATCCCGGCGACCACGACCTCACCCTCCTTGGGTTCTTCGTCCAGGAGGGTGGCGATGGGTTTGGGGGCGTGCTTGCGCAGGATCCGCTCGGCCCCGTCCAGGGGGTGCGCGGAGACGTAGAGGCCGAGCATCTCCCGCTCGTAGGCCAGCAGTTGCTTACGCGGGTACTCCTGCGGGTCGAACTTCAGGTGTGCCAGTGGGGAGGACTCCGGTGTCGCGCAGGCGCCCCCGTCACCGCCGAACAGGTCGAACTGGCCCCTCTCCTGCTCACGTTTAAGACCGATCACCCCATCGACGGCCACCTCGTGCACCTTGATCAGGGATTGACGGGTGTGACCCAGGGAGTCGAATGCGCCGGCCTTGATCAGCGATTCGATGGTGCGCTTGTTGCAGCACACCAGCTCGACCTTGTCCAAGAAGTCGGTGAAGGACGTGAAGAGGCCCTTGGCTTGTCTGGTCTTGATGATCGACGCCACGACGTTGGCGCCGACATTGCGCACCGCACCCAGCCCGAACCGGACGTCGCTGCCCACCGCGGCGAACCGCAGACCGGAGTCGTTGACGTCCGGGGGCAGGACCTTGATCCCCATCCTGCGGCATTCGGCGAGGTAGACCGCAGACTTGTCCTTGTTGTCCCCGATCGAGGTGAGTTGAGCGGCCATGAACTCGGTCGGGTAGTTGGCCTTGAGGTACGCCGTCCAGTAGGAGACCAGGCCGTAGCCGGCGGTGTGGGATTTGTTGAACGCGTACCCGGCGAACGGGAGCATCACGTCCCACAGGGTCTGGGTGGCGTGGGCGGAGAAGCCCTTGCCGGTCATCCCCGCCCGGAACCGCTCGAACTCCTTTTCCAGGATCTCCTTTTTCTTCTTGCCCATCGCGCGGCGCAGTAGATCCGCCCCACCGAGGCTGTAGCCGGCCAACTGCTGCGCGATGGCCATGACCTGCTCTTGGTAGACCAGCAGGTGATACGTCTCGCCCAGAATGGGCTCCAGGGCGTCGCGCAGCTCGGGGTGGATCGGGGCGATCTTCTGGCGGGAGTTGGACCGTTCGGCGTAGTTGAGGTGGGCGTTGGCGGCCATCGGGCCGGGCCGGTACAGGGCGAGCACGGCGGCGATGTCCCCGAAATGGGTGGGTGCCAGCGCGCGCAGCAGCGAGCGCATCGCGGCGCCGTCAAGCTGGAACACCCCGAGGGTGTGGCCGCTGGACAGCAGCTTGTAGGTCGGCTCGTCGTCCAGCCCCAACGTGGCGGTGTCGATCTCGTGGCCGTGGTTGGCCTTGACCGCCTCGATGGCGTCGCTGATCACCGTCAGCGTGCGCAGGCCCAGAAAGTCCATCTTGAGCAGGCCGATGTCCTCACACGACGGGTAGTCCCAGCCGGTGATGATCGAGCCGTCGTCGCGCATCCACAGCGGGATCACGTCCAGCAGCGGCTGCGAGGACATGATCACTGCGCAGGCGTGCACCCCGGCGTTGCGGATCAGGCCTTCGAGCCCGCGGGCGGTGTCCATGATCTTGCCGACCTGCGGGTCGGTCTCGGCCAGCGACCGCACCTCGGTGGCCTCGGTGTGGCGCGGGTGGGCCGGGTCGAAGATGCCGTGCAGGGGGATGTCCTCGGCGGCAACCGCCGGGGGCAGTGCCTTGGTGATCCGGTCGGCGATGGAGAAACCGGGCTGGCCGTGCAGAACGCGGGCGGCGTCCTTGATCGCGGCCTTGGTCTTGATCGTGCCGAAGGTGATGACCTGCGCGATGTTCGCCGCACCCCACTTGTTGACCGTGTACTGCATCACCTCCCCGCGCCGGCGCTCGTCGAAGTCGAGGTCGATGTCGGGAGGCGAGACCCGCTCGGGGTTGAGGAACCGCTCGAAGATCAGGGAGTGCTCGATCGGGTCGAGGTCGGTGATCTGCAGGATGTAGGCGACCAGCGACCCGGTTGCCGAACCTCGGCCCGGTCCCACGGAGATCTTCTGCTGCTTGGCCCAGCGGACCAGGTCCCCGACGACCAGAAAGTAGCCGGGGAACCCCATCTGGGAGATCACGCCCAGCTCGAGCTCGATGCGGTCGAGGTAGGGCTGGGGCATCCCGTCGGGGAACCGTGCCGGCGCGTACCGCTCGACCTCGCGGCGCAGCAGCAGGTCTTCGGTCTCGCCCTCGGCCAGCGGGAACCGGGGCATCCGGTCGACCTCGGCGTAGACCTCCGCGTAGGACCCGACGCGCTCGGCGATCAGCAGGGTGGTGTCGGCGGCACCGGGTACTTCGGCGTCCCAGTAGCCGCGCATCTCCGCCGCGGACTTCAGGTAGTAACCCGCACCCTCGAACTTGAACCGGTTCGGGTCATCCATCGTCTTACCCGACTGCACGCACAGCAGCACCTCGTGTGCCGTCGCCTGGTCCTGGGTGACGTAGTGGCTGTCATTGGTGGCCACTGGCGTCAGCCCGAGCTTGCGGCCGATGTCGAGCAGGCCCTGGCGAACCGACCCCTCGATGGCCAGCCCGTGGTCCATCAGTTCGAGAAAGAAGTTGTCCGGGCCGAAGATGTCGCGGTAGTCGCCGGCGGCCTGGAGTGCCTGTTCGGGCTGGCCCAGTCGCAGCCGGGTCTGCACCTCACCCGACGGGCAGCCGGTCGTGGCGATGATCCCGACGGCATGCTGGGCGATCAGGCCGCGGTCCATCCGGGGCTTGCGATAGGTACCTTCGAACGAGGCCAGGCTGGACAGCCGGAACAGGTTGCGCAGCCCGGTGGCGTTCTCCGCGAGCATCGTCATGTGGTTGAACGCGCCCGCCCCGGAGACGTCACCGCCCATGCCTGACTCGTCGGTGGAGCGCTGGTGAAGCTGACCCCAGAATACCGGCTTCTTGTGGTAACGGCTGGCCGGTGCCACGTACGCCTCGATACCGATGATCGGCTTGATCCCGGCGCCCTTGGCCTTGCGGTAGAACTCCGCCGAGGCGTACATGTTGCCGTGGTCGGTCATCGCCACCGCGGTCATTCCCAGCCGCGCAGCCTCAGCGAACAGCGGACCGACCTTGGCCGCGCCGTCCAACATCGAGTACTCGGTGTGCACGTGCAGGTGGACGAACGAGTCAGGCACGACTCTCCCTCGGCGTTCGGCGGGGCCTATACCGCAGGACGTCCGTGGTCGCGCAGGGTTGTCGCGCGGCGCAGTCGAGCAGTCGCGGAGAGTTGAGACCGCTGCCAGCAGGGGTGGTTAGGCGCGCGCGGGGAGTCGGTAGGTCAGCTGGTGTCTGTCCGCGGCAAGTATTGCCCGGCTGACCTCGACGGATTGTCCGTCGGTGGTGTACGTCGTGCGGGTCAGGATGAGCACGGGGACACCTTCGGCGAGCCGCAACGCCTGTCGATCCGCGGGTGTGGCGGCCCGCGCGCTTACGTGTTCCTCGAAATCGCCCAGTTCCAGGCCGAGGCGTTCCAGGGCGGCGACGGTGCCGCCGGATAGTTTTCGGGGTTCGGCGATCGGTGTTCCTCGCACGAGATCGAGTGGGTAGTAGGAGTCCGCGAGTTGCACCGGTTCGTCCTCGAGGAGCATCACCCGTCGACGCACTACGACGGTGGAACCGGGCTCAACACCCAGCAGGCCGCCGATGTCTTCGGGAGCGGCGACCTCGCCCACTTCCGTGAGCTCCTGGGTGCCCCGCATGCCGAGGTGCGCGGCCACCGCACGCTTCGTCTTCACCTGACATGATCTCCATGAACCCCACCGACGACTGGAACCCCGCGGTCATCTTGTGCCATTGTGACCGCACCAAAGCGTTACTCGCCTACGCGATGGAACGGCGGATCACCGGCCATGGGTGGCCACTCGACCGGCCGGGGGACGGTCCGTGGGATGTGTGGTGGGTGTGTTACCGCGCCCAGCGCATGGCCACTGAGTTCGGTCTGGACCCGCGTCACACCGCCGATCGCTGCGAAGTCTGCGCCGTCGACGCCAGCAGGCTGGCCTTCTATACGCCGCCCTCGCACCCCGATGGGGCACCTCGAGGATGGTGTACGTGCCTGCTGGATTGGGCACGGTCAACGCGGCGACCCAGTCCCGACATCATCTGACCTGGGTGGCGGCTGACCGTGAGCATGGTCAAGCCCGGCAGCGACCCGGTCCTCGTACGCGATCTACTTGTTGAGGGCCACGACGTTGTGGGTGAGATCGAGCGACGCCTGACCCCGGCGGACGTGCGCCGGTTGTACCCCGACGCCTACGGGCGGGAGTATGTGGCCCGTAGGGACGACTACCTCACCTCGGCTCCGGTCACGGTGTTCGTCCTTCTTGCGTCACCCTCGACGATCGGGAAGGCCAAGGACATCAAGGCCGACATCCGTCGCCGACTGGGCGGCGGTGACGTGCTGCACAACCACCTGCATATGCCCGACAGCCCCGGCGACGCTTTCGCCGACCTGGACCATCTGGCGGGCGACTAGACGTTCAGCCGACTCTACGAAAGGTATGAGGGTGACCGAGCAGCACAGCGTCTGGCTCGCTACCGGGCTCTACTGGAACAAACAGACCCCCCGCATCGGACTCGTTGACCCCAGCGGCACCGAACGCACTCACCCAGTCCTGCTGGGAACCGCAGTGGGCTACCAACTCGGCGAGAACCGCTGCTGTGTCGGCGTCTGGCTGGCCCGACAGCGGCG
>JBOHFC010000513.1:0-7711 GCA_050701375.1 Pseudonocardiaceae bacterium
AGGTGCTCGCGGACGGTCGGGTGAATATTCTGTCCGCCTCGGTCACCACTACCCGAGACCGGGTGGCGGTCAGCCGGTTCTCCTTCGAGATGGGTGACCCGAAGCACCTGGGCCACGTGCTCAGCGCGGTTCGCAACATCGAAGGCGTCTACGACGTCTACCGCGTTACGTCCTCCAACTGACTCGCAACGTGGCGTCAGGTACCGGGCGTCGGGGTCTGGCGTCAGGCCGCCTTGACCTCGACGGACGTGATCGTGACCGGTTGGTTGGGTTTACCGCCACCAGGGGACGGCTCCAGCGAGCCATCGTCACCCGCCTTTGCTACCTGGTCGAGGACCTCGAGCCCGCCCGGCGAGATCGAGGCGAAGACGGTGTACTGCGGCGGGAGCTGGGTCTGGCCGTAGATCAGGAAGAACTGACTACCGCCCGTGTCGGGTTGGCCGGTGTTGGCCATCGCGACGAGCCCGCGCCCGTAGGTCAGTTGGGGGAACACCTCATCCGGGATGGTGTACCCGGGTCCGCCGGTGCCCGACCCAGTCGGATCACCGCATTGCAGAACCTGCAACCCGGGGTTGGTGACCAGGCGGTGGCACGGACTGTTGGCGTAGAACCCTTGCTTGGCCAGGCTGACGAAACTGTTCACGGTGCACGGGGCCAACGCCCAGTCGAGGGTGAGGCCGATCACACCGGCGGAGGTCTGCATGGTCGCCTGCACGGTTCCTCTGGCGGAGGTTGAGCCGGCCAGCGGGGGCTTCACCGGCCTGGCGGGGGGTTGCTGGGTGGCCGGGTACTGGCAGTCCACTGAGGCAGGCAGCGGCGTCGGCCGGATCGGCAGGGGGACGACCTTGCTGTCGGCATGAGGTGTGGCGGGAGTGAGGGTTTTGGCCGGCGTTGCCGGTGTGGACGGCTTCGCGGCGGTTTCGACCGCCTGATGACGGTTGCCCAGTGTCACGATCAGCACCACGACGCCGATGACCAACACCACCGCCGCCGCGCCGCCCGCCACGGCATACCTGCGGCGCGCCTTGGCTCGCTCCGCTCGGCGGGCGAGCTGACGATCCAGTTTGCGCTTCGCGGCCTCGCGACGCTGCTCGTTCGTGGGCACCCGGACTCCTGTGACTGGGAAACTGTGGATGGGTAACGATCGCGGCGCAGTCTATGTGGGCGGTAGGTGAGGCTGACGTCAGCCTCCCTGGCGTGCGCGCCCTAGGCTGGAGCGGTGTTCGTCGCAGGTTTCCCCACCGGATCTTTGCAGGCGAACTGTTTCGTGCTCGCGCCCGAGGCTGGTGGTCCCTGCGTGGTGGTCGACCCGGGGGAGGGCTCCGAGCAGCCATTGGACGAGCTGCTGCGCCAGCACCGGCTCGATCCGGTAGCGGTGCTGCTCACTCATGGGCATTTCGATCACATCTTCGCGGTCACGCCGGTATGCGACGGCAATGACATCCCGGCTTGGATCCACCCCGAGGACCGGGTGCTGCTGTCCGACCCGATGCGGGCGTTCTCCGCCGATGTGCGGCAGCTGTTCGGCGGTCGGGTCCAGCTGCGCGAGCCCCGTGAGGTCCGTGAGCTGGCCGACGGGACTTCTTTGGAGCTGGCCGGGCTGAGTGTCACCGTGGACCACACCCCGGGCCACACCCGCGGGTCGGTGACCTTCCGGTCGGTGACTGATGACGGGCCGGGTGTGCTCGTTTCTGGCGACACCCTGTTCGCTGGCTCGATCGGACGGACCGATCTACCCGGCGGTGACCATGAGCAGATGCTCATCTCGCTCCGAAACAAGATCCTCGTGCTGGACGACGACACCACCGTGCTGCCCGGCCATGGTCCGGCCACCACAATCGGTCGGGAACGGGCCAATAACCCGTTCCTGGATGGACTGGCCACGCCCGGTCGACCCCACGGGCTTTAACCCGGCCCACCAGCAACAGCGCGCGCCAAGATCGTCGAAACTGAGCTGCCACTGGGCAGAACTGCACTGCCAGAGCTCACTTTCGACGATCAAGCTGCTCGTGGCGATTGGAGCTCGCCCGGGACGCAGCGTCAGCCCCGCTATGCGGCGAGCTCGATCTTGTCGTGCCGGGCGACCAGTGCGGCGATTGCCGTGGTGATGGGCACAGCTGCGACGAGCCCGATGCTGCTGACCAGGGTACGCACGATCTCCTGCGCGATGTCCTCGGTGGTGATCATCGGACCGAAACCCTGCCCGGACAGCGAAAAGATCAGCAGTACGGGCAACACCGCACCGGTGTAGGCCAGCGCCAGGGTGTTCACCGCTGAGGAAATGTGGTCCCGGCCGATCCGCAGCGCGGCGGTGTAGAGCGCTCGCGCCCCGAGCTCGGGATTGGCTCGGCGCAGCTCCCACACCGAACTGGTCTGGGTGACAGTGACATCGTCGAGCACACCGAGGGCTCCGATCAGCATCCCGGCGAGCAGCAGACCCCGAGCATCGATTCCGTGGCCGAGTACTCCGATGAGCCTGGCGGTATCGTCGTCCAGCCCGGTCAATTGGGTGGCCGCGGAGAAAGCAGTACCCAGCACCCCGATCAAAGCGAGGCTCAACACGGTGCCCAGCACCGCGCTGGAGGTTTGTGCCGAGACACCATGGGTGAGATACAGCACGCCAAACATGATCACGCTCGCGGCCAGCACACCGACGATCACCGGGTTGCCGCCGGCCAGGATAGCGGGGAACAGGTAAGTCACCAGTACCAGAAAGCTGAAGCCCAGCGCCGCCAGCGACGCGAGGCCTCGCCACCGGCCGAGCACCAGCACTGCGGCGGCGAACAGCGCTGCCAGCCACAGCATCGAGGCGCCTCGCTGGAAATCCTGGATTTGATAAGAGGCGGCGTCGGAGGGATTCCCACCGGTGTACCCAAGGACCACGTGGTCGCCGACGGCGAAGCGCGGCGTGCTCGGTTCGTCGGGCAGCACCTGCTGGATCATCACACTCAGTGAGTCGCCGTCGGTGAGCCGCACACTGAGCGAGATGCACCTCTTGGCCTGGCCGGAGGGTGCCTCCCCGCCAACGCCTGTCCCGCCGTTGGTGCAGGGCGCGGAGGTCGCCGCGAGCACGTCCCCTTGTACCGGCCGCTGCCCGAATCCGACGTCGACGCCGCTGTGCGGCTGGGCGCCGGGCCAGGTCAGCCAGAGTCCTACCAACGTGGCGAGCGCGAGTGGTACCAGGACCGCGATCAGCAGCATCTTCACCCGGCGGGAAGACGGTGGCGCAGGTCCGTGCCCATGACCATGACCATGCCCACCGACGGCGCCGGACGGCTTGACGGTGCCGCGGTCACGGTGCCGGCCGGTTCTATGGTCCAGTGCACTCATCAGTCTAGGCGTGCCTTTCTGGTCGATACCGCGCTACGTTCCTAGCGGATCGAATGTATGTTCGATACAGTGGGGCGATGCGGTGGGACAACCTGATGCTGACGGACGAGTCTGCCCAGGAGGCGCTGTTCGGGGTCGATGACGTCATCAGGCGCACCTTCGACACCCCGGAATTCCGCGGGATGACCTTTTACGAGGTGCGGGCCCAGTCGATCCTCAACAAGGTGCCCGGCCAATCCCGGATGCCTTTCGTGTGGACCGTCAACCCGTACCGGGGTTGCAGCCATGCTTGTGTTTATTGCTTCGCTCGGCGGACTCACGAGTACCTCGATCTTGACGCTGGGCTCGACTTCGACTCGAAGATCGTGGTGAAAATCAACGCGCCGGAACTGCTGCGCAGGCAGCTCATGTCCTCGCGTTGGGCGGGCAACCATATCGCGATGGGCACCAACGTCGATCCCTACCAGCGGGTCGAGGGGCGCTACCGGCTGATGCCGGGGATCCTCGAGGCTCTCCGCGATGCGCGGAATCCGTTCTCAATCCTCACCAAGGGCACCCTGGTGTTGCGCGACCTCCACCTGCTCCGCGAAGCCGCGAGGGTCACCGATGTCGTGGTCAACGTCTCAGTGGGATTCGTCGATGAAGTGCTCTGGCGGCGGGTCGAGCCCGGCACGCCCGCGCCGCGCGCCCGGCTCGGGTTGTGTCGCACGCTCACCGATGCGGGCATCGGATGCGGTGTGCTGATGGCGCCGGTACTCCCGTACCTCACCGACTCGGTCAGTCAACTCGAGGCGACAGTGTGCGCGATCGCGGAAGCCGGCGCCGGCAGCGTCACCCCACTCGTGCTGCACTTGCGCCCCGGCGCGCGGGAATGGTACTTCGCCTGGCTTGAGCGCGAGTACCCCGAGCTGGTGTCGCCCTACCGAGAGCTTTACGGACGAGGCGCCTACACCCCCAAGACATATCGGCAGAACATCTCCGCCCGGGTAGCCGTTCTGGCGCGGTGCTACGGCGTCGGCGCCAGAACGGCTACACAACCACGGGCGCCCGTCGGCGCCAAAACAGCGACGAATTCGCGGGCAGAGCAGCTCGGGCTGCTATGACCAGGGGACACCGGCGACGGCACAGCGCTCGGCGCGGCTAGCCTTTGCATGGTCCGGTTTGCCGTCGGAGAGATCTAGGAGCCAGCTCCCGTGATGCGCACCCACCCTGCCGGCACGTTGCGCGCCGAGCATGCAGGGAACACCGTCACCCTCGCTGGGTGGGTTGCCCGGCGCCGCGACCATGGGGGCGTGATCTTCATCGACCTGCGGGATGCCTCCGGGGTGACGCAGGTGGTCTTCCGCGAGGGCGACATGGCGCAGCGGGCGCACCGGCTACGCGCCGAGTTCTGCCTCCAGGTCACCGGCACCGTGGCCAACCGTCCCGAGGGCAATGCGAACCCCGACATTCCCACCGGCGGCGTCGAGGTCACCGCCGAGGAGTTGCTGGTGCTCAGCGAGTCGGTGCCGTTGCCGTTCCCGCTCGACGAGCACTTGGAGGTCGGCGAAGAGATCCGGTTGCGCTACCGCTACCTCGATCTGCGTCGGCCCAGCCCAGCGGCCGCCATGCGACTGCGCAGCGAGGCCAACCGGATCGCCCGTACGGTGCTGCACGAGCGGAGCTTCATCGAGGTCGAGACGCCAACCCTGACCCGGTCCACCCCGGAGGGCGCGCGGGACTTCCTGGTGCCGGCCCGGCTACAGCCGGGCTGCTGGTACGCGCTGCCGCAGTCACCGCAGCTGTTCAAGCAGCTACTGATGGTCGCCGGCATGGAGCGGTACTACCAGATCGCCCGCTGCTACCGGGATGAGGACTTCCGTGCTGACCGACAGCCCGAGTTCACCCAGCTCGATATCGAGATGAGCTTCGTCGAACAAGATGACGTGATCGCGCTTGGCGAGGAAGTGATCGCCGCCCTGTGGGCGAAGCTGGCGGGACACCACATCGAGCTGCCGATCAGTCGGCTGAGCTACCTCGACGCGATGGCGCGCTACGGCACCGACAAGCCGGACCTGCGATGCGGGTTTGAGCTCACCGAGCTCACCAGCTACTTCGTCGGCACCCCGTTCCGGGTGTTCCAGGCGCCCTACGTGGGAGCGGTGGTCATGCCCGGCGGCGCGGGCCAGCCGAGACGGCAGCTGGACGCTTGGCAGGAGTGGGCCAAACAACGGGGCGCCAAGGGCCTGGCGTACGTGCTGATCGGCGCCGACGGAGAACTGTCCGGGCCGGTGGCCCGAAACCTCGCCGAGCACGAGCGGGAGGGGCTTGCCAAGGAGGTCCGGGCGAACCCCGGTGACTGTGTGTTCTTCGCCGCTGGCGACCCACGTGACGCGCGTGCCCTCCTGGGTGCGGCCCGGGTGGAGATCGGCCGGCGCTGCGGCCTGATCGACGAGTCGGCCTGGTCGTTCGTCTGGGTAGTCGACGCACCGATGTTCGAACCAGCCGAGCGCAGCGACGATATCGCCGCGGGACACAGCCGATGGACGGCGGTTCATCACCCGTTCACCGCGCCCACACCGGAGTGGATCAGCCGTTTTGAGGAGGACCCGGGCGCCGCGCTGGCCTACGCCTACGACATCGTCTGCAACGGCAACGAGATCGGCGGGGGCTCGATCCGCATCCATCAGGCCGAAGTACAGCAACGAGTTTTCCAGGTGCTCGGGATCACCGCTGACGAGGCGCGGGACAAGTTCGGGTTCCTACTCGAGGCTTTCCGCTACGGCCCGCCGCCGCACGGAGGTATCGCCTTCGGCTGGGACCGGATCTGCATGCTGCTCGCTGGGGTCGACTCACTGCGCGAGGTGATCGCGTTCCCGAAGTCTGGTGGCGGTTTTGACCCGCTCACCGGCGCTCCAGCCCCGATCACCCGCGAGCAGCGGATCGAGGCAGGAGTGGACGCCAAGCCCGCCGCGAAGGGGTAGCGGATGCGCCGCGGCACCGATCGTTCGCGAAGCTGTCGACGACATGTCACCAGTTGCTCACCGGCGGTGAGCCTCACTACGTGACCATCGCCTGGTGGCCGTGGAAATGCTTCCCACCGTCCCCGCTTGTCCCGTTCCTACTGGCCGTCGCGTCGCGAGCCTGGCCGTACTCGGTGATTCCACTGCTGTAGGTGTCGGCGACCCACTGTCCGCTGGTGGCTGGCGTGGCTTCGGCCCACTGCTGGCGGCGGCCCTTGGTGGACCCGACGAGGTCCGCTACACGAACCTGTCCGTCATCGGTGCACGGATGGCCGACTTACGGCGCCGCCAGCTCCCCGGGGCGGTGGCGCTGCGGCCCGATGTCGCGGTGGTCCTGGCCGGGATGAACGACACGCTGCGCTCGGACTTCGATCCGGTTGCACTGCGCGATGACCTCGACATCACGGTCACAGCGCTGCAGGCCGGTGGTGCCGAGGTGCTGATCACCCGTTTCCACGATCATGGACGAGTATTCCGGTTGCCCGGACCGCTGCGCCGTGCCTTGCGCTACCGGGTCGAGCAGCTCAACGATGCCA
Organism: Pseudonocardiaceae bacterium; assembly: GCA_050701375.1. Taxonomy (GTDB): domain Bacteria; phylum Actinomycetota; class Actinomycetes; order Mycobacteriales; family Pseudonocardiaceae. The sequence continues at coordinate 6,869 of JBOHFC010000513.1, forward strand.
TCGAGGACGTGGTGGCCCAGCGCGGTGCGCTCTGCCTGGATCTGGCCCTGATACCCGGCGCCTATGATCCCGCGTCGTGGAGCGTGGATCGCTTGCATCCCTCCGAGCGCGGGCACCGGATGCTGGCCGCCGCGTTCGTCGCCCTGCTCGCCGGTGCCAGCGTCGCGGTCCCGCATACCGTCGAGCTGACTTGTTCGGGGGGCCGGCAGCTGACCACTGCCCACCACATCGCCTGGCTGGTCTGCCAGGGAGTGCCGTGGTTGGGCCAGCGCGGCCGGGACCTGCTGCCGCATGCCGCCGCGGTGGTGCTGCGGGACCTGCTTGGTCGGCCCGCGCCGGTACCGTCGCGGTGTGCCAGGTAACAATGCCCCAGAGAGCGGCTCAGATAGCGACGCCGTGTTCGACCAGGGGCTGTTCGCCGGGCAGGCGCAGGACCGCGCCGAGCAGCGGCTGTCCGCCTCGGCGCCGCTAGCGGTACGGATGCGCCCGGCGACGCTGGCCGAGGTCGTCGGGCAGGATCATCTACTGGCGCCCGGCAGCCCGCTGCGCAGGTTGGTCGAAGGTGGCTCGGCGGCGTCGGTCATCCTCTACGGCCCACCGGGAACCGGAAAGACCACGCTGGCCCGGCTGGTCTCGCAGGCGACCGGACGACGCTTCGAGGCGATGTCGGCGCTGTCGGCCGGGGTCAAGGAAGTCCGCGCCGTGATCGACGCCGCCCGTCGCCGGTTGGGACGCGAGGGCGGGGACGCCACGGTGCTGGTCATCGATGAGGTGCACCGCTTCTCCCGGACCCAGCAGGACGCGCTGCTCGGTGCGGTCGAGGACCGGGTCATCCTGCTGGTC
>JBOHFC010000514.1:0-2690 GCA_050701375.1 Pseudonocardiaceae bacterium
CAGTCACACTGCTGCAGGATCAGCTGCAATCCGTACTGCCGACGCTGTCCGAGCGGGAAGCCGGGGTGGTGCGGCTCCGATTCGGCCTCACCGACGGCCAACCCCGCACCCTTGATGAGATCGGGCAGGTGTACGGGGTGACCCGGGAGCGTATCAGGCAGATCGAATCCAAGACGATGTCCAAGCTGCGCCACCCCTCCCGCTCCCAAGTCCTGCGCGACTACCTGGACTGACGGTAGCCCTTCAAGGACTACCAACACGGGGTAAGGGAGTGCAGGTCAGAGCGTCGATATGTGCTCTGACCTGCACGTTTCCCTCTCATCGCTTGTCAACGTCTCGCGCTGTTTGGTGTCGTCCCGTGCCCCCAGTGTGCCCCAACAGAGATCAACTAACCCGCGCACCGCGGGGCCCTACCGACCCTGCTAGCCCCGGAGGCGGTCGAGCTGGTGGTGACCGTGGTGCATTGCGTCCGGGCCGGACACGATGCGCAGCACGCCGCGGCCCGCTGAAGGCGTTCCCGTTCCTGGTCGCGGTGCCGGCGCCCGTACCCGCCGTGCAGCTCGTCGTAGAGCACGTGCCGGCCGCTGCAGGCCGCCCCCGGCAAGGGCTGCACACCGGCCAGGATCGCGGACAGCAGCTTGATCGAACCGTCGGGGTCCATGATCCGCAGTGTCCACCACCCGGTTCGCAACATCGCCACCGTGATCGCACGGACCCGGCACCGCGTAGCCTGAAGACACCTCTTCGCCGAGGCGTTTTGCCCCGGGGTAGCTCCCCGGGGCATCGGCGGGGAGCCCGGCGAGGAGAGGGTTTCTGGTGGACGCTGAGGAAGCGTCGTCGACGGACGAAGTGTCGACGATTGGTGCGCGCGCTCGGATGATCCGTCGCCGCCGCGGGATGAGCCTGGACGTGGCCGCCGGTCTGGCCGGGATCAGCAAGCCGTATCTGTCGCAACTGGAGAACGGCCACCGCGGCTTCAACCGGCGGGGTCTGCTGGAGGACCTGGCCGACGCGCTGGGCTGCTCGGTGATGGACCTGACCGGCCAGCCGTACCCACCGCCGGACCGCGCGTCCGCCGACGCGCTGGCGACCCTTCCCGCGGTGAGCATCGCCCTCCATGAGTGCAGCCTGTTCGACGTCCCGGACATCCCTGCCCGACCCGTCGAACAGCTGGCGGCCTCGGTCGCCAGCGCGAACCGACACGTAGACGAGACGCGCTACCAGCTCGCCGGTCGGGGCCTCGGAGCGGTGCTCACCGAGCTGCATGTACACGCCGTATCCGGCACTCCCGACGTACGCCGTGTCGCCCTAGCCGCGCTGTCCGAGGCGTGCATCGTCGCTGCGGGTATCGCCCGGCCACTGGGCAACGGTGAGCTTTCCACTCTCGCCGCCAAACGCGCCACCGAAGCCGCGGCGCTTACCGAGCTCCCCGAGTTGGCTGGCCTGGCTTGGATGACTCAAGTCGGTGCGCTGGTGCGTCTGGGTGCGCGTCGCCGCGCTGAGACCGTGCTCGCGGACGCGCTGGCCGAAGTCGAGCCACACGCAGACCCATCGGGAACTGACACTGCACCGGCTGAGAGCTACGGCATGTTGTATCTGGTCGGTGCGCTGCTGGCCGCCAGGGAGGACCGCGGCGGAGACGCGGACACCTACCTGTCCGAGGCGCGGCAGCTCGCCGAGGTGACGGGGGAACGCAACGCCTACCGGTACCACTTCGGTCCGGCCAACGTGGCGGCATGGTCCTTGGCCATCGGTGTCGAGTTGAAGCGTGGACCCTCGATTGTCGACACGCTCGACTCCTCCCCGGCTGCGTTGGCCGCGCTGGCTTCGGCGGATCGGCGTGCGGGGTTCCATCTGGACCTGTCCCGCGCCTACGCGCAGTCCGGGGGTGACCGCGACCACGCGGCGCTTCATCACATCGACTCGGCCGACCGGATCGCGCCCACCCGCATGCGTAATGACCCGATCGCCCGGGACCTGGTGCTGACCCTGGACCGGCGCGCGAAACGTCGAGTATGGGAGCTGGACAGCTTGCGCAACCGTTTCGGCATCGCCGCCGGGCGTTAGCGATCTGCAAACAGCCGGGGTCGATCTAGGCTGCAGTCTTGGCCAAATGACCACCACAGAGACAAAAGCGACGCAGCCGACCAGTCACCATCGCACGATCCTCACGACGTGCCGAGTGCACGGCGCCCAGGGATTCTGCAATCTGCGCTTGACCAAGACCGGCGGCACCATCGTGCTCGATCCGCACGTCGACGGCGGCTGCGTCATCGTTCTCGATGAGAAGGCCGCCGGCGACGTGTTCGACACCATCGGGCGGTGGCTCGGATGACCGCGCCGCACTGCGTGCACCTGGTGAGCGCCGATGGGGGCGTTGACCGAGCGGTGCCAGGCGCGGGCCTACTTCTTCACGCTCTGCGGGCAGGTGATGGCCGACTCGGAGCTGCCGGCGGCGAGCTGCCCGGACGACGGGTGCCAGTGCGAGGTCCGGTACTGCGCGGACTGCATCCGCTTCGCCGTGGGGTGGAACGCCGACATCGAGCGGCCCGCGCGCACCGGCCATGACCGATAGCCCGGATGTGGCGGCCGCCATGACGCTGGTCGACGTCGCCAAGGACAGCGGGTTCGCCTTCCAGCGGATCGCACCGGGTGAGGACGGGCCGCTGCTGGGGGTGCGGGAAACCGAG
>JBOHFC010000515.1:0-2830 GCA_050701375.1 Pseudonocardiaceae bacterium
CCGAACCCGAACCCGAACCCGAACCCGAACCCGAACCCGAACCCGAACCCGAACCCGAACCCGAACCCGTCAAGGCCTAGCCACTCCCTGCCAACCGCTCACCCCGCCAGCCGCTCACCCCGCCAGCCGCTCACCCCGCCAGCCGCTCACCCCGCCAGCCGCGTTCTGGATGCAGAATGCGGTTATCCGACGTCCGGGCACGGCGTTCTGGATGCAGAACGCGGTAGGCACCTCACGAGGGAGGCTGGATGCTGCGGAGGTTGGTGGCGTCCGGGTCGCCGTTCGAGAAGACGATCGGGTTCTCTCGGGCGGTCTGGGTCGGCGATCGAGTGCTGGTATCGGGCACTGGGCCGGTATGGCCCGACGGATCGTGTCCGGACGACGCGGCTGCCCAGGCCCGACGCTGCTTCGAGATCATCGCCGAGGCGCTGGCGCAGGCCGGCGCGAGTCTGACCGACGTCGTGCGCACCCGGATGTTTCTCGTCGACCCGTCCGCGGCGGACGCGGTCGGCGCGGTACACGGGCAGCTGTTCGCCGAGATCCGCCCGGCGGCCACCATGGTGATCGTCGCCGGGCTCCTCGATCCTCGCTGGAAGGTCGAGATTGAAGCGGAGGCCGCCATCGCCGAGCCGACCTGACCTGGCGACGGAGAGACCTCGTGCGCTACGCGTCACGCACGCTGTCCCGGAACGGCTCCGAGTACTGATGCCGCCAGCGGGCGTGGCTGCACCGGGTGCATCGCGATGTGGCCGACTGGATTGCGCCAAGCCGCCCGGCCGGCACGGCGCAGCACGGTCACCGCTTCGTCGACGAATCCTTCGCGGTCCAGCTGTTCGACCAGGACAGGGGCGTACTCGTCGTGATCGGCCAGCGTTGTGTCGTCGTCCGCGTTGCGCAGGTACCCGTCGGCCCCACGGTGGCAGATGCCGGCCTGCGCGAGCAACGCGTCGAGCCGTTCATCGAACCGGCGCCGGAAGGCCTCGTCGCTCCGGATGATCCCCACTGCCTCGGCGTTGCACAGGTTCTCGACGTTGTCGTCGTGCAGCGCATACCACGGCGCCGACGCCAGCGGGCGCAGGTTGTCGATGCCGAACGCGAACTCACGGGGCACCAGGTGGTGATCTTGCTCTTGGTAGACGGTGTAGCGGGAGCTGGTCGAACGCATCCAGTTGGAGCCGCAGACGAACAAGCCGCCCGGTCTGAGCAGCCCGCTGGCCCACTCCAGTGCACGTTCGGCGAAACGCTGGCCGAAATAAAAGAGCACATTCATGCAGCGGATCACATTGACCCCGCCTTCGGCGTCAAGAGCGCCCACCTCGCCCTTGACCAGCGCGAGGTTCGGTGTTTCGTAGCGCCGCAGCGGGTTGCGCACCAGGCGCGCCCCGTCGTGCGCCACTTCCGCCAGCTGCCCGGTGTCCTCTCCGGTAAGTAATGGCAGAAGGCGCTGCATCAGGTGGTAATAGCGTCTTCGGGTCGCGGCGGAGTCTGGGTCCGCGTGGCCGAACTGGTAGTAGCGAAGGTGTTCGTGCTCATCGAAGCACGCGTAGTTGCCCTGGCTGTCGTAAATGAGGTAACGGTCGAAGGAGGGGTCGACACCGATGATCCGCCAGCCGGTCAGCGCGGCGGCGCTGTCGATGGCCGTGAACGGTGGGAACCCGCAGCCAAGATCGACCAGAATCGGCTCGCCGACGGGTCGGTGCCAGGGGTTGCGGGCAACGTAGTCATCGAGTTTCTGATGCCGACCTGCCATAGTGATCGGTGGCACGGCGCCATCCCAGGCGCTGGGCACAGCCTTCGTTGCGTCGCTGAATATCGCGGCGGTGAGCACCGGAAGATCCGTAGGTTCGATCCGAGCTACCCGCATCAACCGGAATGCCCGATCGGCGAGGGCCTGCGCGTCGGCATTGGCCTCGTTCAGAGGATCCAGGGCGGCGACGGCGCCGGGTGACAGGTGGTCGTTGAAATATGCGGCATTCCACCGGTCCACAATGTTGCCCATCTGATGATGTGCCTCCGTTCGATCCTGACCATCACCGGCCAGGGGGAGTGCGGGCGAGCTGCCGTGCCGGTGGAGTCTCGTGGGGCGGAACGTAGTACCCGACGGGCTCGCGGCCCGCTCGGTGGAGGTGCGGAGCTACCGTAACAGTGTTACGATAGGAGTGAGAGAGGCTAGCTGGAGGTAACGATGGATCCGATGAACGCACACGATGGGATCGTGGACGGCCAGACCTCACGGGACCGGATGCGCGCGGCGGACGCCGACCGGGAACGGGTTGCCGAGCAGCTGCGATCAGCGCACGCCGACGGCCGGGTGGACCTCACCGAGTACGACGAGCGGGTACAGCGGGCCTGGGCCGCCCGAACCTATGGCGAACTCGACGCACTCACCGCCGACATGCCGCAGGCTCGGCCGCCCACCCCGAAGGCCGGCCCGGAGGTGCGACAACCCCACCGGCAGTGCGGGAATGGGCGCGGAGGACGGGCCATGGTCAGCGCTTGGGCCGGCGTGAGCCTGGTCAACCTGATGATCTGGGCGGTGGTGTGCCTGTCCACTATGAGCTGTATCTATCCTTGGTGGATCTGGGTTGCGGGTCCATGGGGAGCGATGCACTTCGCCCGCTGGCTAGGCGACCGGGCCACCGCCGCCAGAACCGTGCAGTGACCGATCCGGGGCCAGTTTGTACCCACAGCTGACCTGGACGTAAACTGTGGCGTCGGCGCGTGCAGCGCGCCGGTTCTAGCGTGTCTGCAGGTATCTGCGCAGGCTTCCTGCTCAGCAGTGCGTCCCCGCACTTCTTGTGATGCCTCCCCACGTCGTGGAACTGGCGGG
>JBOHFC010000516.1:0-15126 GCA_050701375.1 Pseudonocardiaceae bacterium
GCTCAGCAACGTTCACAGTGGTCATAAGACGGGATGGTACTACTAGCAATGTGTCTTAAACTGTGTCCTGCTGTGTGAAGCGCACCATCGGCACGTACATCGGACCGGCTGGGAAATCCTCATCCACCCCGGCCACGTCGAATTCACCCCACCCGCCATCATCGACCCCACCCGCACCCCACTACACAACCCACTCCGCTGCTAACAACGACTGTTAGCAGCGGAGTGGGTTGTGCAGGGGCCGAACGGCCGCCGGAGTGGCAGGCTGGCGGGTATGAAGCTCGAGCACAGGTTCACGGTCCCGGCGCCCATCGATACTGTCTGGCGGGCGCTGCTGGATCCCGAGCGGGTCGCTCCGTGCTTCCCCGGAGCCAGCATCACCTCGGCCAGTGGCGATGAGTTCGCTGGGATCGTGAAGGTCCGGCTGGGCCCGATCTCCTTGCAGTACCGCGGCTCGGGCCGCTTCACCGACACCGATCAGGCCGCACACCGGACCCTGATCCAGGCGACGGGCACAGCATCCGGCGGCCAGGGCACGGTAACGGCGACTGTGCAGGCCAGTCTCGCCGAGAACGGCGAGGGTACCGAGGTCACAGTGGCCACCGACATGATCGTCACGGGCCGGCCGGCCCAGTTCGGTCGAGGCCTGATCGAGGATGTCGGCGGTAAGATCATCAGTCAGTTCGCGGACTGCCTGAGTAGAAGTCTCGGACCGCAGGAGGAGCCCGCGCAGGTGGCCGAGTCGCCACCTTCCGCTTCGCCACCGCCGGCATCCCCGCAACCGGTTTCGCCACAGCCGGCATCGCCACAGCCAGCATCGTCGAAGCCAGCTCAACTGCCGCCAGCTCAACTGCCGCCAGCTCAACTGCCGCCAGCCCGAGTGCAGCCAGGCCCCGTGCGACCAGCCCCGGTCCGGCCGCCGATGGCTGACGAGATCGACCTGCTCGAAGCCGCCGGTGGGGCCGTCGCCAAACGGGCCTTACCAGCAATCGCCGGACTCGTCGTGCTCGTCCTCATCATCCGCTGGTTGGTGCGTAGGCGGCCGCGCGGGTCCACGCCCGCGGCGAGGGCAGGATCACCGACGAGGGCAGGATCACCGAGTAAGGGGCAACCTGCGCGATCAGTCGATCTGGGGGATGGCGGGGCCGAGTAGGTCGTCGGCGTCGATGATGCGGTAGGCGTAGCCCTGCTCGGCGAGGAAGCGCTGGCGGTGCGCTGCGTAGTCGGTGTCCAGGGTGTCGCGGGCGACCACCGAGTAGAAGTGCGCATGCCGGCCATCCCCTTTGGGGCGCAGCAGGCGCCCGAGGCGCTGGGCTTCCTCCTGCCGGGAACCAAATGTGCCGGAGACCTGCACCGCCACCGAGGCCTCCGGCAGGTCGATGGAGAAGTTGGCTACCTTGGACACGACCAGCGTGCGTACTTCGCCCCGGCGGAACGCCTCGTACAGAGTTTCCCGCTCAGAGTTGCGGGTGGAACCTTGCACCACCGGTGCGTCCAGGGCCTCGCCGAGTTCGGCCAGTTGCTCCAGGTAAGCGCCGATCACCAGCGTCGGTTCGTCCGGGTGCCGCTCCATGATGGCGGTCACCACGGCCAGCTTGCTCCGGGCGGTGGAGCACACCCGGTAACGCTCGTCGGCCTCCGCGGTGGCGTAGCGCAGCCGCTCGGCGTCAGTCAGAGTGACGCGGACCTCGACGCAGTCCGCCGGCGCGATCCAGCCCTGCGACTCGATGTCGCGCCACGGCGCGTCGTAGCGCTTGGGTCCGATCAGGGAGAAGACGTCACCCTCCCGACCGTCCTCGCGGATCAGGGTGGCGGTCAGCCCGAGCCGCCGGCGTGATTGCAGATCGGCGGTCATCCGGAAGACGGGCGCGGGCAGCAGGTGCACCTCATCGTAGATGATCAATCCCCAATCCCGGGAGTCGAACAGATCCAGATGCCGGTACTCACCTTTCGACTTGCGGGTCATCACCTGGTAGGTCGCGATCGTTACCGGACAGATCTCCTTGCGCTCACCGGAGTACTCGCCGACCTCGTCGTCGGACAGCGAGGTACGCGCGACCAGCTCGCGCTTCCATTGCCGGCCGGCGACGGTGTTGGTGACCAGGATCAGCGTGGTCGCCTGAGCTTGGGCCATGGCGGCGATCCCGACCAGGGTCTTCCCGGCCCCGCAGGGCAGTACAACGACCCCGGAACCGCCCGCCCAGAACCCGGTCACCGCATCGCTCTGGTAGGTACGTAGCGACCAGCCGTCCTCGACGAGCTCGATCGCGTGCGCTTCACCGTCGACGTAGCCGGCCAGGTCCTCGGCCGGCCAGCCGGCCTTGAGCAGGCCCTGCTTGAGCCGGCCGCGCTCGGAGGGATGTACCAGCACAGTGTCGTCGTCGACCCGGGCGCCCAGCATCGGGGCGATCTTGCGGTGGCGGAGCACTTCCTCGAGTACGGCGCGGTCCACTGCGACCAGCGCCAGTCCATGTGTCGGGTGCGCCACCAGCTGCAGCCGCCCGTAGCGACCCATCGTGTCCACGACGTCGACCAGCAGCGGCTGCGGCACGGCATACCGGGAGAAGCGCACCAGCGCGTCGACGACCTGTTCGGCGTCATGACCCGCGGCTCGCGCGTTCCACAGGGCCAGCGGGGTCACCCGGTAGGTGTGAACGTGGTCCGGCGCGCGCTCGAGCTCCGCGAACGGGGCAATCGCGGCGCGGGCCAGACCCGCCGCTGGATGGTCGACCTCCAGCAGCAGCGTCTTGTCGGACTGCACGATGAGCGGTCCGGCCTCGGGCGAAGAGCTCAACGAGTTGCCTCCGGTTGGCAAGCACCGCGGGTGGGTGATCGGCTCGGTCGGCTACCAGTGTCCCAGGTGCCCCGTTCTCACGCCGTCGAGGGAGTCGAGCCGTGGCTGGTGGATCGTCCGGGTTGAACATAACTACTTTGAGTGGTTAAAGCCGTCCATCAGGGTAAGGACAGCTAGGCCGCGCGGGTATTGTCCAGCAAAGGCACTGGCGCGATTAGCGGTCAAATAGGACGGTAAGCGGTCGGATAGGACGGTAACGAGACCCGCGGGACTGTCCGGCTCGGCGCGTCGTATCGTCCGTCCCCTGCATCGGGCGTATCCGGCCCGGTGCCCGAGACGTTACCTCCGTGCGGTGGGATGGCCCACAACCGCGGTTACCTGGGTGCGCCGGATGACCGGCCACTGTCGACCTCTGGGGAGGGACTTCACCGTGCCAGCGAGTAGCTCGCGACTCCCGGCTTCCGCGGAGGCGACGCGATGACCGCCGTGCTCAGCTCTCCGGTGAACGCGGGGGCGCCGATCGGCCCGACGACTCCGCGGTCGCGGTGGTACTGGCGAAACTGGCCGGTGGTGGTCAAGCTCGCCGCGGTGCTGCTAGTGCCGACCATCGTCGCCCTGGTCGCGGGGATATTGCGGATCGTGGACGAGGCGGGCGCCGCGCCGGGCTACGCCCGGATCTCCCAGATCGTGCGCGTGCAGCAGCAGCTCTCCGACCTGATCGGTGCTGTAGAGCGGGAACGCGACATGGCTACGGCGTTTGTCGCCACGGGCCGCCTCGCCGACCGGCGACCGCTGGACGTTCAGTTCCGCTCCGTCGACAGCAGCGTGCAGGTGGTCGCCGGGTCCGCCGGCCAGGTGGGCGGCCTTGACTTCGCCCGGTCCCCGCTCGCCGCGCTGGGCGGGCTGGGGCCCCTGCGGGCGAGCGTGACCACGGGCTTCGGCCCGGTCGAGGTGGTGGTCACCGAGTACAGCGACGCGATCGATCCCCTGATCGAGCTGGATTCCGCGCTGACCCGCCAGCTCGATGATGTCGCCGTCACCAACGACGCTGCCGCCGTGCACTCCCTGGTCTCCGGTCGTGAGCAGATCAGCCGGCAGCACGCGATCATCTCGGCAGCGCTCTACACCGGCCACCTCGGCTCCGGTCAGATCGAGGATCTGCGCACCGCGGCCGTCCGGCAGGTCACCGACCAGGATGCACTCCGGGCCGCCTTGGGCCCCGCTGAGCGCGCCAGCGCGATCGCTGGCGTCGGTCCGGACGCGGAGCTGTCCCGGCAGCGGCTGTTGCAGCTGGTGCTCAACCGCGGTCTGGCGACCCAGCCGCTGGGCGCCTCGCCGGCGGACTGGGATCAGCGCAACGCGGTGGTCATCGACAACATCGGTACCGTCGAGAAGAACCTGCGCCAGCGGATCCAACAGACCGCGCAGGCTCTGCTCGACCAGGTGCGAACCGCGGCCGGCCTGAACTCGGTCATCCTCTTCTTCGCCTTGGGACTGGGTGTGCTGGTCGGCATCTTCGTGACCCGGGCTCTGCTGCGGCCGCTGGGAGTGCTCAAGCGCACCGCCCTGGACGTCGCCGATCGGCGGCTGCCCGAGGCGATGGCCCGGATCCGTGACGGCGGGCTGCCCGAGACCGCGGTCCAGCCGGTACCGGTGAGCACCCACGAGGAGATCGGTCAGGTCGCCAGGGCGTTCGACGAGGTGCACAGCCAGGCGATCCGGCTGGCCGGCGAACAGGCCCAACTACGTGCCAACGTCAATGACATCTTCGTGAACCTGTCGCGTCGCACGCAGGGTCTGGTCGAGCGCCAACTCAAGCTCATCGACCGGCTGGAGAGCGGTGAGCAGGACCCGCAACAGCTGGACAACCTGTTCCAGCTCGACCACCTCGCCACCCGGATGCGGCGCAACAGTGAGAACCTGCCGGTGCTCGCGGGTACCGATGCGGCCAACCGGTCCGGCCGTCCGGTCCGGTTGGTCGACGTCCTGCGCGCCGCGGTCTCCGAGGTGGAGCAGTACCAACGGCTCGTGCTACAGCAGCCACCCGCGGTGCTGGTGCTCGGCCGGACAGCGAGCGACCTGGTGCATCTGCTGGCCGAGCTGCTGGACAACGCGACTCAATTCTCCCCACCGGAAAGCCACGTGATGGTCTCCAGTGACTTCGCCCCGGACGGTTCGGTCTCGATCGAGGTCGCTGACCGCGGTGTCGGGATGACGGAGGCGGAGCTCGTCGAAGCCAACTACCGGTTAGCCAACCCACCGGTGGTGGACGCTTCGGTGTCCCGCCGGATGGGGCTCTATGTCGTCGGCCGGTTGGCCGGCCGCCACGGCATCGAGGTGCAGCTGCGCCGCGGTGACGGTGACGTGGGCGTCTGGGCCTCCGTGATCATGCCCTCCCGGCTGGTGCGGGTGGCATCGGAGGCCGTCGAGCCCAGCCCGACCGCCCTTGCCGAGCTGACCGGAACCAACGGCTCCAGCCGCGCTGACGCGCCGTCGAGAGTCGCCAGCGCCGGTGACGAGATTCCGGTTCCTCGACCAGACGTCGCCACGAAAGTCGACCCGGCAGCCGCCGTGGATGTCGATCCGGTGGTCGCCGTGGATGTCGATCCGGTGGTCGCTGCGGATGTCGATCCGGTAGTCGCTGCGGAGGTGGACCCGGTAGTCGCAGCGGACGATGGGGACGGCCCGGAGACCGCAGTGGATATCCCGGCAGTGGATGGCCAGGAGACGAGCGGCCATCCCCAGCTGCCACAGCGCCTCGCTCAGCGTGGCGCGTCCGCGCCGCGGCCGGCCCGGACGCCACCGGCTCCGCCCGGACTGCCGGACAGCCCACCGGTCGATGGTCCGGCGCAAAGCCCGGCAGATGTCGCCGGCACCGGATCCGGCGCGGATCTGTTCCGGCCGGCGCGGGCCACGGTGGCGGGACCGGCTGGCCCGGTCGGACCGGGGCAGCGGGTGACGCTGCAGCACTCCACGCCGATCTTCGATGACGTGGCCTCGGCGTGGTTCAAGGAACACGAGGCCGTCCCGGTGCGCTGGACTGCGCCAGTGGCGCGCGGGCCGGTGGGAGCGCCGACGCGGGAGGACGCGTTGCCGAATGCGCCGTTGCCGGATGCTCCGGCTGCGGATGCGGCGGTGGCGGATGCCGCCGCAACAAAGGCGACAGCGTCGGCCACCGCCGGCTCACCGCCCTTGATGCGCCGGCAGCCGGGCCGGACCTTGGCCGAATCCGGTTCCGGCGATGCCGGCAAGCCCCGCTCATCCGGCCAGCCGATCCCCGCATCGACCCCTCCGGCCGGTGCGCCGGCGCAGGATTGGGGCGCCGCGGATGACGGCTGGCGGGCGGCCGAAGCACTTGCGCTGCCGGCGAGCGCGGAGGTCACCGCCATGGGGCTGCCGCGGCGCCAACCTCGGGCCCTGCTGGTGCCAGGTGCCGCGGGTGCGGCCGAGCCCGCGAGCGCGCCGGTGCGCAGTGCGGAGTCGATTCGTGGCCGGCTCGCCAGCTACCAGCAGGGAATCCGCGAAGGGCGCCAGACCCGCCGAAACCTCGAGCAGGAAGCTGACGGATCGGCGCCGGAGCACCAAGGTCCGGAGCACCAAGGTCCGGAATACCAGGGTGCAGAAGGGCAGACGACGTGACCGTTCCGCAGCCGCAGCCGAGCCGCTTCGGGTGGTTGGTCGATGATTTTGTCAACCGAGTTGCCGGGGTGGCGCACGCATTGGTGGTGTCGGCCGAGGGCATGCCCATGACCGCCTCGGCACACCTGCCCAGGGACCGTGCCGATCAGCTCGCCGCGGTGGCGTCCGGACTGGTCAGCTTGGCCCAGGGAGCGGCCCGCTGCTTCGACGCCGGCCAGGTCGTGCAGACGGTGGTCGAACTCGAGCGTGGGATCATGCTGTTGATGTCGATCAGCGATGGCTCCAGCCTTGCCGTGCTTGCGGCCCCGACCTGCGACATCGGGTTGGTGGGCTATGAGATGACGTTGCTGGTGGACCGGGTCGGTCAGCAGCTCACCCCGCACTCGCGTACCGAGATGCATGGCGCTCTAGGTCGTTGAGGTGTCGGTGAGGCGGCAGTGAGCAAGTCCAGCCGTGACGACGGTGAGGAGCAGTCGTTCGCCGGTTTGGTGAACGACCTCAGCGGCGGCCCCTGGCGCTCCGGTGGGCGCCGCAAGAGGTCAGCGAGGTCATCAGCCACCCCGCAGCCACCTGCGGTGGAACAGCAGCGCCCAGCGCAGCAACAGCAATCGACGTCGGCGGCGGCGGGACCTTTCAAGTGGAGCCGACCAGCGGCTTCAGCCTCGGTGGTACGGCCGTACACCTGGACCGGGGGCCGGACCACACCGGTAATCGATCTCGCGGTGGAAACGCTGGTATCGACCAGCGAGCACGGTCACGACGTGGCGGTGCTGACCAGTGCGGAACACCGGGCGGTGGCCGAGCTGTGCAGTGACCCCCGATCGGTGGCCGAAGTGGCCGCTCTACTATCCCTGCCGTTGGGAGTGGTCCGAGTTCTGCTTGCCGACATGGCAGACATCGGCCTGGTCGTGGTGCACCGCAGCGCGAACGGCTCCAGCAACATGCCGGACATGGCCTTGATGGAAAGGGTGTTGAGTGGACTTCGTCGACTCTGAGCGGGCACGGTCCTACGGGGGTGTGTCGGCGGCAGCGGTCAAACCCGACCCGGCCCGGTCCAGTCCGCCCGTCGTGCGGCCAGGCGCGGGTATCCGGCCTAAAGTGATATCCGCGAAGATCGTGGTAGGCGGCGGTTTCGGTGCCGGCAAAACAACATTCGTCGGCACCGTATCCGAGATCGCACCGCTGACCACCGAGGCTGTGCTCACTGATGCGAGTACCTCGGTCGATGACCTAGCGGCCACTCCGGACAAGTCGACCACCACCGTCGCGATGGACTTCGGCCGGCTGTCGCTGGATGCGGAGCTGATCCTCTACCTGTTCGGCACGCCGGGGCAACATCGCTTCTGGTTCATGTGGGACGACCTCGTGCGTGGTGCGATCGGCGCGGTCGTCCTGGTGGATACTCGCCGGCTGGCCGACTGCTTCGCGGCGGTGGACTTCTTCGAAGACCGCGGTCTGCCCTACGTCGTCGGGGTGAATTGCTTTGACGGTGTGCTCAGCCACACCGTTGAGGATGTCCGGGAAGCGCTGGCCATCGGGGCTGCGGTACCGATCGTCCCGTGCGACGCCCGAGAGCGGGAATCGACCAAGAGGACCCTCATCGCGTTGGTCGAGCACGCCATGCTGAAGTCGGTGGCGACTCCCGCGTGATCGTCGAGTGGGGAGAGTGCGCAGAGTGACCGGCCATGAAGTGCGGGCTAGACCACCTTCCGGCTGTCCCGACGGCTCTCCCGACGTCACTGTACGTCACGAACCGACTACCCAAAGCTTCCCCTCCGGAACCGGCTTCGCGATGCTCGGGGCCGGTGGTGCGGCCCTGCGATGTCGCGGCGGCCGGTGGCGGCTCAAGGACTGGCGGCTGCGCACCAAACTGACTGCGGTGTTGTTGGTGCCCCTGCTGCTTGCCGGTGTACTCGGGGCGCTACGGGTCACCGATCTGGTCCGCAAGGCACAGGGTTTCGCCGCGCTGAACGGCCAGTTCAGGTTCGCCCAGCAGCTGGGCGTGGTGGTGTACGAACTGCAGGGAGAGCGAACCCGGGTGGCCGTGATGCAGGCCAGCGGCGGCACCCCGGATCGAGCCGGGATACCGGCGCAGTCTGCGCGGGTGGATTCGGCTGTCAGCACGCTGCGCGCGGCGCAGCCAGTCGGTGACGCGTCCCTGGCCGCCGCGCTGAGCCGTCTGTCTGGGCTGCCCGCTGTCCGCAAGGCGGCCCTGCGGACCAACGTTGCTTCCGGCAACGTTGCCGCCCGTGACGCCGTCGCCGCGTATTCCACGCTTATCGCGACGTTGCTCGAGCTCGACCGTCGAGCGCTGAGCGGGGCATCGGACTCGCTAGCCCGCCAAGCCGACGGCGTCAAGGTGCTCGCGGTCGCCCAGGAACAGGCTGCGCGCCAGCATGCAGCATTGCTGGCGGGGATCTTGTCGGGCGGCCTGCTAGCCGATCAGCTGACGACGCTGCGCATCGCCGACGCCCGGTTCGACGCCGCGGCCGAGGAGTTCGGCCAGGCCGTGTCTCCCGAACAAGGGCCGCTTTACTTCGGTGCCAGGGCGGTGCGTGATCGCAAACTGTTGCTGACCGCTGCGCTTGACCGGGCGCAGCGTGGCGTCCCGTTGGAGACCGTCGCCGGTGACTGGAACTCCGCGGCGGTCGGGACCGTCGAAGACATCCGCCAGGGACAGATCACCCTGCTCAGCGGGTTGCGAAAGGACACCGCAGCGCGTAGTGATCAGGCGTCGCGAGAGGCGTTCTGGGATGGCGGCGCAGTCATCGCGCTGCTGTTGCTCGCCGTCGCGCTGCTCGTCGTCGTGGTGCGCTCACTGCTGCAGCCGTTACGCGCCTTGCGTACCGCCGCGTTTGAGGTCGCCGACCGGCGGCTGCCGGAGGCCGCCGAGCAGCTCCGCGGTGCCGATTGCGACCCCGGCCAGACGACCGTGGACCCGGTGCCAGTGCATTCCAGGGAGGAAGTAGGTCAGGTCGCCAGGGCATTCGACACCGTGCACGTCCAGGCGGTCCGGCTGGCCGCTGAGCAGGCCCAGCTGCGCAGCAGCCTCAACGACGTCTTCGTCAACCTCTCCGGTCGTAGCCAGCGGCTGGTCCAGCGGCAACTGCAGCTGATCGACGAGATGCGCAGCCAAACCCATGACCCCGCCATGGTGACCAACCTGGTCGCACTCGATCGTATGGCAGCCCGGATGCGCCGGCACAGCGAGAACCTGATTGTCCTGGCCGGCGGGACGGTGCGCCGTGACGCCGAAGGGCCGGTGGCGGTGTCCGACGTGCTCGATAGCGCTGTCTCGGAGATCGATCAGTACCAGCGGGTGACGGTGTGCCCGTCCCCCCAGGCAATGGTTGCCGCCCCGATCGCCAACGACCTGGTTCATCTCATCGCGGAGTTGCTCGACAACGCCACTGGTGCCGCGCCGGAGGACACCACGGTGACCCTTGCCAGCGCGCTGACTGAAGACAAGAGCATGCTGGTGGAGATCACCGACTCCGGGCCCGGCATCGCTCTCGACGAACTGCAGGGGATCAACGCACGGCTCGCCTGCGCGTCCGCTGTTGATGTGTCGGTACCCGGCCAGATGGGTCTGTTCGTGGTGCGTGAGCTGGCCGCCCAGCATGGCATCTCGGTGCGGGTGCGCCAGCGGCTCGGTGGTGGCGGGATCACCGCGACCGTGCTGTTGCCGCCCTCCCTGGTGACAGTTGACCTCCGGGTGCCGATGGATCGCGTCCCAGACAGCCCATCGGAGCCTGGAACTGAGTCTCCTGGGTGGAGTTGGTCCGAAGGGGAGTTGCCGCTACAGGTGTCGGTGATCGACGAGACCACCGAGGGAGAGCTGTTCAGCCCAGCGTCGATCAACCCAGCCTCACTCGGCGTGGTCACGTCGCAGTGCAGCCAGCCGGTCACGGCGCAGCAGGAGTGGCTCGAGCTCTTCGGCAATCGTGACCCGGCGGGTGGCTGGGTGGACGATACGCAGGCTGCGGCGGCCGCCGATGCACTGGACGGTGCCTCGCCACCCTCGATTAGCCCCCCACCGGCGGGCAGCGGGGCGGTCGGGCACGAGGAGGTTCGCGAAGAGATCTTCGAAATGGTCTCAGCCTGGTTCCGCGAGCGGCAGTCTGCGCCGGTGACCGACGCACCACCCACCGCCGCGACCGAGTGGTGGTCCCCCTTTGACGAGGGGTGGCAGTCGGCACAAGCGCTGCGCGCGCCGGTTGACCACGACCTCACCACAGCCGGCCTGCCCAAGCGGCAACCGCGAGCGCATCTCGTGTCCGGTGCCGATGGCGGTGGGTCGCCGACGCCGGTACCCGCTGCGCCGGCCCGCACCCCGGACGCGGTGCGTGGCCGGTTGAGCAGATACCAGCGCGGGTTGAACGTCGGGAGACACGCCCACATCGGTCTTGATGAACAGCTGACCTGGACCGACACCCTGCCGCGACTTTTCGACGAGCGAACTTCCGAGGAGAATCCGTGGTGACGACAGCAGCGTCGCAGTATCCGGGCCAGCCCAGCCAGTTCGGCTGGCTGGTGGATAGCTTCGTCCAGCAGGTGCCTGGAGTGGCCCACGCCGTCGTCGTCTCCGCTGACGGGCTGTTGCTGGTCCCGTCCTCAGGGTTGCCCCGAGACCGCGCGGATCAGCTTGCCGCGGTCACCTCGGGCCTCGTGAGCCTCACCCAGGGCGCGGCCCGCTGCTTCGAGGCGGGCGGGGTCGTCCAGACTGTCGTGGAGATGGAGCGCGGCATCGTCTTGACCATGGCCATCAGCGACGGATCCAGTCTTGCGGTGCTGGCCTCGCCGAGCTGCGACATCGGGCTGATCGGTTATGAGATGACGTTGCTGGTGGACCGAGCGGGCAAGCTGCTGACCCCCGAGCTGCGAGCCCAGCTACAGAACGCCGCCCGTCCGTAGATATCGGTCACTCGTGCATGAAGGCGGCCGAGGTGATGCGGTGCAGTGGAAAGCGGCGTAGCTCGTCGGCTGAGCGGTCGAACCCTTCCAGGACCCCGCCGCCGACACTCACCGGGCGCACGATGCGCCTGCGGGCCACGCCGTGTGAGTCGACGTAGCCGATGCAGACGTTGCTGCCGGCGTGCGCGGCATCCAGGAGCAGCTCCAATGTGTCACCGGTGGGCACCGCGCCGCTTCGCACCGCGCGCCCGCGAGGTGCGGTGGCCGTCGCATCCCCGGTCCGTACCGCTGCCACCATGGCGGCCAGCTGCTCCGCCGAGGGGGTAGGCGGCATGATGGTCCGGCGGGTCGGCTGGGTTCGGGCCCTGGCCCGGCGAGTTCCGGCGCGCAGGTCGACCACCCGGCCATCGGGCCCCTCGGCGACCGGGATGAAGCCGGCGCCGCGTACCTCGTCAAGCAGCGCCGCCAGCGCCAACGGGCTGACCAGCACGGTAGGAGCAAGCCGGCGCAGCCCGCAGCGCACGGCGACTGGGTGCGCCAGCAGTTCGGTGAGCAGCACCGCGTCGTCGCAACGCAGGAAGGCGGCGGCGGCGCCCCCGCGCAGCCGCCCGTGGCGCCGGGCCACGTCGTCGATGAGGTAGCTCAATGACTGCGGTACCGGGGTCACCGACCGGACTCGGAACAGCTCGTGCAGGTCAGCCGCGCTGCGGCCGGCGTCCAGGGCTCGGCGCACAGTACCCTCGGTGACCCGGTAGACGGTGGCGCCGCCCGCTGATTCCACGTCGGCGACCAGCCCGATTTCCCTGGCCAGTTCGGGCTCCAGCGGTCCCGGCGCCACGACCGTCCGGTCGGCCTGCGCCATGACGTGAGTCAACGGTTCGGGCAGCGCGGTATGGAGCACGGTCGCTGCGGCAGCGGCGCCGTCGCGCAGCAGCGCACGGCCGGCCGAGGAGACCGCTCCCAGCGCGAGTACACCCAGCGCGGTGGCCTCCTGGACGGTCCAGCCGATCACCTCCTCGCGCCGCCGGCCGTCCTGTCGTGGTGCTCGCCACGCCAGCAGTTCGGCGAGGTCCTCAGGTTGCCGGATACCGCGGCCGGCGGGCAGCTCGGCGATGGCCGCAAGGATCCGGCGTCGCTGCGCGGGGGCTCGTGGCTGGTGCAACTCGTCGGACAGGGCGGCCAACGGCCGATCTTTGTCATCGCGGGTCCTGACCAAGCCGGGCAACCGGGGCAGCTCGAGCCAGCTGGGTACCAGCATGGCCCAGCGCCGCTGCGGTGGCGCGGCGAGCCAGGAATCGGCGGCGGCGGTGGGCAACCACAGCGGCGCGCCGGTTCCCTCGTCGGTCCAGGTGATCAGTCCTGCAGCGATGGCCACCTCGGCAAGCAGCGCGGCGGTCGGCTCGTCGACGTTGAGTAGGCGCGCCGTTCGTCGCAGGTCCCGCACGCCCAGGCCACCCGCGCGCAACATCGGGGGAGGATCCGCTGACCACTCGGCCAGCAGCTTCTCAGTGTGGCGCAGCAGCTCAAGCACCGCGCCGGCGGCCGTCGAGTCGACCACGGACGGATCATGCTGCCGGGTGGGCAACGCCGGCTCGTCGAGCTCTAGAGGCCCCAAAGGGTGACCCAATAGACGCCCCAGTGGATGGTCCGCGCGTAGCGCCAAACCCACCTGCGCGGGTAACTCGACGGTGCTGGCGTCGATCCGCCGTAGCAGTCCGCGGGCTAGTAGGCGTTGCACCGGCGTGCGGGCTCGATCCAGGGGGAGAACTTCGGCGGCGTCCCGGCTGGTACCGACCGGCGATCCGGCGGCCAGCGCCCGCAACACTCCCAGCTCGTCGTCCGCAAGATCGGCCAGGACAGCGTTGAGGTCGATACCGGCGAGGTCCGCGGCATGGCGACCTAGGCCACCAGGATGCGGTCCGATGACCTGGCGGGCCGCTGGAACCACGGCCAGCGCCGCGTCGTCGCCCCAGGCCAATGCGCGGCGCCGTAGCGCGTCCAGCCCCTGCGCAAGCCGACCCGCGGCCACCCCGCAACCAAGCAGGTGCCCGACCTCCTGGCGGCTGACCGGCGCGGTGTCGGCACCGGCGACGACCAGCGCTGATAGCACCGCCAGAGTGAACCGATCAAGGTCCTCGCAGGCCCGGGCGACCGATGCCGGGATCGCGGCTCGGGTGGCCAGCACCGTCGAATCGGCCGGTGGGGGCACGGCGAGGTCCGGGCGCGCTCGCAGCAAATCGACCAGCGTGTCGTCGTCCCGGGAGCGTAGCCAGTCAGCAAGCGCAGTGCTGGGCATCTGCTCCAGCGTAGCGAGAGCGCTCGGGGCGCGTCGAGTGACACCTGCCGCATCCCCGAATTGATCGCGCCGGCATCGGGCACAATGGACGGTGCATACCGCTTGGCGGGATGGGCGAGCACGCCAGCGGGACGACCGAAAGAGGAGAAGCTGTGGCCAAGCGCACCGACCGCATCGACCCGACCTGGCCGACCTGGTCGGAGGAGGACCATCCGGTTACCGAACTCGCCGCCCCACTCCAGGGAGCGCTGTCCCCGTTCGGTGAGTTGACCTTCCCGCTGCCTCCTGACCAGGTCCCCTACCAGCACCCGCATACTGAGATCAACCGCAGCGATACCGAGTAGCGGGGTCCCCGCTGGGTGCTGTTTCGGGTCCGTTAGGGTGCCGTCACCGCGCAGCCCCAGCGGACGTCACAACGTCGTTGGGTCGAGCGGGATCGCCCGATCGGGGAGGGCGAGCCACCTAGTTCTGCTCGTCCGACACCACAAGAGGTCATGGCTCAACGTCCTCCCGGATCCGTCCGGCTACTCGACCGCCCGTACCTGATCGCCTGCGCGATCGGCGGGGTTCTGCTCGTTGTGTTGGCGATCGTTGCGGTGAATTTGCTGGGTCCCTCCGGAGCCGGCAAGACCACCAAGGCCGCGCCGCCGCCGCCCGTCGTGGCTGCCCCGATGACCACGATCCCGCCGGCGATGCTTCCGGCCGATCCCGAAAAGTTGCCGCAGAGCACCACATACACCGCCATCGAAGGGGCGCCGCGCGATCCCGGCCCCGTGGTGGCCACTGACGGCACTGTGGTTCACCCCCGGCGCGAGATCGTGGTGTACACCGAGCCCGGCGGCGCTCCGATCGCCAGGCTCGGTCCGCAACAGATCGGCGATACCTGGCTGCCGGCGATCGCCCAGCAACCCGGTTGGGTGGAGGTTCTACTGCCCTCGCGACCTAACAGTTCTGCGGGCTGGGTAACAGATACTGCACTCGATCGGGCGGTATCCCCGTATCTCATCAGGGTGCACCTTCGTTCTCTCAACATGGAGCTGCTCAAGGGGGGCCAGCGCCTGGGTAGTTGGACGGTGGGCACTGGCAAGGACGCTCACCCCACCCCGCCCGGGCGTACGTTCCTGCTCGGTTCGTTCAGCGATTCCGCGCAGCGGTACTCGCCGGTGATCTTGCCGTTGGGCACTCACAGCGCCACTCTCGACAGCTTCGGCGGCGGCCCGGGAACCGTCGCGATCCACACCTGGCCGACGGCCAATGTCTTCGGTACCCGATCTAGCGATGGTTGCATCCGGGTGCCGTCTGACGCGCTCCACCAGTTGATTCAAGTTCCCCTGGGGACGCTCGTGCTCATCGACGAGAACTGAACGAATGAAAGGACAGCATGTGAACAGTAGGAAGCTCGCCGGCGTCAGTGCTGCCAGCGTCGGTGCTGCCACCGCCGTCGCGGCCCTGCTGCTGGGGACCCTGCCCGGCTCCGCTGGCG
>JBOHFC010000517.1:0-17134 GCA_050701375.1 Pseudonocardiaceae bacterium
GGTCCCCTTGACCTAGATCAACAGGAGATCAACCGACCGCAGACAGGGACATAAACTGTCCACCAACAGGGAGATCAACTGTCCACCCACAGGGAAGTCAAACTGTCCCTTGACACGCAAGCGGGCACAGCCCGGCCTGGACGTGATCTCGGACTTGATCCTGGCACAGAAGACCGAGACGTTTCCCGCGGACGGGATCGCCGGTACCGCCGCCGGGCTGCTGTTCGCCGGCCACATCACGACGGTGAACGTCATCGACCGGGGGGTACTGCGGCTGTGTGCCGATCCCGGCCAGCGCTCGGCGCTGGCGGCCGATCCTGGGCTGGTGGGGCGGGCGGTGGAGGAGATCCTGCGCTTCCCCACGGCGCTTCCGGGCGCTTCCGCGGCGGTACCGGTAGGGCTGACCCGGTATGCCCACGCCGACATCGACGTCAGCGGGGTCACGATCGCCGCCGGCGAGCTGGTCCTGCTCAACCCCAGGGCCGCCAACTGTGACCCTGAAGTATTCGCCGACCCGGAGCGGTTCGACATCGCCCGCACGGACAACCCACACCTGACCTTCGGTCACGGAGCGCACTTCTGCCCCGGTGCGCCGCTGGCTCGCATCGAGCTGCAAGCTCTGTTCGAAATGCTGCCGGCGCGGTTCCCGACGCTGCGACTGGCGGTTCCGGTTGAGGAGCTGCGGACGAAGACCAACCTGATCTTCGGCGGCCTGGCCGAGCTGCCAGTGACGTGGTGAGCGCGGTGGGGGCTTGCAGTGGGTGACGTGACCGGCTTCGGGCTGACGCTCGCGGTAGTCAGCATGGCGGGCTTGTTAGCGGTGCTGTCCAACCGGCTCAGTGAACGGATCCGCATTCCAGCACCGGCGATCTTCCTGATCGCAGCGGCGGTCGCCGCTGATCTGATCCCAGTGCTGGGCCGGATACCGGTGCTCACGATCCAGCGGGTGGTCACCGTCATGTTGATCCTGTTGCTGTTCGACGGCGGCATGCACATCGGCCGACGGCGGTTCCGCTCCGCCGCCGGTGCGGTGCTGTGGATCGGCGTGATCGGCACGCTGGTCACCACGCTGGGCGTAGCCGTGTTGGCGCATCTGGTGTTCGGATTCGGCTGGCTGGCTTCGTTGTTGTTGGGCGTAGCCCTCGCCCCGACCGACCCGGCGGTGGTCTTCTCCGTGCTGGGCCGCCGGGAGGTGGCCGGCCGGTCCGGCACCGTCCTGGAAGGTGAGTCCGGGGTCAACGACCCGGTCGGTATCGCCGCGATGGCCGCACTACTGACCGCTGGCACCACGGGGGGCGTGCCGGCCCTCGGCGGAGGGGCCGGCGAGTTCGCCCTGGAAATGATCGTCGGCGGTGCGGTCGGGCTCATCGGCGGTTACGCTCTGTCGGTCGCCATGTGCAAGCTGCCGCTGCCCAGCGGCGCCTTGTACCCGCTGCGCACGCTACTGGCCGCCGGTGCGATCTATGGGCTGGCGACCGTCGTCCACGGTTCGGGGTTCCTGGCGGTGTTCGTCGCCGGCATCGTCGTCGGAGACATCCGCGCCCCGTACAAAGCCGACATCGAGCGATTCCACTCCTCGCTGGCCAGCCTCGCCGAGATTATCGCGTTTACGATCCTCGGCCTGACCGTCTCGCTGACCGGCCTGGCGCACAGCAATGCGTGGTTGATCGGTCTGGGATTGGCCGCCTTGCTGGCCCTGCTCGTGCGGCCGGTCCTGGTCGGGCTGCTGCTGTTGCCGATCCGGCTCAGCCGGGGCGAGCGGCTGTTCGTCATGTGGTCGGGACTCAAAGGCGCCGTGCCGATCCTGCTGGGTACCTACATCCTGTCCGCCGGGGTGCCCGATGCCGAACGGCTATACCAGGTTGTGGTCGTCGTGGTGGCGTTCTCTGTGATCATCCAGGGTGGCTTGGTGCCCACCGTGGCCCATTACGCCGGGGTCCCCATGCGGGTCGTGGAACCTGAACCCTGGGCGCTGGGCATGCGGTTTCGCCACGAACCCACCGGCCTGCGGCGCCACGTCGTTGCGCCCGGGTCCGCGGCCGACGGCAGCGCTATCGCCGACCTCGACCTCGGCGAAGACACCTGGATCAGCATGATCAACCGCGGTGGCGCCCTGGTAGCGGTCCGGGGCGCCACCGCCCTGCGAGCCGGCGACGAGGTACTCTTGCTGGTCGCCCCGGAAACCGGCGCCGACGTCGAATCGCTGTTCAGCCCGTCGACCACCGCCACCCCGGCCCCATAGAACCCGGTCCTGGGTCCTACTTGTGGCGACCCGAATTCAGTCGGTGTGATCGAAGGTCGCCCTGCATCAGCCGGCACGGCGGGGGGCCGCCGCCCCGCCCACGGGTTGGCGCCGGGGGCGGGCCACCATGGTGGCCCCCAAAGCCCACCCTCCCCACAGATCTGAGCACGGAAAGCGACAAATGAAGCGACTTCTGGTCCTGGCCACCCTGCTCACGCTCGCGGCGAACGGATGCACTGCTTCCCACGAGCAACCATCGAACGCGGGGCGTTCGAGTGCGCCGTTCGCCGCTCGGGTCCTGACTACCGGTCTGGCGGATCCTTGGGAGATCGTCTGGGGACCCGATGGCTTTCTCTGGGTTACCGAGAAGACGGGCAAGCGAATAACCCGGGTGAACCCGGCGGACGGCTCGAAGAGCACCGTGATCACCATTGCCGACGTGTATTCCACGCAGAGCCAGGACGGCCTGCTCGGCATGGCGTTCCAGCCGACATTCCGCAAGGGCAACAATGACGTCTTTGTCGCCTACACCTACGATGCCGACCCTGGGCCGGCGGTTGACCGTCGCGCCAAGATAGTGCGCTTCACCTACGATCCGGCGACCCGGACGTTGAACCGGCCCGTCGACCTGATCGCAGGCTTGCCGGCGAGCACTGACCACGACGCGGGACGGCTGCTGGTCGGCCCTGACCAAAAGCTCTACTACTCGATCGGGGATCAGGGAAACAACCAGTTCAGCCGCACCTGCAAGCCGATCCGTTCGCAAGATCTGCCCACCGCGCAGGACGTCCAGACCCGAAACTGGGAGACGTATCAAGGCAAGATACTCAGACTCGATCTCGACGGCGGTATTCCCGCGGACAACCCGGTGATCAAGGGAGTACGCAGCCACGTCTTCACCTATGGACACCGGAACCCCGAAGGTCTGGCCTTCGGACCGGGAGGCCGGCTCTTCTCGACCGAGCACGGCCCCAAGTCCGATGATGAGATCAACCTGAACGAGCCGGGAAAGAACTACGGCTGGCCTTACGTATCCGGTTTCAAGGACGACCAGTCCTATGCCTACGAGAACTGGTCCGCGTCGACCGTGCCGTGCGCCAGCCTGCACTACGACGACTTCACGACACCACCGTCAGTTCCCCGGCAGGCAGAAACGACCTGGAGCAGCCCCGACTATATGGATCCCCTCAAGACGCTCTACACCGTACCCCGAGGGTACAATTTCCAGGATCCGACCTGTGGCGATCAATCATACGTCTGCTGGCCGTCGATCGCGCCATCGAGCATGGTTTACGTGCCGGCCGGCGAGGGGGTTTTCGCCGGCCGGAGTAACTCGTTGCTGGTGACCAGCCTGAAGAACGGCGCCGTCTACCGCTTGCGACTCACCCAGGACGGCGGCTCAATTCAGGGTGACGTCACCCAGTACTTCAAGACCGCCAACCGCTACCGGGCGCTGGCGCTGAGCCCGGACCATCGGAAGGTCTACATCCTCACCGACACCAATGGTCTGGTGGCGTCCGAGTCGGGATCTCCCGTTGAACAACTCGCCGAGCCTGGGGCGATCCTGGAGTTCAGCGTTCCCGCCTCCAGTTGAGCCGCCGATCGGTCAGCATCCGCAACCCCAACCACCGTGCACCGTGATGCCGCACGGGCAGGAGTCTTCATCCGGAAGTGCAGCAGCTGCGGCGGCGCGCCGCGCCCTGTGCACTCGGTCGCGGCCGACGCAGGGCTGGCCGGCAGGGACGCCGCAGGCAGGGCAGGGCTGCTCGGTCACGAGCTGCTCAACAAGTTCCTCGAATCCAGCATTCACAATTACCACCCTCTAAGCTGTTGCGGACCATGCGGTGACCTTCCGGCACACCAGTTTGCGGATCGGGGCGAGTCGGGGTCGGGTGCCGGGCAGCGCGATACAATCACACCTCAGTCCGCTCGGGATCGGAACAAACTCCAAGCCGCACATTGCATGAACACTGCGGGTCGCGATGCCCAGAGCCAGGTGACTGAGGGGGCGCCGAGCTCGTATTTCACGTGTTGTTCACCTGCAGTGGGCATAGTCGCGGGCATGACAGCGACAGGCGTAACCGGGGTTGTGGTGATGGTGCAGGAGAACCATACGACCGACAACTACCTCCGCGGGCTGGCACCGTACGGGGTCAACGTGGCTACCGATTGGTCGATCCAGCCCAATCCTCCGGCAAGTGATCAACCACATGATCGGCATGCCTATTACCGGTGGTTGAGCGGGCAGCACTCGGCCACCCATACCCAGTTCGACACCGACACGGTGCTGTCCTATTACGCCTATCTCGCAAAGATTTTGATGCCTCTGACCGGGGCGATTGGGGTGGCTGGGACGACCACGTCGCCACTCCCAACATCGAATACGCCCCCGACGGGATCCAAACTGGCGTACGGACCGCGCGTGCCACTGCTGATGTTCGGCGGTCCCGTCGCGCCGCGGATCGACAGCCGCTGCTGCTCCCACGTCAGCGTCCCCAAGACCGCCCTGCAGCTCCTCGGCCTGCCGGCACTCGGGATCTCTCGCCTCGATGACGACCCCGGCCTGGCCGACCTCGTCGACGTCACACACCGCCGGCCGCCGCCACCCCCACCGGGTAGCCCGATCACCCTGCCGGCCCCGCCACGACCCGCCCGGCCACCCCAGCCGCTCCCGGCCCCGCCGCCCGGCACACCCCAACCAGTCGGCCCTATCCGACTGCGAAACGGCGAAACCCTGCCGCCCCGAACGACGCACCCATCAAGATCACAACATAGAACGCTCCCACCCGGCTCGGCGCCGGCTGGGGACCCTAACCGCTGCGCTCCTGCTCGCGGAGCAGGTCGCGGATCTCGGTGAGCAGTTCGACGTCGGTGGGTCCGGCCGGGCCGGCCTCCTGGCCGCGCTCCCGCCGTGCCTTGATCGCGTTCATCGGTACCACGATGACGAAGTAGACCACCAGCGCCACCAGCACGAAGTTGATCGCGGCCGAGATCACTGCCGCGAAGTCCACGTACGTGGTGTCTTTGCCGGCGATAACGGTGAAGCCGAGGCCCTGGCTGCCGGCCGGAGTGATCGCGTTGATGAGCGGCTTGACGACCTTGTCGGTGAACGCAGAGACGACCAACCCGAAGGCCACCCCGATGACCACAGCCACGGCGAGGTCGACGACGTTGCCCCGCAGCAGGAAGTCCTTGAAGCCTTTGATCACTCCGAACTCCTCTCCCTCAGCCGCGCAGTGTAACTGGCCAGTGACGGCTTTTGAGCCGACCACAGGAGGGCCACTCCGACTCCGCACCCTGTTCACCCGAAAAATCAAGCCGAGCGACCTCGCCTTGTCCCGCATCGACGCGGACGATCTGCCCTGACACGCTGGCGGCTATGAGCGAGACCGCGAATCTGTACCGCAGGTGGGCGCACCAGGCGGCTCGAGGTTCGTCGCCGACTTACGAGCGACTGGCGTTAGCCGTCGCCGACGATGACGCCGTTCTCACGCTGTTGGAGAGTGTGGAGATCGGCAAGCGCCAGCCGAATCTGCTCTTTGGTGCCCTGCGGTGGCATGGAGTGCCCGTCGAGGATCCGGTGCGGAGCTTGGCATGGGCGCGCGCACATCCCGATCGCATTCTGGCGGTGCTGCGGACCCGCCGTACCCAGACCAACGAGGTCGCCCGGTGCGCCACGATCCTTCCCGCCCTCGCGCGACTGCCTGAGCCACTCGCGCTCATCGAGGTGGGGGCCAGCGCCGGCCTGTGTCTGCTCTATGACTGCTGGCGTTACCACTACACCGGAGCTGCGGTCGACCAGCGGATCGGGCCAGCCAGTAGCCCGGTCACCCTGTCCTGCGAGTTAGCGGGTGACGTACCGCTACCCGCAGCTGTCCCGACCATCGCGTGGCGCGTCGGACTGGACATCAACCCTCTTGACGCTCGTGAACCGGCGGACCGGCGCTGGCTGCAGTGCCTGGTGTGGCCGGAGCACCACGATCGCGCCCGAACGCTGCCCGCCGCCCTGGACGTCGCCATCGACGCAGCGCCACGGATCGAGAAAGGTGACCTCCTCAGCGATCTAGCAGCGCTGATCGAGCAAGCACCCAGCGACGCGACGCTCGTCGTCGTGCACAGCGCCACCCTTTTCTACCTCGACCAACACGACCGAGAGGTGTTCACCGCCATACTCTCCCGGCACGGCGCGCACCGGCTGGGTTGCGAGGGCCCTGGCGTCCTGCCCGAGCTCACCCCACAGCTCCCCGCCGACGTGCGGGTAGACGGGCTTTTCCTGCTCTCCCTCGATGACCGTGTTCTCGGCCTGGCCCACCCACACGGCCGCACGCTGAGGTGGCTCTGCACCGCGCCGGCCTCACCCTCCACGAGCCCTCCGCCCTCGCCCGCTGCCAGCTGCACTGACCGGTGAATGGGTCAGGGTGGAGCCGTTCGTCGCCGTAGCGCTGACAGCGGTGCTGCCCGGGTCCGTTGTCTGCTTGCTGGTCGGCAGAGTCTGCTTGCTGGTCGGCAGAGTCTGCCGCGGTGCCTAACAGGCATCGGGACCGCTGGTATCGCTGCGAAGCTCGCCGGCCAGCACTCCGAGTGTCCTGGTGAGTTCGCGGGTGCCGCCGATGAGGTGGTTGAGCAGCGACGCGGTGAGGCGGTGGGCGCGTTGCTCGGCGGCGGCTCTGCCAGGTGCAGATGGTCCGGAGGCGTGGAAAAGGTAATTGGCGAGGTGATGGTGCGCCGTAGCGATGACACGCGGGTCGGGGCGGACGTAGCAGAGGCGCAGCGAGGTTCGCTGGAGATCGGGTTACCGACGAGCACATGGTCACGCACTCTGCCGCCGCCAGGCGTGGCGGCTACCCGACCGGCGTAGTGCTCCGCCCGGGGTGGTACTCCTCGCTTCAGGAAACTGAACGGTGTACCGACGCCCACGACTCGGTTACTTCCCGGACCCCAACCCCACCAATCTCAACGGCGGGTTTCCACCGGATGTCACTTGTGCCCGGTTCGTCGGTGATCTCCCTGTCGGGCGACCCATTCCGCGCTGAAAATCTCGCTGCACCTGCACCCTCATCCACAGCCGTGCCTATTTTAGGATCAGGATCGGGAACCCGGTGGCTTCCGGGTGCGGCACGCGCACCGACTCCGGAGGCGACGAAGTCCTGCTGGTTGCGCGTCGGGTCTGCTGCTGGTGCGGCGGATCCACGCTCGACCAGCTCCCGGAGCTGCGACTCCAGGTAGGTCTTCAGACGGGTCCGGTACTCACGCTCCAACGTGCGCAGTTCGTCGATCTTCGTCTCCAGGATGTTCTTCTCCTGGCTGATCGAACCGAGGATCTCGGTGTGTTTGCGGGCCGCATCGCGCTCTAGCGACGCAGCCTTCTCCCGGGACTTCCGGTCCACAACCTCAGCTCTGATACGGGCATCATCAAGCGCGGCCTCCGCCCGGGTCCTGGCCTCGTTGACCATGCCATCGGCCTTCGCCCTCGCATCGGCGAGCAGCTGTTCGCAGGTGGTGCGGGCTCGGCTCAACATCCTGGCAGCTTCGACCCTGGCATCGCCGGTCACCTGGTCAGCTATCTGTTGGGCCATCCCCAGAACCTTGGCGGCTTGGGCCTGGTGATCACCATCGGACGGGGTCTGTTTCACCCTCGGCGGTGGCACCGAGGCAATCACGGGTCGCGGCGGCGCCAGCGGGCGAAGGTTACGCCCGCTATCGACCGACGGCGCAGCGCGCCGCTGTTGATTGAGCTGCTCAACCCGTTTGCGGAGATCAGTGTTCTCCTCGATCAACCGGGCCAGGTCGGCTCCGAGAAGGTCGAGGAAGGTGTCCACCTCGTCTTCGTTGTACCCCCGCTTGCCGATCGGTGGCTTACTGAACGCGACGTTGCGAACGTCGGCGGGAGTCAACGGCATCGGGTCACCTCACGCACTTCTCGTATTCATCGGCGAGATCACGGTTTCCCCACGGGCCGGGCGTTAGCGATGATCGGATCGCTACCTCCCGCTGCCATCGCGGCGGCCAGGCGGGCGGCTCGAATCCCAGCCCGGTCTGGTGGTGGAAGCTGGATCGTCATCGGGCGTTGCTCAGCGCGGGGAATGCGCAGGGAGGGTGGCGCCGGGTAGGCGCTGGCCGGAGCGTAAGGGTGTTGGGGATGCATCAGGTCGAGTAATGCTCGCAGCGCCCACTGCGGCGGCCCTTCATACGCCCACACCACGGCTTCGGGGGTGAACACGTCGACCCGCCCGGCTGGGGGTACAGGGACCCTGGCCGTGATGACCCGGTCGACGCGCCTGATGGCGACGAGATCGACGTAACTGTCCCACTGATAAGAGGCGACCAGAGCGAACGGCGCGGCGCGGGGGCCGCAGCAGTACAGGACGAACCCGTCGGCCACCACGTCGAGCAACAGCCGCTGCACCTCCGACGGAAAGCACACCTCACTGTCGGAGCACGGAACTGACACTGCGGGTGGCCTCATGGAGCGAGCACCAGGTGACCTGCCCGCGTAACGGCGAGCCCACTCGGCCATCCGAAAATCGCGCGTCTGACCGAGTGCGGTCTTAGCCGCGCTAATGCATGGAAACCCACGACGCAACCTCCCCGCTCTGGGTGGTTCATCGGCACATCGCTTCGACTACCGTCCCAGACCTCGCATGCCGGTGCAAGAACGAATTCACCAACGTGCAATTGCATTAGGAGCGTCG
Source organism: Pseudonocardiaceae bacterium (assembly GCA_050701375.1). Classification (GTDB taxonomy): domain Bacteria; phylum Actinomycetota; class Actinomycetes; order Mycobacteriales; family Pseudonocardiaceae. The sequence continues at coordinate 8,935 of JBOHFC010000517.1, forward strand.
CGTACCGATGCAAGAACGGTGTATGCGTCGGCACGTCAGGGCATCTGAGACTGTCATGAGACGGCTCATGAGCCGTCTCATGACAGTCTTGCGATCCTGTCGGGGTTCGCGCACTTCGACCTGACGGTGGGCCAGAACCAAAGCACCCCACAGATCCGGTCTTAGGATACCGAAACTAGAGACGCGCAGTTGCCCCGTGACCGACCCAAAGCAGCACGTGGCGCGTGCGGCGTGCGGACCCCGCAAATAACCCGCTCACGGCGTACGCAGCCATCGCGGCATTCTGCGCGGCCATTGCGCGCTTTTCCTCGGCAGTAGGTGGCAGCAGAGGGCCGCGATCATAAACACCGGTGATCACCGTGCTCACCAGGTTGGCTGCATTCTGCCCGGCGATCGCCGGCAGCGCAGGCTGAGACGGACCGCACGGGCAACTTCACCACCCCCAAGTCCCGGGGAGCACGCCAGCGTATGCAGCGCGGAGCAGCTCACGCACGGCAGCCTCGTCGACTGGGCGGGGATTGGCTGGGAGAGCCTCGACGACCAGCCGGGCGGCCTCCGGAATTCGGCCGGGATCCATGCCGACCTGCGCGAGCGATGTCGGCGCCCCGATCCGCCCCGCCAGTTCCCGCAGCGCACGGGCCGGATCCGGCTCGCCGAGCGCACGGGCTGCGCGGACCATCGCCGCCGGCGCCGCAGGAGCGTTGTAGGCGGTGACGTAAGGCAGCACCGCTGAATGGGTGCCGGCGTGCGGCAGGTCGTAGGTTCCGCCGAGCACATGGCAGATCTTGTGGTGCAGGCCCATTGCGGCGGTTCCCACCACCCAGCCAGCCAACCACGCGCCGTAGAGGGCGTCGGCACGGGCGTCGAGCTCACCAGGTGCAACGACCACCTGCGGCAGCGCGTCGACCAGGACGCGGATCGCTTCCTCGGCGAGTACGGCGGTGACCGGCGAGGCGTCGGGAGCGTAGAGACCCTCGACGAGGTGAGCGAGCGCGTTCATCCCGCTCGCGGCGGAGATGTCGGCCGGCAACGACGTGGTGAGCGCCGGGTCGTAGACCACCGTTGCGGGCAGCACGGTGCGGTCGCGGCCGGTGGTCTTGCGACCGCCGTCAGTCAGTCCCCAGATCGGCGTCATCTCGCTGCCGGCGTAGGTGGTGGGAATCGCGAGGATGGGCAACCCGGTACGCAGCGCTACGGCCTTGGCCAGCCCGATCGCCGAGCCCCCGCCCAGGCAGACCAGCAGATCCGCGCCGGATTGCTCGGCCCGCTCGGATGCGGCCGTGGCCAGTGCCGCCGGGCTGTGCATGACGACCTCACCGATGCGGTCAACCAGACGCGATCCGAGCCCGGCCACCAGTTCGTCGGCGTACTTCTTCTGCCGGCCACCGGCGATGAGTAGCACTCGCCCGGCCCCGAGCCGCTCGACCTCCTCGGGCACCTGCCGTATCCGACCAGTGCCGAAAACAACCCTCGAGGCGGGCACGTCGTACACGAAGTTCACTGGCTACCACTCTTCCAGACCGCGAGAAGGTGCCGTCACTGTGGCCCCGGGATCGCAGCTGCGCAATGCTGGCTGCAATGGGAGAGGAGGCGCGATGGCGACGCCCGCGGTCATTACTGTCGCTATTACCGGGTCCATTCCGACGAAGGCGGACAACCCCGCTGTGCCGGTGACACCCGAGGAGCAGGTCGCCTCCGCGGTGGAGGCCATCGACGCCGGCGCAACCATCGTGCATGTGCATGTACGTGACGACCAACAGCGGCCGAGTTCGGATGTGGACCGGTACCGGGCCGTCCATGACGGGATCAAGCACGAGCGCCCCGACGTGATCGTGCAGCTGTCCACCGGAGGCCGCGGCCGCAGCCCCGAAGAGCGGTTCTCCTGCCTGGAGCTGCGGCCGGAGATGGCCTCGCTGTCCACCGGCTCGGTCAACTTCGCAACCTCCGTGTATGAGAATCCACCACAGCTCGTCGAGCGGCAGGCCGCGCGGATGCTGGACCTCGACATCAAGCCGGAGATCGAGATCTTCGATTTCGCGATGCTCTACAGCTGCGTCGACCTACTCAAGCGAGGGCTGCTCGCGCCGCCGCCGCATGTCCAGCTCGTGATGGGCATCAAGAACGCTTTGCCACCAAAAGAATCGATTCTCGACTTCTTCCTGTCGGAGCTGCGGGAGCTGATCCCGGACGCCACGTGGACCTGCGCGGCGATCGGCCGGTTCCAACTGGAGGCCAACCGGTGGGCGCTACGCCGTGGCGGGCATGTCCGCACCGGCCTGGAAGACAACATCTACTACGAGAAGGGACGGCTGGCCCGGTCCAACGCCGAACTGGTGGCCCGGCTAGCCGATCTCTGCGCCGAATACGACCGTTACCCGGCCAGTCCCGCCGAAACCAGGCGTCTGCTTCGGTGCCCTGTTGTCGCCGAGTTCGACGTGAATGCCGCGCCGTTCGCGGCGGACGACCATGGTGTCAAACTCGGCGACAGCAGGGTTGGCCACGGACTCAAAGATCTGCGGGACGCCCTTTAAGCGGGGTCCACAATCTCGTCGGAGGAAAGCGTGGTCTGCGGCACCGAAGTGAGCGTCCCATCCCGAGCCAGCTCCCGCACCGCCGGGACCGGCTCAGGGTCGGAGAACAGCGTCGGGTCGCCGTAGTCGGCTATCCGTCCGGTCGGGTCGACGACCCACCACGAGGCCTCCAGCGCGATCCCGTTGGGGTCGTTGAAGTAGATCGAGCGCACGAAACCGTGGTCGACGACGTCGGTGACTTCGCAGCCATGAGACTTCAGCCGGGCCCCCAGTTCCTCCAGGGCGTGCTCATCCGGAAGGTTGAACGACAGGTGGTCGAACTGCATCTTGCGCCGGTCCGGCACCCCTGCCGGTACCTGGAACCGCTCCACAACAACGTCACGGTATTCGAAGAACGCCACGGTCTGCTCGGCACCGAACTCGAAGAAGTAGTGCCGGAAGGACTCGTTGCCCAGGTGTGCGACGAGCCGCGCCCCGAGCACGCCATGCCAGAACCGGGTGGTGGCGTCCATGTCGTTGGTGATCAGGGCCAGGTGGTTGATGCCCCGCCAGAACGGCCTAGCGATCTCGGTCATGGTTGAAGTCTAGGAGCGCACCGGACCGTATTCCAGCCGAGATCAGCCGGACTTGCCTTGAGGCAGCGGTACCGCCTACCAACCGCCAGGCCGTTACTTTTGCCAGCCGATGTTCTCGGGGGTGGTGGTGAAGAAGCGTCCGGTGCCCTCTACCGTCCCCGACGAGTCGGCTAGGCCGTGCTTCACTGCGGTGATCGCTGGCAGGGTCAGCATCGGCATGATGCCGTAGGTCTTGAAGGGCCCCTTCGGCACTTGTCGGCAGCTCGCGGGCCGTCGACCTTTGATTGGTCCACTGGGCCGACCGAAGGAGCCGACATGACCGTCAACTCTGTTGAGGCCCCTGCGGCCGTTCCTGCACCGGCATCGGCGCCTGCCGTTCCCACTTCACTGGTCGCCGCTCTCGCCGAGGCGGAGACGAAGCGCGCAGCCGACGTGTTCCGCTTCCGCACCTGTTGCGCAGATCCACGCGCCAGCAAGTGACCCCGTACAACCGCCCCGGCGGGGGCGCCCATGTCTCACTCGGGTAGCGGCGCGCCTTTGCGTGAGGCCGCTAGCGCCGTTGCGTGACGCCGCGAGCGATTCTTGGTCACTGGCCAGATGCCCACCCTGACGGGAGAGACATGCTTTGGCTTTTGGACCGCCGAGGTGGACAGCACCCAGGGTGGTGCGGCGTGGCAGATCTTCGAGGACCTCGGTATCCCGCTAGTCTTGATCAAGGATTCGTTCGACGAGTCGCCACCGCAAGAAGCCTACTCCACTGGAACGGACTGCCTTTCCTACGGACTCTACGGTGAGATCCGTCACAACGGTGACATACAGCTGTGCTCCGATTCCTACGGCAACCCTGAATACACCATCGGCAACATCTTCGAAGACGACCTGCGGAATATCTGGACCTCCGATCGCCGCAAGCAGGTGCTCGCTGAACGTAACCAGAAGAAGTGCTTTCAGACCGCCTGCCCGCACAACTCGCGGGGCCATCACCACAATCGGGTGTTCCACCAGATCGAGCAGTTCCGGGGCGAGGGCCGTATGCCGAGGTGCGACGCTGGGTGGAAGATCTACGAGAGGTCACCTACCCACTGGGCCACTCATTCTTCGTGTGAGGTAACGTGAAGTAGCTGTGTCAGTTCGCCCGAGCGAAACGCCCGGCCGACCCCGGCAGACCTCGAGTTGGAGAGAAGACTGTGCTTGACCTTGATCTGATCCTCGATCACACCGACGAGGTGGCTAAGCGGCTGGCCACCAAGGGTATCGATCCGGCGAAAGTTCACAGTGCCCGCGACTCTGTGGTGCAACGACGTCAACTCCGCAGCCAGCTCGATGAGGCCCGAGCAACCATGAAACAACGATCCAAGGAGATGGGCCGGCTTGTCGCCACCAAAGACCCGTCCGCCGACGCGCGGCGGCCAGAGCTGGCTCAACTCAAACGCACTATCGCCGAGCTGGAGATCAAGTTCAAGGACGCCGAGCAGTCGTCGCTCGACCTGCTGCTGAGGCTGCCGAATTTGCCCGACCCAGAGGCCCCGGTGGGTGACGACGAGTCGGCAAACGTGGTGCTGCGCTATGGCGGTCCCGAGGCGGTTCCCGCGCCGGAGCTGCGGCCGCATTGGGAGGTGGCTGGCGACTTAGGCATTCTCGACGTCGAGCGCGCCGCAAAGCTCAGCGGCTCGGGCTTCTCGCTGCTGCGCGGCGACGGTGCCCGGCTGCTGCGAGCGCTGGTGTCGTGGGGACTGGACATGCATCGCGATGTGTATGAGGAACTTGTCGTGCCTCACATGGTGCGCGAGCAGATTATGGTCGGCACCGGCCACCTGCCCAAGTTCGCCGATGACGCGTACACCACCACGCTGGACAACCTGTGGTTGGTGCCCACCGGCGAGGTGCCACTGACCGCGCTGCACCGTGAGGAAATCCTCGATCCTGCTGACCTTCCGCGCCGGTATATGACCTACACCTCCTGCTTTCGTCGAGAAGCCGGTAGCGCCGGCAAGGACACCCGCGGCATGCAGAGGCTGCACGAGTTTCACAAGGTGGAGTTGGTGCGGATGTGCCTGCCAGAGAACGTCGAGCAGGAGTTCGCTGAGTTGCTCGCCGACGCCGAGCGCACACTGACAGAGCTGCGCCTGCCGTATCGCGTGGTGGACCTGTGCACCGGCGATCTGACATTCTCGTCGGCGCGGATCTTTGACTTGGAGGTGTACGCCCCCGGTGTCGACCGCTGGTTGGAGGTGTCGTCGGTCGGCAGCTTCACTGACTTCCAAGCCCGGCGCAGTGGAATTCGCGTGCGCACCGAGGGCGGCATCCGACCCGTGTGCCTGCTCAACGGTTCTGCGGTGGCCACGCCGCGGCTATGGGCGGCCATTGTCGAGCACGGCCAACAATCCGACGGCCGAGTACTCGTGCCGGAAGTGCTGCGGCCGTACATGGGCGGTATCGAGGCCCTCAGGCCGCTGCGCATGCAGGGCCAGCGCCGCGATGCCGGCTGAGATCCGAAAACGGTCGGCGTGGCCGCTTCCTGAACAGCCTGGTCGCTGGGGCAACTGGGAGGCCTTCAGTCGGCAGCGGGTGGAGTCTGGCCAGTGGGTGTTCTGGGAAGATCGGGTCCGCTTGGTGCTCGCGGGGCGCTATCACGAGGTGATGCCGCTGCACGTCGAGGTCAGTCCCACCTTTCTGGGCAACTTCGCGTGTCCCTGGGAGTGAATCAGTGCGTTTTCACAAACGGCAGTCTCTTCAACGCCGAGCAAGCCGCGACACTGTTCGACGCCGAGCTCGTGTTCATCCGGGTCAGTCTCAACGCGGTGACACCCAACGTGCACCGCCGTCACCACGACTATGACCAGCGGCTGCCGCATGGACATCGAGTGCTGCAAAACCTTGAGATGTTGGCTGAGTTGCGCACGCAACGCCGGTCCCGAACGCTGCTCGGCGTGTCGGTTGTAGTCGATCGGAACAACGTCGACGACATCGTGGCAGTCGCAGAGTTCGTGTCCGGGCTTTGCAAGCGGCACGGCGCAGGTGCGGTCGACTACCTTATTCTGCGCCCGGCCTTTCCGCTGAACGGCGCACAGATCGACACTAACGATGACGTACGGGCCGCGTTTCTCTCCCACGCTGCGCCCAACTCGCTTGCCCACAGGCTGCTGACGGAAGCTGGCGTCAACGTGATCGCCCCTGATGCCTCGTTAGCCGAAGTGGAGCCGCTTCCTACCGACGACGCTGGCTGCCTGGCCGCAGGCTGCAGTGTACAACCGTGTGCCAACCGCCAGGGCATCGATGGAGTCCACTCCAAAGGCAGTTCCGTGAACCCGTCCGGAAAGCCCGAACACTTGAATTGTTACACCTGCAACGGACGCCAACATGGGGCCAGGGCGCACACCGATCACTCCAGCCGGCAGCTCTGGCCACAAGTGGAAGCCGATGAACTCACGAGGTCGCAGTCCATGCGGAATACCGCGTAGGACTCTCGGCGCACCAGACGGATACCCCTCTTCTGCTTGCTGGAAGACGAGTAGCACGGGCTTTCTCCTCGGTGGCGCCGCGATCAATCTCCGGGCCAGTGCGAGCAAGCCGGCGGCATGTCCGTCGTGGCCGCACGCATGCAGCAGGCCGGCGCGAGGCGCTCACCGGAACCGCCCACCTCGCCCACCTGGAGGCCCACCCGCGCTGCCGCACGGCGATCATAGAGTTCCTTCGCTGGAACCGTAGGGTCGATTACCTCGCTCGGGATTCGGCCGTTACTTTTGCCAGCCGACGTTCTCGGGGGTGGTGGTGAAGAACCGTGCCCTGCCGTCTAGCGTGCCCGGCAGGTTGGCTAGGCCGTGCTTCACCGCGGTGATCGATGGCAGGGTCAGGGTCGGCATGATGCCGTAGGTCTTGAAGGCCTGGCTCTCGACGTCGGCGCCCTTGGCGAACTGCTCCTGGGCGGTGGGCAGCGTGTTCACCGACTTGACCTGTGGGTCGAACGCCGGGTCGTTGGTGCGGGACAGGTTGAGCTGGCTGTCGGAGCAGTAAATCTGGCAGATGTAGGCCATGCCGAACGGGTCTGTCTGGTAGAAGCCCGAGTAGAACATGTCGAACTTCCGCCCGCTGAAGATGCTGGAGAGGTCAGCGCTCGGGACCTGCCGGATGTCCAGCTTGACCCCGATGCCCTTCAGCATCGCGACCACCGCGCCGGCGATCGCCTTGCCGACCGGGTCGTCACCGGTGTTGACGTAGCTGAACTCCAGCGGCTGGCCGCCCTTGCTGCGCATTCCGTCCGGCCCGGCCGTCCAGCCGGCGGCCTGCAGGTCCTGCTTCGCCTTGTCGACGTCGAAGGTGACCGCCCTGGAGAAGTTGTCCTGGTAGCCGTCCTGGAAGGAGAACAGGGTCAGCGACCCGGGCGGGGTTTCGGTGAAGTCGAGACCTTGGAAGGTGATGGCGGCGATCTGTTTGCGGTCGATCCCCTCGAAGACCGCCTCGCGGATCCGCGGGTCAGCCAGGATGGGCGACTTGCCGTTGAGGGTGAACAGGTCGGTGTGCAGGGAGATGCCCTTGCGGATGTCAATCCCAGTCATACCCCTGACCTGCGCCAGCCGGTCCTTGGTGGCGACGCTGGTGACGTCGAGCTGGCCGTTCTTGAAGGCATTGATACTGGCCGTGTCGTCCATGGCCAGGAAGATGCGGGTGTCCAGCTTGCCCTTCTTCCCCCACCACTTGGGGTTGCGGGTGAAGACGACGGTGCCGTTCTGCTTATCGAACTTCTGCACGGTATAGGGTCCGGCGCCCCACTCCGGATGCGGATTGTCGATGTAGCCCTTGTTGAACACTTGGGGATCGAGCGCCTTGGGATTGAGCAGGATCCCGAAGAGTCCCTGCCACCACACGTAGGTCCCGTTGAAGGTGACTACTACCTGGCGGTCATCAACGCCCCTGGTCACTGAGGTGATGCGATTGTAGCCGTCACTGGAGTTGACGATATAGGCCTTGTCCTGTGCGTTGTCGGCTTTCCAGGTGGCTTCGAACGCGGTCCAGTCGATCGGCGAGCCGTAGTTGTAGGTGGCCTTGGGATTGATCGTGTAGGTGATGCGGGTATTGCCGTTGATGGTGTCAGCC
>JBOHFC010000518.1:0-2199 GCA_050701375.1 Pseudonocardiaceae bacterium
GGCCGGGGTGGTGCAGGCCCCGACGGCCTACGATCCGCTGACTCACATCGACCTTGCCAAACAGCGCCAGCGTGACGTCCTCGACCGGCTCGTCGCCACCGGAGTGCTCAGCGGCACCCAGGCCGACGCCGCGTTCGCGGCCCCGCTGCATCTCCGGGTACCGCTGCGTGACGATCCGAGCGCGGACCGTGGTTCCCCAAACACCACTGGCCGACACATACCCGCCGCTGGGCGCTGATCACTGAATTTTATGCATCCCTCGAGCCTGACCCGTGAGGTGATACGCGGCGAAAGTGACCCCGAGCGGACCGGCTCCTCTCTGGACGAGGCCGGGAACGGTAGGCCCTTGATGTCCGGCAAGCATCGTCGCTTCATCCCGCACCGCCGACGCCGCGCCGTCACCGTTACCGGCGCAACATTGGCCGCCGGCGGCATCCTCGCTGGCACCGCATCCGGCGCCACGAACGTCAACTGGGATGCGGTTGCGGCGTGTGAGTCCGGCGGGAACTGGGCCACGAACACCGGAAACGGTTTCTACGGCGGCCTGCAGTACACGCTGAGCACCTGGCACGCCAACGGTGGTGTTGGTAACCCAGCCAGCGCCACCCGTGAGCAGCAGATCTCCGTGGCGCAGCGCGTTCTGGCCACCCAAGGCATCGGTGCGTGGCCGGTCTGCGGACGGCATGCCAGCGATAGTTCCCCTGCTGCCCCCGCGAAACACGCTGCTCCCGAAGAACCGAAGCACGCTGCACCCACAACGCCGCCAGCGGCCCCCGCGGTCCCGCCCGCCTTGCCAGCCCAAACCGGGCCCACCACCGACTATGTAGTGGCTGCCGGCGACACCTTGGCGCAGATCGCCACTGCGCAGGCCGTACCTGGTGGGTGGCAGCAGATCTACGATGCGAACCGAGACACGGTCGCCGACCCGGATGTCATCGTCGTGGGCCAGCATCTCAAGGTCCCCGATCGTGCGGCGTCAGTGGCGCCTGCGGCCACCCCACCGACTCTCGCCTCTGTTGTGAAGCTTGCCGACGCGGCCGTTCGGGATATCAACCCATCAACCGCACCCGCCGCGACACCGCCGGCTGCCGAGGCAGCCCAGGCACCCGCTGCTGCCCACGCACCCGCCCAGGCACCCGTTGCGACCAAGGCACTCGCGGTGGCGCCCGCAGCGTTCGCAATGAAGTTGGCGTCCCGCGTGGTCACCGCGGCATTGGCTCAGCGGGGCACGCCCTACGTGTATGGCGGCGCCGCACCGGGTGGTTTTGACTGCAGCGGACTGGTGCAGTGGATCTACAAGCAGGTCGGTATCACCCTGCCGCGCACCGCCGCGGCGCAGTCCACCGCCGGTCACCCGATCAGCTTGAGCCAGCTGCAACCGGGCGATCTGCTCTTCTTCTACAAGCCAGTGGATCATGTCGTCATTTACGTCGGAGACGGCAAGATCGCCGAAGCTTCCCAACCTGGTCAACCGGTCCATGTCCGGCCGATGTACACCAACGGCTTCGTCGGGGCGCGCCGGATCGTCTGACCGCACCCGGACGTCGCGCCCATGACCGCAGGTCCCGCATTCAGCGGGCTCAACGTGGTTATCGAAGCGGATTTACCCCGCTGAGCCCGCTGAATGCGAGCGCGCCTAGCGCTGGTCCGGCTGTCTAAGGTCGCTCTCAGGCGGGGGGTACACACTAGGCGCATGCGCATCCTCGTAGTCGATGACGACCGGGCGGTCCGGGAGTCGCTGCGCCGGTCGCTGCAGTTCAACGGCTACACCGTGCAGCTTGCCGGGGACGGTCTTCAGGCTATGGAAGTGCTGGCGACGCAGCGACCGGACGCGATGGTGCTCGACGTCATGATGCCCAGGGTGGACGGGCTGGAAGTTTGCCGGCGGCTTCGCGGCACCGGCGATGACCTCCCGATACTGGTACTCACTGCCCGAGATGCGGTTTCCGACCGGGTCGCCGGGCTGGACGCCGGCGCGGACGACTACCTGCCTAAGCCATTCGCTTTGGAGGAGCTGCTCGCTCGGTTGCGCGCCCTGCTCCGGCGCACCCCGGACAGTGTCGGGGCGGCTGGCAACACCGGGACCACGCTGGCATTCGCCGACCTCGTTCTGGACCAGGGCACCCGCGAGGTCACCCGGGGAACCCGCCGAATCAGCCTGACCCGCACCGAGTTCAGCCTGCTGGAGCTGTTCATGCG
>JBOHFC010000519.1:0-16225 GCA_050701375.1 Pseudonocardiaceae bacterium
GGGGCGCGCCGCGGAGCGCCCCACAAGCCGGGGCGCGCCGCGGAGCGCCCCACAAGCCGGGGCGTCGCCAGTGTCCGGGGCGCGCGTCGTGGGTGATCTCCGGATCGAGATCGAGGCCATCTGCGAAGTGCATGGCGGTTCGGGCCGTCTGGTCATCAGACGTGAGGGGAGATCGGGTGAGGCTGGACGGCGCGCAGGACCCCGGCTGGCCACTGGTTGAGCGATGCCCCGGATCTGTTCCCGGTGGCCAGCCGGTTCCACACCCCGCCGATACCGCAGCTGACCTAGAACCGCCGCACAATGATCACGACGTCGCGGGTAGTGGTTATCCGAGGCCGCTGCCGAGGTGGGCCGGTGCCCGGTGGATCGGCAATTGCATCTGCTGGGCCTGACTGCGGTCCCCGAGATGTGAGGTTGTCTGTGGCTGTCCCTTGTGAGGTTGGTGGCCATCCCGGTCCCTGTAGGCATCCATCCGGATGGGATCACGATCACCCGAGAGCGCGCTGCGGCGTCGCCGCAACCGAGCGCGACGCCGCCTTCGCCAGCCGCCGGGTTGGCAACGGACCCCGGTTCCTGTGGTGCCACCGGAAAGTTGACTGGCTCACCACCCAGACGTGCACCTACCCCTCCATCGGGTCCGACAGTCCGCCGCCCCCGGAGCCCAACGATCCGCGGTTTGGCGGGGACGGAGCCAACGGCACCTCCGGCGCGGGCGGCGTCGGGGGAGTGGGAAACGGTCCCTGTATCGGCACGCACAATCCGCCTTGTTCAGGCGGTCAGAACACCACGAGCTCGGGCGGCGGCGCTGGTGGTGGCGCGGGCGGCGGGTACTTCGGCGGCGGCGCCGGCGGCGGGGGAGGCGGTGGCAGCTCCTTCGCCGCCGCAACCGTCACCTTCGCGACCCTGACCGCAGGCGCCAACACCGGCACCATCAACGGGGGCGCCGCAGCCGTCGTCAGCGGCGGCCAGCCCGCGGCGGCCACACACTGCGCCGTCCGCACCGCTGCCGGCAGCCAAGCCCATGCTATCCGCATTCCGGCGATCAATGTCTCAGCTCCCGTCAACAGTGTCGGGCTGAACCCAGATCACACGGTGGAAGTCCCGCAGCCGGGTCCGCATTATAACCAGCCCGCCTGGTATCGCTACTCACCGACGCCGGGAGAAATTGGACCATCGGTGATCATCGGGCACGTTGACTCCGCCAAGGGAGGGCCATCGGTGTTCTTCGAACTGGGTGCTCAAGCCTGGACAGCGGATAGCGGTGGCCCGCATCGACGGCAGCACGGCGGACTTCGAGGTCGACCCCGTTGAGTCCCTTCCCAAGGACGCGTTCCCGCTCCGCGCCGTCTACGGTGACACCGGCTACGCGGCGTTGAGGCTCATCACTTGCGGCGGAAGCTTCGACGAGGGAGCCGGCAGCTACCGAAACACGCTCAGCCGCTGCAGCGTTAACCGAAGGCCAGCCACCTCGCCGGACCCGATCTCGGTGCCTCAGCACCCAGATGCTCCGGGCGGACCAGCAACAAGGCGCAGGCTCCCGCGTCTGGTGCCGCGCCGGAGTACCATCGACTGAGCGCTAGCGCGGGGTACTGACGACGATCCACACCCGCTCCGACGGGTCGGTTAGGCGCTCGACGCCAACGCACTCGCGGGGCGGCCGACCCGGGCGGCGGGGTGTTACGGTATTTCGGTCGGTGCCCCGGCGGGATCAGCGCATCGTCTGACGGCGCACGACAAGCGCGGCCGCGGCCGCGGCACCGAGCTCACGAGCAAAGGGCTCCGGAGCGCGGTTGTGCACCGACGTCAGGTATGCACGCCATGGCGCTCCGGTACCGCGTAGTGCCTGCTCGATCGGCTTTGACCAGCTGAGGGGTGCCGGCACGGTGACGTCAGGACGGTCAAGTTGGCCTGCGGTGGCGCGCAGGTTCCGTGCGCGCGCGTCGAGTTCGTCGTGACGCTGGCGCGCCGTCCAGACCAGTTCGTGCAGCTCCTCGGCGATGTTGGCGATCTTGTCGATCGCGGCCTGGTGGGCGCCGTCGAGCTGCGCCCGGCATTCGTCGTAGCTCTGCAGGTCGGCGAGGAACTGCAGGAGATCTCGGTCGAGGGAGGAGTGGGATGCTCGTTGGCGAATCTCGGCTTCGGTCTCAGCAACCCGCCTGCGGATCCTCTCGATCGCCCACGAGGTCTGTTGCAATCCGGCCTCTCGTTGCCTGCGTCGTTCGGCGAGAAGGTCGGCGTCCTGCCCCTCCGCGAGGGCCGCGCGCCAGCGAGTCTCAGCCAGCTGCACGTCCCGCGATATATCCGCGTGTTGGGATCGCAGGGCTTTCAGCTGATCGTTTAACTGCTCGCGACGCTCGTGGAGTGCGTCGGTGGTCGGGGCTGCCATGTTCGTGTGTTCTCCGTTTTCATGGAGCTCGTCGTGTGCGGTTGGGAGCAGCTGGCATCTTTGGCGGACTGTCGGGCAGAGTGTTCTCGATTGCTCAACCGCTATCACTCTGGCTGTCCAAGAGCGTGCTTCAACCAGTCGTGTGGTCCGCGCACGCTTTGTTCTGTGGATAGTGACTGACTTCTCTTACTCTGGTATGGCGAGGTGCTTGCCTTTGGGTGAACACCGCCCATCGGTAGCCGCAAACTCGGGCATGGTAGCTCAGGAGCTTTCGCAGAAATGAACAGGGGACACGCAACCGAGCCGGGTTGCGGGCGCAGTCGAGTGGATCTGGTGTCGTGAACTCGACAGCACCGACGTTTGCGCCGACCAACACTGTCTGTGCTGTCGAGTTCACGACGTGCACGATCGCTGAGCAGGTAGTGCTGGAGGTGTCCGGTCGGCGCCAACCCCGACGGGCTTCCGGCGCAGACCGTATTCGGACAGTCCGCGTGGTCGGCTACATTCGACTTTCACCGGGTGATTCGGCCCGGCGTGCCGTTGCGCTGCGCCGCCACCTGTTCAGCATTGCCGAACGCCACGGAAAGTGGCTGTCCCTTGTGGGGTTGGTTGCAATCTCCTCGTCGGCTGCTGGACTCGCCCTGTTCACCTTCAGGGGCGAGGGTTGAACCACCGAAATGAGCAGGATCCCCGCCGCAATTCTTGAGCGAGAGTGACGTACATCGTGCGTAACGGCAGATCTTTGGCTAGACTGTTGTTGCGGGTTCTGATCGCGTTAGCGGCTGGGTCAGCTTTGCTGCTGGGCGGGGCGGCCAACGCTTCGCCGGTGGGCAGCCTGAACTTCGACGCGCCGCCGACAGCGACGATCGCAGCGCTGGATGTGACACCTCCTGGCCGCTACGCGGTCGCCTCTGTCACTGTGGAGACGCTGAAGGCGACGGTTATCCCGGCGGCGACGGGTTCGGTGCAGTTTATGGAGGACAGCACCAACATCGGTGCCGCGGTCCCGGTCACGGGGGGCGGTATCGCGTCGACGAAGACGACGTTGCCATCGGGGACGCACCAGCTCACTGCGGTGTTTACCCCGACCGACGCTATGGTGTTCGGCTCCTCGACGTCGAACACAGTGTCCTATGTGGTCAACGCTCCCAGTGGAGCAAACGCCACGGTCACCACGCTCAGGGTGTTCCCGACCCCGGTATTCCAAGGTATTCCGGTGGTCCTCCTGGCGAACATCGCGCCAGTCGGCGCGGCCGGAACCATCCAATTCATGGACGGAACGTTCGCGCTGGGTGCTCCGGTGCCGGCAACCGACGGCTTCACTCTGCTCATCACCCCGTTGGCGAAGGGTGAGCACTCGCTGACCGTGGTGTTCACCCCCGCCGATCAGGCGGCCTTCGTGCCGTCGGCGTCGCTACCCGTGGTGCTGACGGTCGCGCCGCGGTTCTGATCGCGCGTCCGGGACTACCGGGGCGGTGGGGTGGAGGACAGGTCGTAGAGGTCCGGCATGGTGAACTCCGCGGTGCGCTGGCGACCGGGCGCGTCGCCGGCTGGGGTCGGGATGTTTCGGCCCAGCCAGACGATCACTGAAACTGGCGGCAGGATGAGCCGGCACCGGGCGCCGAGCTCCGGGTGAGCGCCGGCCGGGGTCTGCGCGGTCAGCTCGGGGCCACCGTCCAGGGCCACCAGAACTTCGTCGACCGCGCCGAGACTGATGACGTCACTGACTGTGCCGGGATGTCCTTTCGTGTTCTCCTCGACCAGGTCGCCCAACACCAGGTGCTCAGGGCGGATGCACCAGGTCAGGTCCGCGTCCGGGGCGGTGTCGGCCGGCAGGGCGGCGGTCCCGAATGCGATGCGGACCTGGCCGGCAGCCAGCTCCCGTGGGCCGGCCCGCTGGCCGACGTGCAGGTTGCGGATGCCGAGTAGCCGGGCGGCGGTCGGGCTGGCGGGGTGTGCGAAGACCGCCGGCTGCGGGCCGCCCTGTTCCACCCGGCCGAAGTCCAGGATCAGGATCTCGTCGGCGAGCAACGCGGCCTCGACCGGGTCGTGCGTGACGAGGACGGTGGTGATCGCGGTGTCGCGCTGCAGGCGGCGCAGCTCGTGGCGCAGCTCGTCGCGGACCGGGGCGTCCAAGCCGGTGAACGGCTCGTCCAGCAGCAGCAGCCGCGGGTTGCGGGCCAGCGCGCGGGCGATCGCAACCCGGCGCCGCTGGCCGCCGGACAGCTGCGACGGCAACCGGCCCTCGAGTCCGGTCAGCCCCAGCCGTCTGATCCAATGGGCGGCCGGCCCAGCCTCGGTGCCGACCCCGAACATCACCTGGTGCCACACCGGCAGGTGGGGGAGCAGGGCGGCATCCTGCGGGACGTAACCGAAGCCGCGGTCCTCCGGCGCTACGGAAGTGACATCCGCACCGTCCAGGCACAACTGCCCACCGGTGGGCCGGATCAACCCGGCCAGCATCCGCAGGGTAAGGCTCTTGCCGGATCCCGACGCTCCGAGGATGGCCAGGTGTCGACCGGTCGTGGTGGCATGCGCGACCTCGACCTGAAACGAACCCAGCTGGCCGGCCAGGTCGAAGGTCAACCGCGGGCTGGCGGACGAGTTGGGGGCGCTCGGCGCCGGCAACGGGTCCGGCACCGGGTGCCGGCGGCGCAGCCGAGGCAGGTAAGCGGCCAGCAACAGCACCATCGCGGCCGCGCCAAGGCTGGCCCCGACCGCGGTCAGCGTCGAGGTGATCCCGGTCCCGCCGAACTGCACATAGGTGAACACCGGCACCGAGTACGGGTGGTAGGCGAGCACCACGGTGGCGCCGAACTCGCCGAAGGCGCGCAGCCAGGCCAGCAGCAGGCCGGCGGCAATGCCGGGCGTGGCGGCCGGGGCAGCCACCCGGGCGAACCGCGACCACCGGCCGTGCCCGAGGGTGGCGGCCACGTCGTCCAGGGCTGGGTCCAGCGCGGCGAACGCCGAGCGGGCGGCCACGATCAGAAACGGTGCCGCGACGAAGGTCTGCGCTAGCACGATGCCGACCCGGGTATCGATCAGTACGCCGTGGAAGAGCTGCCCGAGAAACGTGTACGGGCCGACCAGGTAGATCAGCAGGATGCCGCTCATCAGCGGTGGCAACGCCAGCGGCAGCTGCACCGCGACCCCGATCACGGTCGAGCTTCGCCCGCAGCCGCGGGAGAGCAGGTAACCCAGCGGGATCCCGAGTACAGCGATGATCACCGTCGAGATGCTGGCCGTCTCCACCGACACTGCCAGCGCCGAGCCGAGCCCGGGGGCAGCGAGGGCGCTGACCGGGGTGTCGGCCACCCGGATCGCGTAGGCGAGGATCGGGACCAGCAGGTACAGCGTCAGCAGCCCGGCCAGCCATGGCAGCGGGGTACGGAATATCAGCGCCGCCCCCCCGGCTGACCTGGCCGTCATCGGCCGCCGGGTGCTGAACTGGGAGTGGGAGTGGGAGTGGCTGGGGCGCTTGCCGTCGTCGGCAGCACTGACTTCAACGTCGGTGGGACCGCGGCCGGGTCACCATAGAGGGTCAGCGGCAGCACCGTCAGGCCATCCTGCTTCAACAGCGCCTGACCCTCCGGGGAGACCAGGTACTGCACGAAGTCTGCGGCTGGTCCGGGATCCGGGGCCATGTTCAGCACGGCCACGGTGTAGCTCGCGGCCAGATGGACCTGATCGAGGCTGGCGGTCTGGATTTTCTGCTCTCCCGCCTCGTTGCTGTAGAAAAAGCCGGCGTCGAGCTGGCCGGACTCCAACCGGCCGACCAGTTCGGTCTCCGGCAGCACCGTGATGTTCTGCTTCGCGGCGGCCGGCAACCCTGGATCGTTGTAGATCTTGGCTCCTTCGGTGAGCGCCTGCTGGGCGAGCTTGCCCTTGGGGTCGACCGCGGGATCGGTGCTGCCCAGCTTGAAGCCGGGCTCGGTGATCACCTGGTACCACGGCTTGGACTTCAGGTCGGCGGCGAACTTCGAGTTGGGGTTGTAGCCGATCACCAGCGGCGCCGAGGCGAACTTCACGTACCACGGTACCCAGTTGCCGTTAGCCGGCCCTTGCAGATCTGCGTTGACCGACGGGCTGGCGCTGATGAACACGTCACCCTGGCGGACCTTGCCCTTGATCTGCGTCGCCAGTGCGCTGGACCCGGCGCTGAAACCCTGGAAGGTGTCCCCGTTGGCCTGCTCGAACTTCGGGCCGAGGCTGTGCTCCATCAGGTTGACCAGCGAGCCGGCATAGAGCACCTTCACCGGACCCTTCGGCCCACTCGAGGTGCCGGCGGTGCCGCCGCCTGAACCACCGCACGCCGTCAGCGTCACCAGCATCGCAGTCAGCACTCCGACCACCCGCGCGACCCGCATCGATGTCCTTCCTAAGCCTTTGAATGCTTGGCCAGGCTCGCCCTGGTGAGGGCGTCCCGGGGTGGCTGCTGGGGGAGCGTGACGACGACACTGGTGGACTTCACCGAGGCCACGGCCAAGACGCCCGGCTCCAACCCGAGTTCGTCGACTGCCTCAGCGGACATCAGCGACACGATCCGGTGCGGTCCGACCTGCATCTCCACCTTGGCCATCACCTGGTCCCGGATGACCCTGGTGACCAGGCCGGGTAACTGGTTGCGCGCGGAGGCAGGCAGGTGCGGTACCGCTTCCTCGGTATCAGCGGCCAGCGAGGTGGCGAACCGGGCCAGCTCAGCGCCGTCCACTCCGCGCCTGCCGGACTCAGTGGTCGTGGAGGCGAAGCGTCCGGCGTCGGCCCAACGCCGCAGCGTGTCATCGCTGACCCCGAGCAGGCGCGCTGCCTCACCGATCCGGAACACGGGCATCGTGCCAGCCTAGCCGCAGAAGCGGACTCCATACAGGGCTGTAGACGTAATTGAGATCTTCGCTGCCCGGCGAAGCCCGCACGTACCGGGCGCACACGCCACGGATACGCACCGGCGGATCAAGGCGCGCGTGTATTCCGCAGATAGGGAGGGAACCAGTTCGTACTGACGCTTGTGCGGGAACGATCTCCGTGCGATGATCTGCGCGCGGGGGGTTAGGTGTTGTGCGGCCGCCCGCCTGGGGGGTCGCGCGGCCGCACAACTCACATCATTTGTAAGACCACCCTTCTGGATGACAACGCCGGGCGAGCGGACACGCTGTGACCCTGTCCCCGCCCGCGCGGTGCGTTTGGCCCGACCATCCCCGCAGGTCCGCACTGGTACGGCGTCGTAGGGCTCTCCCCGGAGCACGTCATCGCGTCTAAAGTCGGTGATCAGTCCGGGTAATACGGGAGGATCGCATGACAGCAGACGTGGCGAGTAGGGCTTCGCTGGAATCGTTATTGATGAGTCGGCCATTGAGTGACCCGGAACTCATGCGGGCGAGCGACATGGCGCCCGATTACGCCATTCTGCCCGACGTGAGTGTGATTAAGATCGGTGGTCAGAGCCTGATCGACCGGGGTAGGGCAGCGGTATATCCAGTGGTGGACGAGTTGGTGGCGGTCAAACGTAGCCATCAGATCCTCATCGGTACCGGTGCCGGTACCCGGGCTCGACACCTCTATTCCCTGGCGGCGGAGCTCGGTCTGCCCACCGGTGTACTGACCGATGTCGGAGCCGCGGTCGCCGACCAGAACGCGCAGATGCTCGGATACCTGATGGCCCGCCACGGTGTGCCCGTGGTCGGAGGTTCGGCATTCGGTGCGCTGCCACTGTACCTGGCTCAGTGCGGTGCGGCGATTTTTTCGGGAATGCCTCCCTACGATATGTGGCAGCGCGTGCCCGACGAGTGAGTGATACCGCCCTACCGCACCGATGCCGGCTGTTATCTCGTGGCGGAGGTCTACGGCTGCGCGAATATGATCTACGTCAAGGACGAGGACGGGTTGTATACGGCCAATCCGAAGACCGACCGGAGTGCCAAGCTGATCCCGGAGATCACGGTCGAAGAGTTGATCGCCGCCGATCTGCCGGATCTCGTGATCGAGCGCCCGGTGCTGGAGCTGATGCGCCGCGCCCGGCACATGCGGTCGGTCCAGATCATCAACGGGCTGCGCCCAGGCCTGCTCAGGCGCGCGCTGGCCGGCGAGCACGTCGGCACGATCATCTCGGCCACCTGAGCGCCGCCACCCGCCCCGTCAGCCCCGTTTGGAGAACCCCATGACGAAAACTTTCTCGCGGACCGAGAGTTCATTCGCGGCCAAGGACGTGCCCTCGCCGTTGATGCGCCAGACCTTGCTCGACCGCGAACTCGTGCGGCCCCTGGACCGGCCGGTGATCCCACTGCTGCCGTGGTTGAACGTGGTCGTGATCGGCGGTCGCTCGATCATGGACAAAGGCCGCGACGCGGTGGCGCCGGTCGTCGATGAACTGCGCGCCGCACTGCCTGATCACCGGCTGCTGATCCTCACCGGCCCGGGCATCCGGGGCCGTCACGTGCTGGGCGTCGGGCTCGATCTCGGTCTACCCACCGGAGTGCTGGCCGCGTTGACCTCCGCGGAGGCCGAGCAGAACGGCCATCTCATCGCGGCGTTGCTCGCCGAGCAGGGCGTGTCCTACCTGTCGCACGCGACGATCGCGCACCAGTTGGCCGTGCACCTGGCCGCCAGCCCGGCCGCGGTGTCCAACGGCTACCCGCCCTACGGGATCTACGAGTTCCCGCCCGAGGTGGGTAAAATCCCACCGCACCGCACCGACACCGGCGCGTTCCTGCTCGCCGATGCCTACGGCGCCGCCCGACTCATCTACGTCAAGGACGTCGACGGCGTGTTCACCCGCGATCCGGCGGCGACCGACGGCAGCCCAGCCGAGCTCATCCCGCGGATCGGGGCCGGTGCGCTACTGGCCCGCAAACTCGTCACCCTGCGCGTCGACGCGCTGGTACTCGAGCTCATGGCACACGCCAAACACCAGAAGGAGATCCAGATCGTCAACGGCCTCACCTCCGGCAACATCACGAAGGCCCTGCAGGGAGAACACGTAGGCACCATCATCCACGCGGACTGACGCGAGAGCCTCCCGTTCCCCGAACTCAACAGCAGCGCTGCGCGAGATCGCCGGAACAGCTGTTGAGTTCGGGAAGGTGAGCGTGCCTGGTGATCAGAGCGGGGGCTTCTCGAGGAACACCCGATTGACGTTGCTGACGTAGCGCCCGCCGCTGATGTCACCGGGCACGACCAACCGCGGTCCGGCGGTGTCCAGCGGGTTGCCGTCCTCGTTGGTGGCCAGCAGCACTTCCTTGTTCTCGAAGCCCGGATCGATCTCGCCGTAGGCGACCAGCGCTCGGTAGCCATCGGTCGCGCTCACGCTGACATAGTGGCGCAACTTGTCGTTCTTGATGTTGGGGTCGAACAGTGGGTCGGCCTGGGTGAGCACGTCGACCAGGAGTGGACCGACGTAGGTGTGGGTCTGGGAGCCGTTACCCGCCCGGAACGTCACAGTTTCGGTGTGTGACGGCAGCGCCCGCAGGGCGGCCACGTCGAGGATCGCCGGGCGCGCGACGTCGCCGATCACCAGGAACTTGCCTGCCGGCAGCCCGGTGAGTGGGGGCAGGTTGGGCGCGGCTGTGCTGGCGACGGCGCCGGCACTGGCGAATGCCGTGAGCGCGGCCACAGCGAGAGCGGCAAACAACCACAGTATGCGTAGACGAATCACGATGAGATTCCTTTCGGCTGGCGCTGCCCACCTGGATGCCGCCGCAGACGAGCCTTGGTGTCCGCAGGGCAGCCGTCGACCGCGGTTGTTATGCAGCCGTCGACCGCGGTTGTTATAAGGAAATTCTTAGTTCGCATCGGTATCCTTGATGACGCAGGGACGTTCGGGCTGCGGTCCGGGCAGGCACACTCAGTGACTGGCGAAACCAGTGGCATGCCAACCACGTCGTCACTGATGTCTTGCATACCGGGAGTGAGTGGGTCGGTGACCGGGAGCGGACACTCTCGGTCACCATTAAGGCGGTTACGCCGGTGACGTCTTCCCGTGATGCCGCGTGAGGAATGATCGGCGGAGAACGTGCCAGCATGCCGCGGATGAGGGCCACAGAGTCGATGCGTACCGCAAACAGAGATCTCACCAGGGGGACCCTGCGGCCCGAAGGTGAATGTCACAAGTCCAGCAGCCGACCAAGGGATTACGACAAACCCCACGGGGGATAGCTAAGTGATCCGGGCGCCCGCGGCGACCGACCTGCGCGGCTGTCGAGCTCCGAGCACGAGGGTCTACTCCTGGGCGCGCCAGGTGACGCCGACGGCTCCGATCCTTGCGCCGCGCTAATGTGTGTGAGTACTGACGGCTGCATTTGCTGAACCTGGCCGCTGGCTCGCGTGGTTATGCGTATTTGGATTGGCTGCGGCTCCGCATCAGCGGATCACAGCCATCAGCTGACTTGACGCGAGCGCGAGCGACTGGGGGCCACTGTGCTCCTGGTCCGCACCACTCACGCGTAGGTACTCCTCCGATCACGTATCGTGATTTCCCCGAGCGCGTCCTGTACGTGAACAGCCACGGTAAGTGATTCACCGGAATGCCACCTCTGGCGAGCGTCTCAAACGTCGTGTACCGATGCAAGAACTGATGATATCTAATATATGGTCTGGCGCATCATTTCGGGCGTTATGACCGCTCTGGAGGGCCCTGCCGGCCGACCAGAGCCGACGGGAGGTGGCGGATGTCGCCGGTCACGAACGGTATGCCGGCCACGCTACTGCGGGGAGTCAGGTGGACCAAGAGTAGTCACAGTAATCCCAGTGGGAACTGTGTGGAGTTGGCGGAGCTTGCCTGCGGCACCATCGCCGTGCGCAACTCGCGGCGACCGGGCGGCCCCGCCCTGTTGTGCGCCCGGGCCGAGATGGCCGCGTTCGTGCGTGCCGTGAAGGACGGTCAGTTCGACGAGATGGCGGGTTGACCGCCTTGTCCGCAGTTGGGCAAGGGACGGCCGGGGTTTCGGGTGGGGCAGGTGCGGTCTATGGTGAGACGATCCGTAGTGCTTCACTTGTAGGAGGAATGGTGAGGACGGCTCGGTCGGGTAATGATCCGATCAATAGTCACGCTCAGATACGATCGCAGGGGCCGACCGCGCTGCGTATCGTGTTGGGCAACCAGCTACGTCAGCTCCGAGAAGCAAGCGGAATTACCACCGGAGCAGCTGGCCACGCGATCCGGGCGTCCCATGCCAAGATCAGCCGCATGGAGCTCGGACGGGTCAGCTTCAAGGAGCGTGACGTGGCAGATCTGCTCACCCTGTACGGCGTGACCGACGAACACGACCGGGAAGCGTTCCTCGCTTTGGCACGGCGAGCCAATGTGCCCGGCTGGTGGCACCACTACGGTGACATCTTGCCGAGCTGGTTCGAGATGTACATCGGTTTGGAGCAGGCCAGTTCTGTCATCCGCACCTATGAACCCCAGCTCATACCCGGGCTGCTGCAGACCCAGGATGGTGCTCGCGCGGTGATCCAGATGGGCTACCCGAACGCATCCGCCGAAGAACTCGAGCGCCGGGTCGCACTGCGGTTGAAGCGTCAAAGAGTGCTCACCCAACCCGGTGCACCCAGCCTGTGGGCAGTGGTCGACGAGGCGGCGCTATGGCGCCTCGATGGTCGTACGGCGTTGCAGGACCAGCTCGAGCACTTGATCGGGATGGCCGAACTCCCCAATATCACCCTGCAGGTGATGCCGTTTTATTCAGGTGCACACGCGGCGGTAGGTGGACCGTTCACGGTGCTCCGGTTCGCCGAGCCCGACTTACCGGACCTCGTTTACCTGGAACAGTTGACCAGTGCCCTGTACCTGGACAAGAGCGAGGATGTTCAGCACTACCTGGTGCTCATGGACCGGTTATGTGTCCAGGCCAAATCTCCCGCAGAGACGATCAGGTTCCTGACCAGTACTCTCAAAGAGGCTTGATCAAGGCTTTCGGGCGACCCCGCAGAACTGAGTTACCTCGGCGGGCGTTCCGACCTCGCGGGGGTCAGGGCGCCACAACGAACACGAAACCACGCCTGGCTCCAATAGTTCTAGGCCGTCGAAGAAGACGGTGAGTTCCTGGCGGCTGCGGGTCTTGATCGGGGGTGCGCCGCTGGAGTTGTACTGCTCGACGGACGTTTCTATCGCCTCGGTGTGAACCTCTGCGGTGGGGTGGGACATCGCCAGGTAACTTCCTGAAGGCAACGCATCCAGGAGCCGGTTGGTGATTGCATGGGCCTCGGCGTCATCGAGAACATAGTTGATCACCCCCAGCAACATGAGCGCGACAGGTCGAGTGAAGTCCAGCGTCCGGGAAGCCTCTTCGAGGATTCTCTCCGGGTCGCGCACGTCGGCGTGAAGATAGTCGGTGACGCCCTGTGGTGTACTGGTAAGCAGCGCACGCGCATGAACCAGCACCATCGGGTCGTTGTCGACATAGACGATGCGACACTCCGGTGCAGTCGCCTGGGCTACCTGGTGAGTGTTGTTCACGGTGGGCAGCCCGGTGCCGATGTCCAGCAGCTGGCGGATCCCTGCGTCCGCGACCAGGTACCTGACAGCCCTGACCAGGAACGCGCGGTCGGCGCGAGCGGCGTCACGCAGATCGGGAAAGGTCCTCAGAACTTGCTCGCCGACCTCGCGGTCGATCGGGTAGTTGTCCTTGCCGCCCAGCATGTAATCCCAGAACCGCGCTGGTTGCGGAATCGTGGTATCGATATCCGACAGCGGCTCCCGCGCGGCCGTGGGCGGGCGGTCCTCCACGAGTCGTCTCCCTCCGCTGCGTGCTGCTCTGGACGTGACCGTGCAACTGTAGCCTCCGCACTGCGGGCCATCGGCACGTCGGCGGCCCTCAACGACGGAGAGGATGCATCATGTCGACCAGCCTTGAGTGTCGGCTGCTCTGCTCGAGCATGACGGCTTATTCCATCATCAACGACGGACCGATCACTCCACCGCAGCCGTATTTCGACGCGGCCCAGTTCCTCGATGACCCGGTCGGCTTCGTCGGCGGAAACGATGCCATCAATGCCTGCCTCGTCGGCACGACGGTCGATGGCGTGGTGCTCGCCTTCCGTGGGACGTTGCCTCTCGACAGTCCCGATTGGGAACAGATGATTCGCGACTGGATCAACGATCTGGACGCCGAGCTGGTGCGGGGTGGCGGCCTGCCAGGGCTCGTGCACGCCGGCTTCTGGGGATCATTGGAAAGCCTGTGGGCCAAGATCGTTCCCGAAGTGCAGAGAAGGCTCACCCAAGCCGGATCGACGAAGCAGCTTTATGTCACCGGGCACAGCAAGGGCGGCGCGGTAGCGGACCTCGCGGCGATGCGCTTTCTGATCGAGCGCGGTCTGAACGCAAAGGTTTTCACCTACGCCGGGCCGCATTCCGCCAACGAGGATTTCGCCGCCGCGTACGACGCGCACATCGCGAGTGTGCGTTACGAATACGCCGACGACATCGTGCCGCTCCTGCCGCCGAGCCTCGCGTTTCGTCAGATGTTCGCCACGGTGCCGTTCGCCAAGCCGTACGTGCATCGGCTCGATCTCGACTACGCGGCGGTGGGCACGCTGCGCTACATCACTCAAGCTGGGAAGATCGTTGACGATTCGCCCATGCTGCGCTTCCAGCGCTACACGAGCCTGGCCAAGCTGATAATGACCGGTGGCTTCGAGGAAATCGCCAAAGATCACCGTGGCGCGTGCGGCGGAGGCTACATGGGCGCCGTCTGCCCAACGGGCGTCTGCCCGTGATGTCGCATTCTCGCTAGCTCAGGTGGCGGGTACCGGCGATGCTGGGACCATGCACGAGGACGTAGAGCGGTGTGTGCGGGCGGTGCAGTCCAAGGACGCACGGTTCGACGGCTGGTTTTTCATCGCGGTGGTGACCACTGGTATCTACTGCCGGCCGAGCTGCCCGGTGGTGCCGCCCAAGGCGGTCAACATGCGCTTCTACCCGAGTGCGGCCGCGGCACAGCTGGCCGGGTTTCGGGATTGCAAGCGATGCCGGCCGGACGCCAGCCCCGGATCTCCACAATGGAACGAACGCGCTGACCTGGTCGCCAGGGCGATGCGGCTGATCGCCGATGGAGTGGTCGATCGCGAGGGTGTCCCGGGCTTGGCTGCGCGGCTGGGATACAGCGTCCGGCAGGTCCAGCGGCAGGTGCTCGCCGAGTTGGGGGCCGGCCCGCTGGCTCTGGCGCGGGCGCAGCGTGCTCAGACCGCGCGGTTGCTGATCGAGACGAGCTCCGTGTCGATGAGTGACGTCGCCTTCGCCGCAGGCTTTGCCAGCGTGCGGACGTTCAACGACACCGTCCGCGAGATCTTCGCCCTCGCGCCCACCGAGCTGCGTGCCCGCGCCGGTCGCCGGCACCCGCCGGCGACCTCTGGGCTCCTGGCGCTGCGGTTGCCGTTCCGGGTGCCGCTGTGTCCGGACAACCTGTTCGGGCATCTTGCGGCGACCGCCGTCCCCGGGGTGGAGGAGTGGCGGGATGGCGCCTACCGGCGCACCTTGCGCCTGCCGCACGGCCACGGTGTCGTCACGTTGCGGCCGTTGCCTGATCACATCGACTGCCGGCTGGCCTTGACCGACCTGCGTGATCTGTCCGCAGCAATCACCCGGTGCCGCTGGCTGCTCGACCTCGACGCCGACCCGGTGGCCGTCGATGATCTGCTGCGCACCGACCCGCTGCTCGCCGTCGTGGTGGACAAGAATCCGGGCCGCCGGGTGCCCCGCACCGTCGACGCCTCGGAGTTCGCGGTGCGTGCGGTGCTCGGGCAGCAGGTCTCCACCAAGGCCGCCTGCACCCACGCCGCCCGGTTGGTGGCCGCACACGGCGAGCCGGTGACCGACCCGGCCGGCGGCCTGACCCACCTGTTCCCGGACCCGGCGGCGCTGGCCTCGCTCGATCCGGCCGCGCTGGCCCTGCCGCAGGCCCGACGGACCACGCTCACCTCGCTGGTCGGTGCGCTGGCCGGCGGCGAGATCATCCTCGGCCCGGGAAGCGACTGGCAACAGGTTCGCTCCCAGCTCGGCGCGCTGCCGGGCTTCGGACCCTTGACCATCGAGACGATCGCGATGCGCGGTCTCGGCGATCCGGATGCCTTCGTATCGACGGACCTGGGAATCCGGCGGGCCGCCCGGGAAGTGGGTCTTCCTTCGACCGCCCCGGGACTGACCGCTCACGCCAGCGCTTGGCGGCCCTGGCGCGCCTACGCCGTGCAGTACCTGTGGGCGACCGGCGACCATGCCATCAACCGCCTACCAGCCTGATGAAAGGAACACTCGTGTTGGTTCACACTGTGCGGGACAGCCCAGTCGGCCAGCTCACCCTGGTGGCCCTCGACGGCGCCCTCACCGGCCTCTACATGGACCTGCAGCGGCACCGACCCCCACCGGGGATGTTCGGCGACCCGGACCCCACGCCGTTCACCGAAGTGATCGGGCAACTGGACGAGTATTTCGCTGGGCAGCGCATCGCGTTCGACATACCGATGGCGCTCGTCGGCACCCCGTTTCAGTGCACAGTGTGGGCCGCTCTGCAGGAGATCCCTTACGGCGAGACGTGGTCCTACGGCCAGCTCGCCGAGCGGATCGGACGTCGCGGCGCCGCCCGGGCGGTCGGTCTCGCCAACGGCCGCAACCCGATCGGCATCATCGTGCCCTGCCACCGCGTCGTCGGCGCCACCGGACACCTCACCGGCTACGGCGGCGGCCTGGCACGCAAGCAGCACCTGCTCGATTTCGAGCGCCGGCACCGACCCGGATCCGCCCACCCCGACCCCCTATTCGATCTACCGGCAATCGTGCGCCCGTCCGTCAACGTGGGATCCCAGTCGCAGTCTGGATGCAGACTGCGGTAAAAGTGGCCCGAATTACCGCAG
>JBOHFC010000520.1:0-5152 GCA_050701375.1 Pseudonocardiaceae bacterium
GGCCGGGCCCGCCGGTTGGCCACCGACCCCGAGGCCCGGGCCCGCCGCGAGGCGGTGCTGCGAGTGCCGGCGGCGCTGCGCTCGCCTGCCGACGTGTTCTCGCTGGCCGACGAGCTGGTCGGAGCCGCCGAGTCGGAGGCCAGCGGTCTGACCGTGGCTCGCAACGCGGCCGAGACCGAGGAACTGGAGACGGCTCTGGGGGCCGGTGGAACCGGGAAGGGCGCAGCGGCGGCGACCCGTGGCACCAAGGGTGCGATCCGCGAGCTGGAACGCCGGCAGAAATCCCGGGCCACCCGCACCCAGCGCGATGCGCTGGACCGCGCACTGGTCGACCTGGCCGGCTTCTACCGGGACACCCTGGTCACCAGCTGGGGCGCCCAGGTGGCCCTGACCCACCCCGACCGCGTTGCCGACATCATCACCGTCGCCGAGCGGTCGGCACCGGAGACCTTGCTCCGCAAGCTGGAGGCCGTGTTGAGCTGCCGCGAAGCGCTGGAGCTCAACGTCAAACCGCGGATCGCCATCGAGGCGCTGACCAGCGCACTGCAGAGCACCTAGCCGAGTTCTGTTGATCTTCGAGTGCTGTGACCAACCCTAGTGTCGCCGAGTTCGACATCATGGTTGTCCGCCGCGGACGGGCCAGCCCTCAGGTCGAACTCGGCGCACACCGAGCACCGAACATCGGGCATCCGACTCAGCCCAAGGGTGCCACCGGTACACTCGTCGGCGCTACCGATGGCGTCGCCGCCTTAGCTCAGTCGGACAGAGCGGCTCACTCGTAATGAGCAGGTCCGGGGTTCGATTCCCCGAGGCGGCTCGCAGGTCAGGCCCCGTCCACTGTGGTGCGGACGGGGCCTGATTGACCTTTGGGTGACTAACTGAGTGACTGTGCTGCCCTGCCTTGGTCTCCTGTAGGGAACAAGCGATCCATCGTGACAGCCCCGTCCTCGACCACCGGGCGAATCTGCTTGCGGTAGACCAGCTCGGTAACCGACGTTCCGCTGTGCCCCACCAGGCGCGAGATCTGCTCGATAGGCATGCCGTCGTCGGACAGCAGCGAGACGAAGCTGTGCCGAAGCTCGCGGGGGGTCCACTCCGTAGCCACCAGCCCCGCCGCCGTGATGACCCGCCGGAAGTCGCGCCGTACATTGGCGTCGTCCTGGGGGGTCCCGCACCTTGTGGGGAACACCAGGCCGTGCTCCTGCCACCTCCTACCTGCTGCGCTACGCATCGCGTCCAGCGCCGCCCGGTGCGCCGTCAGAGCTGCGACCGCGCGTTGCGGCAAGGCTAGTGACCGCCGTGACTTCCGGGTCTTCGTTTCACCACCGGTGCGGACAGACCGCCAGACGCGCACGTTGGGCGGTACGGGTGTCGATGCGGAGGCATCGCCCGCGAGGTCTACATGATCCCAGGTGAGGGCTCGGAGTTCCTCGGTTCGCGCGCCGGTCAGCAATGCAACGACGATGTACCCGCGCATGTCAGACCGTTCCGCCGCCGAGAGCACGGCCTCAGCCTGGGCCATGGTGAGCGCCTTCGATGGCCTACCTCTGCCCTTCCCCACGGGGCAGTCACAGAGCAGGACCACATTCCGCCGCACTCGATCGCGCGCCTGCGCCCTGGTGATTACCCGCCGAAGGATCGACATGAGATTGCGCAAGGTTGACGTAACCATGATCCGCGACTTGCCGCCGAGCCACCTGTCGACGTCGTCCGCAGAGAGGTCGACCAGCTTGCGGGCGCCGAGATCGGGCACGATGTGGTTATCAACTAGACCGCGCACCGTCCGTATCGTGTTCGTGTCACGCCCGCTCAATGCGTAGTTGGTGAGCCAATCATTCACAGCGTGGGTGACGGTGTAACCGTTCCCCGCGGCCAGGGCTACGCCCTCTTCGTGGTCGCGCAAGATTTCTTTCAGCTTTTCTTTCGCAGCTGTCTTCGTCTTACCGCTACCCTTCCGGACCATCCGTTTTCCGGCTGGCGTGTAGCCAATCGTTACTTCGGCGATCCAGCGCTCTCGCGTCTTGTCCCAACGGAGTCCGCCGTCTCCTCGGCTACGACGCTTGGTCATATTCGGCCCCTTCGGATTCACGGATGAGCAGGTTGACGTAT
This sequence comes from Pseudonocardiaceae bacterium, assembly GCA_050701375.1. Taxonomy (GTDB): domain Bacteria; phylum Actinomycetota; class Actinomycetes; order Mycobacteriales; family Pseudonocardiaceae. The sequence continues at coordinate 2,110 of JBOHFC010000520.1, forward strand.
TCGTCGATGGAGACTTTCGGCACGAGTCTTGATCGTCCTTGGTTGACGGTCCGGAGTCGACCGGCCCGGATCTGCTCGTAGATGACTGATCGGCTCATGGAAAGCAGTTGCATTGCTTCGGGGATGCGGTAGAGGCGCCGTTCGGATACCGCAGTGCTGCTGGTACGGAGGGGTGTGGGCTTGGCGGCGTGGGTGCTCACGGTCGCGGTCCTCCGGGGTGGGGGTTGGTTGTGTGCGGTAACTGCGGTAACTGCGGTAACTGCGGTAACTGCGGTAACCGGCCTGGTCACGCGGTTACCGATGGATCTGGGGTTACCGATTGATCGGTAACCGGTTGGAGATCGGTAACCGGCTGAGCTGCGGAGTTACCGCAGTTACCGGGGTTACCGATGCCGGGGGGATGCTGGGGTGGTAGGTAGCGGTCCCAGGCGTCGGTCAGCCCGTGTGGTCCGGTGGTTTGGTAGCCCTTCACGGTCTTGCCGTCGTGCTTATAGGGCGTGGGTTTGACGCCGTAGCGGTCGAGTTCTCTAGCCACTCGTCGGGCGTCGAGGGGTTTGCCGTCGAGGTCGCCCCAGGGTGCTTCGTCGAGGTCGCACAGGGCGTGGAGGATGTCGGTGGTGCGCATCCGGCCCGTGCCAGCGCGGGTGAAGAGTTCCCGTAGGTCGGCTAGCAGTCGTACCCCGAGTGAGGTGATCGAGGGTCCGGTGTCGAGGACGAAGTGGCGGCAGGCGTTGCGGGCGGTGTCGGGCCAGTGGCCGCCTGCGGTGTCGGCGATGGCCAGCAGTGGTTCCCAGATTTCGGCGGGCCGGTCGGTGACGCCTTCGGGCATGTTGGGTTGCGCGTCGCCGAGCTGGGCGCCGGCGGAGTCGACCCACGCGGCGAGCTGTTCCCGGAGTGGTTGTGCCTCCCGCGCTACTTGTCTTTCCCGGAATGGTTCGACGGGTTCGTCGGCGCGGCGGCGGTGCATGTGGATGGTGACGGCGCGGGTGGTGATGGTGGCGGGCATCGCTCCGGCGATCCCAGCGAGTGCAGCGGGGGCGTAGACGGGGAAGCGTTCCACTTTCATGTTCTTGGCGTCCCCGACGCAGCGGGCGATGGTGGCCGAGCGTTTATATCCGGCGTTGAGAAGCCCCCGCAGATCCTCATGGTTCCCGCCGTTGCGCGGATTAAAAATTACGTCGACTTCATCGAAAAGGATCGTGATAGGCCCCATGGAAACCAGCCGGAAAAGGGCTGCGGGGGTCGCGGATATCGTCATCTCCGGTGCCCGTACGAGGTATTGAGCGACTTCCAAGACCCGGGTTTTGCCTGAGCCGGGTTCGGCGGAGTCCAAGACCAGCCGGGGTGTGACATAGAATTGCTCACTGGCGTGGGTGTGGGCGTACCACAGCGCCAGGGTGGGGGCGCAGTGCTCGGAGGGGAACACCGAGAATCGGGCTACGAACGCGGCCAGGTCGTCAAGCACCTCGTGACCGGCCCGGATGGCTTCCGCACCGGGTGGCCGCCCAAGCCAACCCAGCGGCCGGGTCGATGTGGTCTCGGGGCTGTGGTCGCCGGTGGCGGTCCCGGGCGCGGTCGATGACGGGCCGGTCTGCTGTTCATGCCAGGTTTGTTGGCAGTCCTCGGAGCAGAAGTCCGGAGAGGGTGATTCGCTGACCGGGTGCCCGCAGCGGCGGCATTCGCGGTCGCCGATGGCGGTGTCGATCGCAGTGAGCGTGGTGCCGATGTCGGGTGTCATGCGGCCCTCCGGTGGTGGCTGGTACGGACGGTGGTGCGGCGGGGGTTGCGGGTCCCGGCGGTGAGTCCGGCGGTGATGACCCGGGCGACCTCGGCCGGGGTGCAGTCGCAGTCGGCGCCGATGAGGCCCCCGGCTGCGGTAGTGAGTTCGGCCCGGGCGGTGTCGGGATCGAGGAGATCGGCGCCGACGAGCTGTCCGAGGGCGTAGGCGGCGCGGCAGAGCATGGCGTTGTGCTGCCCGGGCGGGGCCGTGCGCACCCGCTGGGCCTCGCCCCACACTGCAGCGAGGACGTAGCCGCCTGCGTTGGTAGCGGCGGCTGCAGCGGATGCTGAGAGCCCGGGAGACGGTGTGGGCGTGAGGGCCTGGTGTAACCAGGTGGGCAGTTCGGTGTGGTCCCGGTCGTCGATGAGCTGGTATCCGCTCGGGGGGACCGGGCTACCGGGCGCGATGACGTACCCGCCGTGGGCCCGGGTGTCGATCTTGTAGCCGATCAGGTTGTGGGTGTTGCGCAGCGGCGCCCCAGCTGGGGCGGTGTAGTAGAGGTGCCAACCACCCGAGGGCGTCCGCACGGCGTAGGTGGGGTCCGGGGTGGTGTCGTATTGCCGTGCCAGCGCTTTGAGCACTCCGGCACCGCTACGGATCCCGAGACTGGCCCACCGATCCGGCACGGGCTCGCCGGGCTTGGGGGTGTCGAGGTCGACCACGACCAGCCGGGAGGGGCCGGTGGCGATACCGATGGAGTAGGGGGTGTGTTGCCACCAGTGGTGGATTTGGTCGGGGTCGGTGCTGGCTCGGGTTTCCCACCGGTCGATGACGGGGGGTTTCTTGGCGGCGGGGGTGATGGGGAAGACGTGCCAGCCTCGGGCGGCGAAGTGCAGCGCCCAGGCGCGCAGGTTGGTGGTGGTGTCCACTGCGGGTGATCTCCTTGAAAGATGCGGGTACGGGATTGGCGGAATACGGTTGGTGGCCCCGCCCGGCGGGTGCGCGCGATCCCGCAGACCGCCGGGCGGGTCATGCTTCGGTGAGACTCCGTTCACTGCGGGTAGTCGACAGTGGGCGTGCGAGGGCGAGTCCGTGCGCCGGGTACGACGCCGGAGATAAGCCGGGGATGGGCGTGGGATGGGCGGGAAACGGGGTGTGGGCTGACGGGACTGGTGGGGGTCTACCCCCCGCTACCGCGCTGGTCGGAGCCCGTTACCCGGGGGGTCTACCCGGGTAGAGGCCCCCCGCTACCCGCCGGTCTGGCGACGGCTGCGGGTAGGGGGGTCCGCCAGCCCCTGGGGTAGACCCCTCCCCCTCTACCTG
>JBOHFC010000521.1:0-6193 GCA_050701375.1 Pseudonocardiaceae bacterium
GGCCCAACAGGTCGGCGACCTCGTGGTGCGGATGCGGCTAGCGGGACCCGGACAGGTGCAGACCAAGACCAGCGCCACGGACGTGGTGACCGCGGCGGATACCGCGGCCGAGCGGTTGGCTCGGCGGCTGCTCGCCCAGTGGCGGCCAGGCGAGTCCGTACTGGGCGAGGAGGAGGGCGGTGAGGCGGCGACGACGGGTCGCCTGTGCTGGGTGGTCGACCCCATCGACGGCACGGTGAACTATCTCTACGGGCTGCCCTGGTACGGGGTGTCGGTGGCGGTGCAGCGCGACGGGCAGTCTTTGGCCGCGGCGGTGGCGCAGCCTGCGGCTGGTCGGCTGTGGAGCGCGGCGCGAGGCGGTGGGGCGCACTGCGATGGGGTGGCATTGCAGGTCAGCGGGGCTACCCAGCTGGAGCTGTCGCTGATTGGTGTCGGCTTTTCTTACCGGGCCGAGCGACGGGTTCGGCAGGCCGCGATGGTGGCCGGCATGCTGCCGAAGATCCGGGACCTGCGCCGAGCGGGATCGGCTGCCTTGGATCTGTGCTCGGTCGCGTCCGGTTGGTTGGACGGCTTCGCCGAGCATGGACTGCACAGCTGGGACTGGGCGGCAGGTGCCCTGATCGCGGCGGAGGCCGGCGCGGTGGTCCGGTTGCCCCCGTGCGGATCGGACTTCCTCCTTGCGGCCACGCCGGGGATCGTTGACGGACTGGCGGAGCTGATGACGCAGTGCGGAGCTGACTCAGTCTGACGCCGTCAGCACCTCACCTGACGCGCCCGGCGAAGGAGGCTGGGATCGACCACGGGTAGCGCCGACTGGGCGATGGAGGTGGTGGACTGGGCAGTCGAGGAAGGTTCGGATTGGGCGGCCAGGCCGCCACGGGGCGGTACACCCTGCATCGAACGTCCGAGTCCGGCCGACTCCAGCAGAGCCGTGCGTGCGGCGCCATTGGGTCGCAGCGCGAGGAATTTGGTGCCCAGAGCCAGGTCGATCTCCGAGTCGGGTCGGACATCGCGAACGAGCTCGGCGCAGGGCACCGCCAGGCTCAGCGTCCTGGCCGCCGCCTGCCCAGCGGCCCCGAAGCGGATCTCGCCGTAGCAGCGCAGATCCAGATCTGGGTGCAGCGGATCGTTCGCTGGGGTGGTGGTGGAGGCAAACCCCAGTTGTGCCAGCGCAGCGTCCACGACGGTCGCCTCGCCGGGTCTCCCGTTGGCGTTGAGCACTCGCACTCGGGTGAATTGGGGCGGCGCGGGCGGTACCGCATCCAGGCCGTCGGCCGCGAGTTGCCGGCCCGAGATGGTCAGACCAGCAGCGGTTGGCCCGGGATTCTGGCAGCCGTTTTCAGTCTGATGCAGCACGCTGAGCCAGACCAACCCAGCTGCGGTGCTGAGGATCACCACCAGAACGAGTGCACGCAGCGGCCTGCGAGTGCGGTAGCCCTGCATCCGCCCGTCCGACGAGCCCACCGCAGTCACGGCCCCGCCCTCCCTGGCCCCTGACCTGGCCAGTCCCTGCACCGAGGGTAGGTGCGAGGCGGGATCAGCGCAGCTCGCTACGGCGTGTCCGGGATCGGGTTCGCCCAGTTGGCGGCGAGCCCACTGCCGACACCCGGCGCGCCACCCCGAGACACGCCGGGGAAATGCGCGCATTGCACCAGTTGGCGAGCTATTCTCTCGCCGCTCTGGCGCCGCAGAGGGGATCAAGGTAGGGGCGCACGCCAGCGCCGCGCCCGATGCGTCGAAGTGTGACCGACGTCTCGGGCACAAATCAGCGTGCTTGTGCGTTTGTGCTGCGGCATGACCAGTACGACTCAGGGGTGGGAATCATGGCTACCGACTACGACGCTCCGCGACGGAGCGAGGCGGATGAGCTTGTCGAGGACTCGCTAGACGAGCTCAAGGCGAGACGGAACGAGGCCCAGTCCGGTGCGGTTGACGTCGACGAGTCGGAGTCTGCGGAGAACTTCGAGTTGCCCGGCGCCGATCTGTCCGGCGAGGAGCTGATTGTTCGAGTGCTGCCCAAGCAGGCCGATGAGTTCACCTGCTCGAGCTGCTTCCTCGTCCATCATCGCAGCAGGTTGGCCGAACAACGCAACGGGCGGATGGTGTGCCGGGACTGCGCGGCGTGAGCGGCGAGTCCGATTGATGGCCTGCTACCGACTGGGGAAGCGTGGTTCGGCGCTGCCCCGGGGCGCCTCGTCGGTGCAGGCCCGGAGCAACGCGGCGAGCTCTTCAGCGTGGCGCACGCTGAAGACCCAGTAGGGAGTGGGATCGGCTGGATCGGTGAGCGTGACCCGCAACACTGGCCCGACCCACCCGGTAAACAGCACGAACGCTGCTGGATCCAGGTCCGGACCCAGCACGCGCCGCTTGGCGTCCGGGGGGACGACCTCGACGTGTCCCAGGTGGCGGATCGGGACGTGTGCTGGGCCCACCCGCAACTCGTTGGCGCTCAGCGCAACCCGGTGCCGACCCATCCGCAGCAACACGACGCAAGTCAGCAGCACTGTCAGCAGGTACGGCAACCAGGCGCGCACCCCCGGATACCCCAGGTGGACCTCAGCCGCCAGCAACGTCGCCACGCCGAAACCGAGCGGCCACCACCACAGCGGAACGCCGAGACGCTCGGCGAAGACCAGCTCGACGCCGGACGGGCGCTGGCCGGGGGCTTGACGATCGCGCACCAGGCTGAGGGTAGTCTCGCCGGCCGTGTCCCCGGACGAGCTGTATCCCGTTGAGGTCCTGCTGACCCGGCTGGATCCGGAGGTGCCAGTGCCCGGATACGCTCACCCCGACGACGCCGGTGCCGACCTGGTCACCACCCGCGATGTTGTGCTTGCGCCGGGCGAGCGCACGGTGGTGGGCACCGGCATCGCGATCGCGTTGCCCGCTGGCTATGCGGCGTTCGTTCACCCCCGTTCGGGGTTGGCGGCGCAGGCAGGGCTGGCGGTAATCAACTCGCCGGGCACCATCGACGCCGGCTACCGGGGCGAGCTGCGGGTCTGCTTGGTCAACCATGACCTGCGCGAACCTGCGGTGCTGCGCAGGATGGATCGGATCGCGCAACTTGTCGTGCAGCGGGTGGAGCGTGCCGCCTTTCGTGAGGTGACCGTGTTACCGCAGTCCCCACGGGGAACGAACGGTTACGGCTCAACCGGGACGAGCCAGTACGGCGGGACCACATAGGGAGAGTGCTAAGTGTTCGGACGTCGCACTGTGTTCGGCAGTCGCACCGGGGCCCGAGGCGAGCCCCAAGACGAGACACCACCGCCCGATAGCGCCGAGGACGTCGAGGCGCCCGACGGTGTTCCGCACAGTGCTACCGAAACCATCGCCGACCGGGTTGCCGAAGATATTGCTGGGGGAGAACCTGCGTTTGGGCCGTATGACGCCGCCGCCGCGCCTTATGACGGGTGGATCAGGCTTGATCTCGGCTCACTGCGGTTGCCGGTACCGGAGGGTGCGCAACTTCAAGTCGAGGTGGACAGGTCCGGTCCGGTGCGCGCGGTGCATTTGATCACTGGCCTCGGTCAATTCACCATCACCGCGTTCGCCGCTCCCCGCAGCGGCGGGTTGTGGCGCGAGGTTGTCCCGGAGTTGGTGACCAGACTGCGAGCCGATGGTGGCCGGGTCGGGCGGGTCCCTGGCGAGTGGGGCGAGGAAATCGAGGCCGTGACCGAGCAGGGGGTCCTGCGTTTCCTGGCGGTGGACGGGCCACGGTGGATGCTCCGCGGTGTCGCGGTCGGCACCGCGGAACATTCCGACGCTCGAATCGCGATGCTGCGCGACCTGGTCCGGCAGACCGTGGTGATCCGTGGTTCAGAAGCGCTGCCGGTGCGCAGCCCATTGCCACTTCAACTGCCCGGACCACTGGGGGACCAGCTCAAGCAGGCAACCGCCGAGCTGGTCGACGCCGCGGCCGACGGCGGCTGAGGGACCGAACAGAGACACCAACTGGGACATGACTTGGCAGCGGGAACCACAGACGGGCGACATCGGCTGTGGCCGAGCGGAATGAGGTTGCGATCGGGTTACGCTGGCGGTCGAGCGGGTCCGTCGAGGTCCCTGCGATCGCAGTCCGGAGATCGACATGAGCGAAGCGGCTCCTGGCTACTGGCGGCGACTGGTCCGCAAGCTCACCAGCGAAGCTTCCGAGCTGGACGCCGAGGATCTGTCGCGTTGTGTTGAGCAGGCCGGTGCGCGGCGGGCCAGCGAATGTTGCTCCGGTCAGGCGGTGACCGTTTTGGGCCGGCTGCGCAGCGTGGAGCACTGTCCTCGTGCGGCGGCGGCTACCCTGGAGGCGGAGCTGTTCGATGGCTCGGAGGCGATTACCCTGGTGTGGCTGGGGCGGCGGCGGATCCCTGGCATCGAACCTGGACGGACCGTAAAGGCGTCGGGCCGGATCGCCGTCCGGAACGGCCGCAAGGTTCTCTACAACCCCTACTACGAGCTGCAGCGGAGTTCATGACAGAGTCCATATCTGGATCCTCGGCAGAGCATGCGACCACCGACGCGGGCCCTGGAGCCCCGGAGCAGTCCGAGCAGCGCACTCCGACCTTACTGGAGCAGATGGGCGGTGTCGGGGGCCTGGTGTCCTCGGCCGTGCCCGCAGTGGCCTTCGTGGCGGTGAATCCGCTCGCCGGCTTGCAAGCGGCGATCTGGGCTTCGTTAGCGGTCGCGGTCGCTGTGGGGGTGTGGCGGCTGGTCCGCCGGGAGCCACTCCAGCCGGCCATCTCTGGGATCCTCGGGGTAGCCGTCTGCGCCTTCATCGCCTACCGCACCGGCGAAGCACGCGGGTTCTTCCTCTACGGCATCTGGTATAGCCTGGTGGCGGGGCTGGTGCTGATGTTGTCGGTGGTGGTCCGCCGTCCGCTGGTCGGCGTGCTGTGGTCGGCGCTCAACGGTTCAAGTTTCGGCTGGCGAACCAACCGCCGCGCCCGATCCGGCTTCGACGTGGCGACCGTGGTCTGGGCGGTTTTCCTGTTGGCCCGCTTCGGTGTCCAGCACTACCTGTACGACGTCCAACAGACTGACTTGCTCGGTGTGGCCCGGCTGGCGATGGGACTGCCACTGACCGCGGTGGCGGCGTTGGTCACCATCTGGGCGATCCGGCGTGCCGTGCGAGTGGCGGCGGTTGCCGGCTAGCTCTGCCGGCGATCCAGTGCCGCCCGCACGTCGGGTTCCACTTGCGCCGCGGCGACGAAGAGCAGCTCGTCCCCACCCTCGAGGGGATCGTCGCCTTGCGGGACGATCACCCTGCCGCCACGCAGGATGGTGACCAGCGCGGCGTCGACGGGCAGCTGCAGTTGCCGTACTGGCAGTCCGGCCAGCGGGGTATCCGCGGGCAGCGTGACCTCGACGAGGTTCGCCTGCCCTTGTCGCAAGGTCATCAGCCGCACGAGATCGCCGACGGAGACTGCTTCTTCGACCATCGCAGCGAGCATCCGCGGGGTCGACACCGAGACATCCACCCCCCACGCCTCGGTGAACAGCCACTCGTTTCGCGGGTCGTTGACCCGGGCCACCACCCGCCGTACCGCGAACTCCGTTTTGGCCAGCAGCGAGACCACCAGGTTGACCTTGTCGTTGCCGGTTGCCGCGATCACGACGTCGGAGTGCTCCAGCCCGGCATCCTCCAGCGAGGCCAACTCACAGGCATCGGCGAGAACCCATTCGGCGCCCTCGACGTCGGCCGGATCAAACTGATCCGGATCTCGTTCGATGAGCATCACCTGGTGCCCGAACTCGAGCAGTTCGGTCGCGATGGACCGGCCCACCGCGCCCGCTCCAGCGATGGTCACGCGCATGGCGGCTCCCAAGGTCAGCCTGGATGACGTCAGTCGTTGAGGGGCGCGGTGGCGGCCGCGGTGGTGACATCGGTGACGGTGCCGGAGACGGCTGCGGCGTACACCTGGTCGTCGGCCTGCACCACGGTGTTGTGATCGGGCAACACTCCAGTACCGAACCGGACGATGAAGGCGATCCGCGCGCCGGTGTGCGCTTGGACGTCGCCGACGGTGCGCCCGGCCCAACCCTCGTGTAGCGGCAGCTGCAGCACCGCTACCGTGCCCGACGGGTCGCGCCACGCGGTGGACACGCCGTCGGGCAGCAGCATCCGCAGGAACCGGTCAGTGGTCCAGGGTACGGTGGCCACCGTTGGGATACCGAGTCGCTCGTAGACTGCGGCCCGTTTGGG
>JBOHFC010000522.1:0-6382 GCA_050701375.1 Pseudonocardiaceae bacterium
GCCCCCTATCGGCGGGTGCCTGCCGCCTGCTCCTGGCAACAGCCGAGCCAGCCGCTGCTCATCGGCTGGTGCATCTGAGATTGGCGTGGCAGCTATGCTCGTCCGCTGCTGTCCCCAGCGTCGTAGACGCCGTTGAAGTGCACAGCGTGGACGCGACGACTGAAGTACGACTGAAGCGCCACTGGAACGGGGTCTGGAGGCACAGGTGGAGTTCGCGATTCTCGGGCCGCTGGACGTGCGGGACCAGGACCGTCGGATCGAGGTGTCCAGTGCCAAGCAGCGACTGGTGCTCGCCATGCTCGTGGTGCATGCCAACGAGTGGGTATCGGCCGATCGATTGATGGAGGTGCTCTGGGGCGCCGAACCGCCGGCGACGGCGGCGAACACGTTGCAGACCTACGTCTCGCACCTGCGCCGTGCGCTAGAGCCCGATCGGGTGCCGCGCACCCAGGACGGCGTGCTCCGTACCCGCGGTCAGGGTTATGTGTTGGCTGTCGAACCCGAGGCCGTCGACGCCGTACGGTTTGAGCGGCTGGCCCACGAGGGTCGCGATGTACTGGCTTCCGATCCGAAGCATGCGGCCGAGACATTGCGCGCCGCGCTGAGGTTGTGGCGTGGTGCGCCGCTGGCCGAGTTCGGCTTCGAGCTGTTCGCCCAGGCCGAGATCAGCCGGCTGACCGAGCTGCGAGCCAGCACGGTGGAGGACCGGGTTGAGGCCGACCTCTTGCTGGGCCGGCACGCGGCTCTGTGCAGCGAGTTGAGCCGGGCGGTGACCGAGCAGCCGCTCCGGGAACGGCTCTGGTCCCAGCTCATCCGAGCGCTGTATCGCTGCGGGCGCCAGGGCGAGGCGCTGGGGGCCTACGCGCGGCTACGTGAGCAGCTCGCCGAGCAGCTCGGTATCGATCCGAGCCCGGAGCTGGTCCGGCTACAGGAGGCTTTGCTCGCTCAGCGTGCCGACCTGGACTGGCGCCCGCCGCGACCGCAGCCATCACTGGCAACGGTGACGCCGGCGACGATGGTCGGGCCAGACGAACTGCTGCCGGTGGCCCGCGCTGCGCTGGCGGCGCATGACTGGCGGCGCGCGCACGAGCTGCTGACGGCTGCGGACCGGACGGCGCCACTGGGTGCCCAGGACCTTGATGGCCTGGCCGAGGCGACGGGCTGGTTAGGGCATGTCCGGGAGTCGCTGTCTGCCCGGCAACGCGCGCACCATGCCTTTCTGCAGGCCGGCGACCATCGCCGCGCGGCGCTGGCTGCGGCGCGGCTCGCCAGGCAACACGGCGGTCTCCGGCAGTTCGCGGTGGCCAGCGGCTGGTTTCATCGCGCGCAGCGCCTGCTCGAGGCCGAGCCCGACTGCGCCGAGCAGGGTTACCTGTCTTGGGTGTCCACCCGCGTGGCGATGGGCCGGGGCGACCATGAGGCTGCTCTGGCCGCCGCCCGATCGACCTACCAGGTGGGCGTGCGGCACGGCGTCACCGAGCTGCAAGCCATCGGGCTGATCTTCGAGGGCTCGGTGCTCATCTACCGCGGGCAGGTCGCGCAGGGGCTGGCCCTGCTGGACGAGGGAATGGCGATGGCGGTCAGCGGGGAGCTGTCGCCGGGCGCCACCGTCACGATCTTCTGCATGACCATCGCCACCTGCTACGAGCTGGGCGACTACCGCCGCGCCACCGAGTGGACCGAGGCTATCGAGGACTGCTTCGCACGCACGGGGCTGACCACCTTTCCCGGCGACAGCGAGACCCACCGCATCGGGATCATGATCAGCCACGGCGCCTGGGCGCTCGCCGAGCAGCTGGCTCGCCAGGCCTGCGCCCGCACCCAGTGCGTCGACCTCGCCCACACCGGCGTCGCTTTTGCCCGCATTGGTGATATCCGGCTGCGAATGGGCGATCTCGCCGGCGCCGAGGAGGCCTTCGCCAAGGCCGAGGAACTGGGGGCCAGCTCGCTGCCCGGCCGAGCCAGGTTGGAGCTGCTGCTCGGCCGCCCCGCCGACGCAGCCGCGTTGATCAACGCGGCGCTGGCCGGTGAGGCCTGGGACCGGCTGGGTCGCACCCGGCTGCTGCCCGATCAGGTGACCATCGCGCTGGCCGTCAACGATCTCGCCACCGCCGAGGGCGCCACCACCGAGCTGGCCGGGTCAGCGCAGACCTACGGCAGCAAGGCGCTGCTCGCGGCGGCGGAGTGCGCTCGCGGTGCGCTCGCGCTGGCCACCGGCGAGGGGGAGCCAATGCGGTCGTTGCGCCGCGGTGTCGCGCTGTGGGCCGAGGCCTCGTCGCCGTATGAGGGTGCCCGCGCCCGGATGCTGCTGGCCACCGCGCTGCAACGGGCCGGTGAACTGCCCGCGACCCAGCACGAACGGGCCACCGCCTACGCGTGCTTCACTCGCCTGGGTGCCCGGCTGGACGCGCAAGCGGCCGCAGAACCCGTCCGCCTCCGCCTGGCCGCCGGCGAGTTAGCCGGCGGGTAACTGGCTGCGGGCTGCGGCGTCCAGTGCCGCGGCGGCGGTTGGTGGCAGTCGCAGTGTGCCGCTACGGTCCAGTTTCGCCAGCTCGGCGCGGGCCTTGGCGTACGCGGCGGCGCGCTCGGCGTCGTGGTCGGAGTCTCGGGCCACGGTGAGCAGCTTGATCGCCCGTGCCACGGTGGCCCGCTCCTGCGGGGGGATCCCGGCCAGCCGGATGCGTTCGGCTGCGTCGCGCGCGGCGTGCCAGGTGCGCCATGCCTGATCCACCGCGGTGGTGAAACGAGCGCAGTGCGCTGGCGGCGGCTCGGTATCGGTGTCCAGTGCCTGAGCCTCGGCGAAGGCGTCGACGAACCGGCCAGTGGACGCCACGGTGACGTCGGTCAGCGCGGGCAACCGCAGCACCGCGAGCGGGTCGCACTCGAACTCGCCGTACTCACTGCGTAGCTGGGCGAACTTGGACCGGGTAGCGGGCCAATCCGGGACCGGTGCGGCCCGCGCAACGGGTGGCACGGCGGCTGGCTGCCCGGCGCCCATCGGCCGCCTGCGGTGGCGGTGCAGGTACCGCACCACCATTACGGACCCTGCTCCGACCAGTAGAAACTGTCCGAGAACGGCCAGCAGGGCGACAACGGTCACGGTGACCACCCCAGCGCCGGCCAGCACCGCGGCGCACAACAGTACCAGCAGCGGACCGATACGCCGCCCTCGATGTCGGCGGTGATAGTGGTGGTATCGCGATCTGCCCATGGCCGCGTCCCTTCATGTCATATCCTTAATACCTCCTCAGCCGCTCGCGTGGGAAAGCCCGCGCGCCTCGGATATCACAGATCCCCCCGGCGGCCGGTATCACCTGCGATGATGCGCTCGAAGACCGCTGGTAGGAGATCCCGGCCGACCGGCTGACTGGAAGGGAGCTGGCACATGTTCCGCAAGGTGCTGGTCGCCAACCGCGGGGAGATCGCGATCCGGGCGTTTCGGGCCGCCTTCGAACTGGGCTGCCAGACGGTCGCGGTGTTCCCCTACGAGGACCGCAACTCCGAGCACCGGCTCAAGGCCAACGAGGCTTACCAGATCGGTGAGCGGGGTCATCCGGTCCGCGCTTACCTGTCCGTGTCGGAGATCATCCGGGCCGCCCAGCGCACCGGAGCCGACGCGGTTTACCCCGGTTACGGCTTCCTGTCGGAGAACCCGAAACTGGCCATCGCCTGCGAGCAGGCCGGCATCGCCTTCGTCGGGCCGCCTCCTGCCGTGCTGGCGTTGGCGGGTAACAAGTCGAGGGCAGTTGCCGCGGCCCGCGACGCGGGCGTCCCGGTGCTGGCGTCCTGCGCCCCCTCCGCGGACATCGACCAGCTCATGGGCGAGTCCGAGGCGACCGGGTTCCCGGTCTTCGTCAAGGCCGTCAGCGGCGGCGGTGGGCGTGGCATGCGCAGGGTCACCAAGCCGTCGGGTCTGCGCACCGCGCTGGAGGCCGCCAGCCGGGAGGCCGAGTCGGCATTCGGCGATCCGGCCGTGTTCCTGGAGCGCGCGGTCATCGATCCCCGGCATATCGAGGTGCAGATTCTCGCCGATGCGACCGGGGCCGTCATTCATCTCTACGAGCGGGACTGCTCAGTGCAGCGGCGGCACCAGAAGGTCGTGGAGGTGGCGCCCGCGCCGAACCTGGACCCCGATCTGCGGCAGCGGATCTGCGCCGACGCGGTGACTTTCGCCCGGAAGATCGGCTACGTCAACGCGGGCACCGTGGAGTTCCTCGTCGACCGCGGCGGTCACCATGTGTTCATCGAGATGAACCCGCGCATCCAGGTCGAGCACACGGTGACCGAGGAGATCACCGATGTCGATCTGGTCAGTGCCCAGCTGCGGATCGCGGCCGGGGAGGCGCTGGCCGACCTGGGGCTGCGCCAGGACGCGATCGTGCCGCACGGGGCCGCGTTGCAGTGCCGGATCACCACCGAGGACCCGGCCAACGACTTCCGCCCGGACATCGGGACGGTCACCGCGTACCGCTCGGCCAGCGGCGCTGGGGTCCGGCTCGACGGCGGCACGATGTACGCGGGCGCCCAGATCAGCGCGCACTTCGATTCACTGCTGGTCAAGGTCACCTGCCGGGGCAACGACTTCGCCACCGCGGTACGTCGGGCCCGCCGGGCGCTGACCGAGTTCCGGGTCCGCGGGGTGGCCACCAACATCCCGTTCCTGCTCGCGCTGCTCGACGACCCGGACTTCGTGGCGGGCAGAGTCACCACCTCGTTCATCGAGGAGCGGCCGCACCTGCTCACCGCCCGGCAGTCCGCGGACCGCGGCACCCGGTTACTGACCTACCTCGGAGACGTGACGGTGAATCGGCCGCACGGCGAGCCGCCGGATCTGGTCGATCCGGTGAGTAAGCTGCCGCCGATCGATCTCGACGGTTTGGCGCCCGCCGGATCCCGGCTGCAGCTCCTCGCGCTGGGCCCGGAGGGATTCGCGCACTGGTTGCGGGCCGCCGAGAGTGTCGGTGTCACCGAAACCACCTTCCGGGACGCCCACCAGTCACTGCTGGCGACCCGGGTACGCAGCAAGGACCTGCTTGCCGTGGCACCCTACGTCGCCCGGCTGACCCCGCAGCTGCTGTCGCTGGAGTGCTGGGGTGGCGCCACCTACGACGTGGCGCTGCGCTTCCTCGCCGAGGATCCGTGGGAGCGGTTGGCCGCGTTGCGCGAGGCGGTGCCCAACTTGTGCCTGCAGATGCTGTTGCGGGGACGCAACACGGTTGGTTACACGCCCTACCCGACCGAGGTGACCGCCGCCTTCATCGAGCAGGCCGTCGAGACCGGGCTGGACATCTTCCGGATCTTCGATGCGCTCAACGACGTCTCCCAGATGCGCCCAGCGATCGACGCGGTACGCGAAACCGGCCGGGCCGTCGCTGAGGTGGCATTGTGCTACACCGCCGACCTGTCCGACCCCGCGGAAACGCTGTACACCCTGGACTACTACCTGCGCGTGGCCGAGCAGATCGTGGCAGCCGGCGCGCATGTCTTGGCGATCAAGGACATGGCCGGTCTGCTGCGACCGCCGGCCGCTCGGACACTGGTGTCCGCACTGCGCAGCCGGTTCGATCTCCCGGTGCACCTGCACACCCACGACACCCCCGGTGGGCAACTCGCCACCCTGCTCGCGGCGATCGACGCGGGCGTGGATGCGGTAGACGCGGCGGCAGCGTCCATGGCCGGCACCACCTCGCAGCCGGCGCTGTCCGCGCTGGTCGCGGCGACCGACCATACCGCGCGCAGCACCGGGCTGGACCTGCGGGCGGTCTGCGACCTGGAGCCATACTGGGAACTGGTGCGCAAGGTCTACGCCCCCTTCGAATCAGGGCTGACGTCGCCCACTGGGCGGGTCTACCACCACGAGATCCCCGGAGGCCAGCTGTCCAACCTGCGCCAGCAAGCCTCCGCACTGGGCCTGGGCGACCGCTTCGAGCAGATCGAGGAGGCCTATGCGGCGGCCGACCGGATGCTCGGGCGGCTGGTGAAGGTGACCCCCACGTCCAAGGTCGTCGGGGATCTGGCGCTGCACCTGGTCGGAGCCGGTGTCGCGCCGAAGGATTTCGAGGCCGACCCCGCCCGCTTCGACATTCCCGACTCGGTGATCGGTTTTCTGCACGGTGAGCTCGGTGTCCCCCCGGGCGGGTGGCCCGAGCCATTGCGCACCAAGGCACTGGTCGGCCGCAGCGCTGCTCGGGGGATCGCGGAGCTGTCCGCGCGAGACCGGCTGGGCCTGAAGGAGGACCGGGCGCGGACGCTGAACCGGCTGCTGTTCGCCGGCCCGACTGCGGAGTTCGAGGAACATAGGGAAACCTACGGGGACACCTCGGTGCTGCCCAGCAAGGAGTTCTTCTACGGGCTGGGCCCCGGCGAGGAGTACGCCGTGGAC
>JBOHFC010000523.1:0-10805 GCA_050701375.1 Pseudonocardiaceae bacterium
GATCCATTCTGGGCGCTCAGCCAACCCATCACGCCGGTCGACCCCGACCCGGCGTTCGCCGCAGAGCTGCGCTCCCGCCTGGAGCGCGCCCTGCTCGCCCCGGAAGGAACTCCCATGACCACCACCGAAACCCCAGCACACACCCTGGGTAGCTACATCGCCGTCAACGACGCTCGCGGCGCGCTGGATTTCTACGAGCGCGCCTTCGGCGCCCAGCGCCGCGGTGAGCCGATCGTGATGCCGGACGGTCGGATCGGGCACGCGGAGCTGGCCATCGGCGATTCGGTCCTCATGCTCGCTGACGAGTTCGCCGAGATCGATCTGCTGTCGCCGCGGACCCGCGGCGGACCCAGCCAGTCGCTGTACCTGCGGGTGTCTGAGCCCGCGGCGGTGGACGCGACCGTACGCAACGCCGTCGAGGCGGGGGCCCGGCTGGAGCGGCCGGCCGCCGATCAACCCTACGGCCGCAACGCTGTCGTCGTTGACCCCTCTGGACACCGCTGGATGATCGCCTCGTCACCCGCAGCGGCATCCACCGCCCGGCACGGCGATCTCGCCTACCTCACGCACGCCGTGGCGGACAGCGCGAGGGCCCGGGCGTTCTACGGCGCGGTGCTGGGCTGGACGTTCGTCCCCGGTCGGGTCGAGGACGGGTGGCAGATCGAGGGCACCACTCCGCCGGCCGGGATGCACGGCGGCGCCGCCCAGCCGGGCATCGAGCCGGTCTACCAGGTCGACGACCTGGCCGCCGCCCTAGCCACAGTCCGCAACCACGGCGGCCAGCCGGGTGAGTCGCAGCTGCAACCCTACGGCCGCATCGCCCAGTGCGTCGACGACCAGGGCGGGCACTTCCAACTACTGGAGTCGTAATCCCCCGCGCACCCGTCTTTGCCCTGCTCCAGATCATGCGATCAGGTCGAAGGAGCAGCGGACTCCGCTGGCCGCGGCCAGCTTGCCGTCGCAGGTGACCAGGGGGCCATTCAGCCGTTCGGCGAGGGCGACGTAGGCGGCGTCGTAGGGGGTGACGTTGTCGCGCAGCTCCCACATGCGGTCCAGGAGAGGAGCCAGTGGCATGCGCCGGATGGGAAAGCCTGCAAGATGCCGCAACGCGCCGGGCGCGGCGGCCTGCAGCACGGGGTTGCCGCGCGCCATCCCGCGCAACGCGGAGACAACCTCGGCATCCAGATGCGCGGGAGCGAATAAGGCGTGCCCGGCCGCGAGGCCCTGCGCGACCGCCTCGCGGCGGGGATCGTCGGCGGCATAGAAGGCGGCCAACACGGAGGCATCGATCACGGCGAGACTCACGACGCTTCCCGTGCCTCTCGAACCGCCGCGGCCGCGTCCTCGAGCGTGACTCCGCTCCCCTGCGCCGCCGGGTAGGAGGCGACATAATCGGTCAACTTCGTCACCTGGGCGACCTCGGTCAACCGGTCGACCACGAACGCACTCAGCGACTGGCGCTTGGCCGCGGCTGCGTCGGCGAGGGCGGCATAGACGTCATCTGGCACATCACGCAGATTCATCCTCTTCATGGTGCCAGTATGGCACCAGTGGAGCTCGCGGGCGCAGACAAGGTTCTCATCAGCGGCTAGCGATGTCGGCGAGGACGCTGTCGGAGAAGGCGGGCCAGGTGTCGCGGGCCCAGGGGCCGAACTCGCGGTCGGTCAGCGCGATGCAGGCCGCGCGGGCTACCGGATCCACCCACAGCAACGTGCCGGACTGACCGAAGTGCCCGAAGGTCTCCGGTGAGTTCCGGCTACCCGTCCAGTGTGGACTCTTGTGGTCCCGCAGCTCGAAGCCCAGTCCCCAGTCGTTGGGACGCTGCATGCCGAAGCCGGGTACCACCCCGTCCAGCCCTGGGTAGGCCACCTGGGTCGCCTCGGCCAGGATCTCGGGTGCCAGCAGTGTGGGCGCCTGCAGCTCAGCGGCGAACCGGGCCAGGTCCGCGCAGCTGGACACGGCGCCGGCAGCGGCCGAACCCGTCAGTTGCGTCGAGGACATTCCCAGCGGCTGCAATACCCCTTCGGTCAGGTAGTCGGCGAAAGCGATCCCGGACGACGACGCCAGCGCGTCGGCCAGCACCACGAACCCGGTGTTGGAGTAGATCCGCTTGGTTCCCGGCGCCGCCGAGACCAGCTGCGTCTCGTACTCCAGCCCGGAGGTGTGCGAGATGAGGTGGCGCACGGTGGATCCCGGCGGCCCGGCCGGCTCGTGCCAGTCCAGCGCGCCCTCCTGCACCGCCAGCAGGAATGCGTAGGCCGACAGCAGCTTGGTCACCGAGGCGAGTGGGAACGGACGGTCCTGCGGGCCGTGGCTGCCTAGGACGACACCGCAGGCGTCCACCACCGCAACGGCCACCGTGTCGACCGGCCACTGGGGTGCGCCGCTCAGGCTGTCCATGGCGAGCGACAGTACGACAGGCGTGGCAAGATCAGTCTGTGCACTCTGATCGGCTGCTCCTCGGGCCCGGACCGTCCAATCCTTACCCGGAGGCGATGGAGGCGTTGACCCGCCCAGTGCTCGGGCACCTGGACCCCGAGTACCTCGCCCTGGTTGCCGATACCGCGAAACGGCTCCGGACCGTCTTCGGCACCCGCAACCGCCTCACCCTGCCGGTCAGCGGCACGGGATCGGCGGGGATGGAGGCCTGCCTGGCCAGCCTTTTGGAGCCGGGCGACCTGGCCATCGTCGGGGTGAACGGTTACTTCGGCGAGCGGTTGTGCGAGGTGGCCCGCCGGGTCGGCGCGCAGGTGCAGGCCGTGCACGCCCCCTGGGGGCGTCCCTTGGATCCCGAACAGCTGCTCGACGCTCAACGCCGGGCACCGCACGCCCGGCTCGTCGCGGTGGTACACGCTGAGACGTCCACCGGGGTGCGCAACCACATCGCCCCGCTGCGCGAGTTGCAGGACACCGACACGCTGCTGCTGCTGGACACCGTCACCTCATTGGGTGGAATGCCGGTCGAGGTGGACGCCTGGGGCGTCGACGCCTGCTACTCGGCGACCCAGAAGTGCCTGGGCGCACCGTCGGGAATCTCACCGGTGACGCTGTCTGAGCGGGCCGTGCAGCGGATCCGGGGCCGGGATCGGCCGGTCTGCTCGTTCTACCTGGATCTGAGTCTGCTGGATGCCTACTACCAGGGCGATCCGCCCCGCTACCACCACACCGCGAGCTCCACGCTGCTCTCTTCGGTGCACGCGGGACTCGGTCGGTTGCTGGCCGAGGGTCTGCCAGCGGTGTGGGAGCGCCACGCCCGGGTAGGTGAACGCCTCCAAGCGGCCTTGCCCGAGCTCGGTTTCGAACTTTTCGCTGAGCGAGGTCACCGATTGCCGCAGCTCACCACAGCCCGGCTGCCCGATGACGTGTCCGACGCTGCGGCCCGCAAAGCCTTACGGGAAGACTTCAGCATCGAGGTCGGCAGTGGGCTGGGCCCGCTGGCGGGAACCGGTTGGCGAATCGGCCTCATGGGCCACAACGCACAGGACCGCGCCGTATCCACCCTCCTCGCGACGATCAAGGCTGTGGGTAACTCGTGAGTGGCGATACCAGTGACAGCTCGCATCGCCACTCACGGGCGCGTCAGCGCATGCCGGCCTCCAGGTCCGCGATCCCGGCAAGGTCTTCGGGGGACAGCTCGAAGCCCAGGATGTCGAAGTTCTCCCGGATCCGCACCGGGGTCACCGACTTGGGGATCACGATGTTGCCAATCTGCAGGTGCCAGCGCAGCACGACCTGCGCGGGGGTCACACCATGCTGCTTGGCGAGCCGGGTGATGGTGGCTTCGGACAGCACCGCGCCCTGAGCCAGCGGGCTCCACGCCTCGGTGGTGATCCCGTGCTCGGTGTGCACTGCGCGCAGGTCGGTCTGCGGGAGGTACGGGTGCAGCTCAATCTGGTTGACTGCGGGCACTGTGCCGGTCTCGGCGAACAGCCGCCGCAGGTGCTCGATGGTGAAGTTGGACACTCCGATCGCTCGTACCCGGCCGTCGGAGGCCAGCTTCTCCAGTGCCTTCCAGGTTTCGACATACTGGTCGGCGGTAGGCACCGGCCAGTGGATGAGGTAGAGGTCCACGGTGTCCAGACCGAGCCGGCGCGCGCTGGCGTCGAATGCGCGCAGCGCCTGGTCGTAGCCGTGATCGGAGTTCCACAGCTTGGTGGTCACGAAGACCTCGTCGCGGGCCAACCCGGAGGAAGCGATCGCCCTGCCGACGCCCTTCTCGTTGTGGTAAGCCGCCGCGGTGTCGATGCTGCGGTACCCCGTCTCCAGCGCGGTGGACACCACCTGCTCGACATCTTCTGGGGGCACCTGGAACACGCCGAAGCCGAGTTGGGGGATCTGTACGTTGTTGTTCAGGGTGATGATGGGCACGTCACTCATACTGGGCGTAACACGTGGTCCGCGCGAATCGGTGCCGGCGTCGGATCGCGACGATCCGTGGGGGCCACGACCAGACCGCCTATCGAACGAGTGATTTCATGATCATCGTAGCTGGCCTGGTGATCGCGTTGAGTGCGCTGGTGCAGGGTGCGGTGGGGTACGGGATGGCCCTGGTGGCGGCACCGCTGCTGGCGTTGGTCGATCCAAGGCTCGTGCCGGTACCGTTGATCTTGCTGACGTCCGGGCACGCCGTGCTCGCGGTGATCCGGGACGGGCGCCACGCCGACTGGCCCGGGATCGGCTGGGCGATGCTGGGCCGGCTGCCCGGCACGGGACTGGGCGTGCTCGCCGTCGTAGCGCTGTCCCAGCGGGTCTTCAGCCTCCTGGTCGGGCTCAGCGTGCTCGCCTGCGTGGTGCTGTCCTCGCTGACCTGGCGCCCCCGTCCCCGACCGACCTCGCTGATGCTGGCGGGTCTGGCCAGTGGGGCCGGGGGTACCGCGGCGTCGATCGGTGGCCCACCCATCGCATTGCTGTACCAGGACGCGGCAGGCTCACGGGTCCGTGGCACGATCGGCGGTTACTTCGTCCTGGGGTCGGTGACCTCGATCATCGCGCTGGCCGCCGCAGGTCAGGTCACCGGCGAGTCGTTGACGACTACCTTAATGCTCACTCCATTCCTGCTGGCCGGTTTCGCGCTCTCGGGCCCGGCGCGGCGGCTGCTCGACAACGGCTGGACGCGGCGCGCGGTGCTGGCGGTGGGCGCCGCCAGTGGCGTCCTGCTCATCGGCCGCGTGTTGCTGTCGAGCGGATGAGGCTAGATTCTTGGTGCGGCGGCGCTCATCCGGCACCGGCGCCGCAGGGAAAGGCAGGCGCGGATGCGGGATGTTCTGCTCGTTCTCGCTGTCTTCCTGGCCTGCGCTGTCGAGGCGGTAGAGGCGTTGACCATCGTCCTCGCGGTCGGGGTCAGCCGAGGCTGGCGCTCGGCGGTGCAGGGCGTCGCCGCCGGCCTGCTGGCCCTCGCAGTGATCGTGGCCGCGCTTGGTCCGACGCTGACCTTCATCCCGCTGGGTGCATTGCGCCTTGTCGTTGGTGGTCTGTTGCTCATCTTCGGTCTCGGTTGGCTGCGCAAAGCGATCCTGCGGGCGTCGAGATTCAAGGCCTTACACGACGAGGACGCCATCTACACCCGTGAGCTTGCCGCCGCCCGCGCGGCCGGACGGACCCGCCGCGCCGCCGTCGACGACTGGTACGCGTTCACCCTGTCGTTCAAGGGCGTGCTACTCGAAGGCCTCGAGGTGGTGTTCATCGTGGTGACCTTCGGCTCCAACCAGGGCAGCATCCCGCTGGCCGTG
Source organism: Pseudonocardiaceae bacterium (assembly GCA_050701375.1). Lineage (GTDB taxonomy): Bacteria > Actinomycetota > Actinomycetes > Mycobacteriales > Pseudonocardiaceae. The sequence continues at coordinate 5,730 of JBOHFC010000523.1, forward strand.
CTCGGCGCCGCCATAGCCGTCGTGGTCGTCACCGTCGCCGGGATCGCCGTGCGCGGCCCCCTGGCCCGGGTGCCGGAGAACACCCTGAAGTTCGCCGTAGGGGTGCTGCTGACGTCCTTCGGCACATTCTGGGGCGCGGAAGGCGCCGGTGCCCGCTGGCCCGGTGCCGACGCGGCGCTGCTCGGGGTCATCGCGGTCGTCGCGCTCACCGCGCTGGTGTTCGTCGTGGTGCTGCGCCGTACTCATGGCCGCCGGATCCCGGGATCGTCACCGGTGACCGAACCGGTGGAGGTGCTCTGATGAGCCCGTTGGGCCGCTGGTTGCGCAGCTTCGGGGCGTTCTGGTGGGATTTCATCGTCGGCGATGACTGGCGGGTCGCGGCCGGCGTCGTGGCGGCGCTGGCTGTCACCGCCGGCCTGGCCGCCATCCGGGTGCCGGCCTGGTGGTTCCTGCCGGTGGCGGTCCTCGTCCTGCTCGGCTTATCGCTGCGGCGCGGCATCCGCCAGGCCGGTAACCGATAAGCCGGTAGCGCCCCGCCGCGGAATACCGTCTGTGTATCGGGTCCAACGCCTGATTCGCCAACGGGACCGAAGCGGAAAGGGCACAGTAGGTCGTGGTCTGGTGGCAAATAGTGGCCGCTGTTGGCGCGGGACTTCTCCTGCTCTGGCTGGGTTTGATCACGACGCTCTGGATCACCAACCGCACCAGCACCGACCAAGCTACGCTGCGGGAGACACTACGACTGTTGCCTGACGTCAGCCGGCTGCTGCGCCGGTTGGCCACCGATCCCACGGTGCCCCGAGGGGTCCGGGTGCGGCTCTGGCTATTGCTGGCGTACCTGCTGTCTCCGATCGACCTCATCCCGGACTTCATTCCAGTCCTGGGCTACGCCGATGACGCCGTCGTCGTCGCGTTCGCATTGCGCTCGGTCACCCGCCGTGCCGGTCCAGAGGCCCTGGCCAGGCACTGGCCCGGCACGCCCGCTGGGCTCCGCACCGTCCAGCGCCTCGCGGGCCTGCCCACTGGCCACTAACCCTGCCCAGCGCCCCCCGTGAACTCGACAGCACCGACGTCAGCTGTGCGTTCGCAGGTCCGTCCTGTCGAGTTCACGGCTTTCGGCCGCCGGGATCGCCGGCTGGTCGATCGTGGTGGCGGCGATCCGTGTGCTTCGGATGGGGCCTCATGCTGAGTCCGCGAGCATGGTGGTAGCGCGCTGGACCAGGCGGCGCTCGTCGGCGTAGGCCAACCGCGCCGACATGTCAGCCAACGGCACCCAGGCCACCTCGGTGACCTCGTGGTCGGCACCGGACAACTCGCCGCCCAGCGCGCGTAGCAGGAAGTGGTGCACCGTCTTGTGTACCCGGCGGTTGTCGGCGACGAACCAGTAGTCGATGCTGCCCAGCGCGGCCACCACCGCGCTATGGATCCCGGTCTCCTCGGCCACCTCGCGCACGGCTGCCTGCTCCACAGTCTCGCCCTGCTCGACGTGCCCCTTGGGCAGCGACCACAGCAGTCGGCCGCGCCGGTCCAGCCGGCCGATCACGGCGGCTCGCCTGGTCTCGGTGTCCACCACCAGTCCACCCGCTGAGGTTTCGGTCACCGTACGCATCCGACCGGAGCGACCGCCGGCGTCGTACTCGGACTCGTGCTCGGCGGCGCCGTGCTGACCGCGGTCAGCTTCTCCGGGGCCTTCGTCGTCTCCGGTGTGATCGGGGTGCTGGCCCTGCTGACGATGCTGCGCATCCCGAACGATCGATTCACCGCCGCACCCCCAATACCGCGGACACAGACAGGGAAACCCGGCAGCTGCGCCGGACGCTTCTCAACCTGACCGCTGGCGTGCGGGAGATCGTCGCCGACCCGGCGATCCGGCTGGTGAGCCTGGTCGAGGGGATGCTCTGGATGGGCATCGGTTCACTGCAGGCCTGCCTGCCCCTGTACGCGCTGACGGTCCACATCTCCACCTGGCGATCGGCGTGCTGGCGGGTGGGCAAGGAGTCGCCTCGATCGTCAGCCGCCCGGTCCTGGGCAAGCGCGCCGGCCGGTTCGGCCGCAAGCCCCTGATCATCGTCGGTGCCCTGCTGTGCATCGCAACGCTGATCGCCATCCCCTACACCGGTAGCTTCTCCGTCCTGCTGGGCCTGAGCGTCATCTTCGGTCTGGGCACCGGGATGGTGACCCCCTCGACCACGGCGATGATCGGCGACTTGGTTAAGAAGGGCAACTACGGCTCGGCGATGGGCGTGTTCGGCAGCATTGGGGACATTGGCCACGCCGCCGGACCGGTCATCATCGGGTTCCTGCTCGTCGGGCTCGGCTACCGAACCTCGTGGTTGATCATGGCGGCGGTGATGGCCGGCGCACTCCTGATCTTTCTGGCCGGCACACGGTGTTCTTATGAAGAAGCGGCGGGTCACGCTGAATCTCGATGAGGACGTCGTGGAAGCGTTGGAGGCGATCGGCGGTCGGAGCATGTCATCGGTCGCCAATGACGCCTTGCGCGAGGCGCTGGAGGTAGCGGCCCACCGAGCGGCGCTGCGCGAGTGGCTGGACGAGCTGGACCAATAGTACGGCGCCCCCTCTCGCGAGGAACGGGCCGCCGCGACGGCCCTACTCGATTCCGTCGACGTCCTGGGCGATCACGACCAGCGGCGCGGCTCCACTCCGGCAGGACCCCGGCGGCGTTGAGGGCCGTGCGCCCGTGGCGGACGAGGAACACCGTAACGACGGCCTCGCTGATCGACACTGTGTCCACCCAGTAGGGCAGCACCCGCGCTAGCACATCGGCGAGGCTCTCGGTGTTCGGGAGCACGCTTGCGGGTAGTGCCGCGTAACGCGGATCACTGCGCAGGGCCTCGGCGGGTCCGGCGGGCATCGGTGGCGGCGGTTCGCCGAAGGTCGCCGTGGCATACCGCCTCTGGATCACGAGTGGCGGGATAGGGGTTTGGTGGCGCGGATGATCGCGGAGTGCATTTCCTCGGCGACTTGATGTGTGGTGGTGATGGTGATGTCGGTGAAGCCGGCGGCGGCCAGGCCGTCGCGGTACTCGTGGATGGACAGAGCGCCGGCGATGCAGCCGACGTAGCTTCCCCGCTGGCCGCGCTGGTCGGGGTTGAGATGGTCCTCGGCCACCACGTCAGACACTCCGATTCGCCCACCGGGAACCAGGACGCGGAAGATCTCGGCGAACACTGCGGGCTTGTCGGTCGACAGATTGATCACACAGTTGGAGATGACCACGTCGACGGAGGCGTCCGGGAGTGGTATGGCCTCGATCGTCCCCCGCAGGAACTCGACGTTGGTGGCCCCGGCTCGGTCTGCGTTGGCGCGGGCCAGGTCGAGCATTTCCTCGGTCATGTCCAGCCCGTAGGCCCTTCCGGTGGGGCCGACCCGGCGGGCGGAGAGCAGCACGTCGATGCCACCGCCTGAGCCCAGGTCGAGCACTGTCTCGCCATCGCGGAGTTCGGCCACAGCGAGCGGATTGCCGCATCCCAGGCTCGCGGCGACCGCCTCGGCGGGTAGCTCGTCGCGATCGGCGCCATCGTAGAGGTCGGCGCCGAAGCCCTCGCCGAAGCCCTCGCCGACGTCGATGGCCGCACCGGGGCCGTCACAACAGAACGGCAGCGGGCCGGCCATCGTCGCGGCCGCGGCGTAGCGCTCCCGGACCAGCTCGCGAACGCGATCGCTCTGCTCAGTCACTCACCGGCCTCTTCTCGCTTCGATGGTGGTCGAATCACACCTTGCCAAGCTGAATCGACATCCGTCAAGGTAGAAGAATGTCGAATCAAGAGCGAACGCTCGCTGTGTTGGCTGAGCAGGTGGGTTGTTGCTCGCCGTTGGTCCGCGAGCCGTTGTCGGCCGAGCAGTCCGTCACGCTGGCACACTTGTTCAAGGCCATGGGAGACCCGGTGCGGCTTCGGCTGCTGTCGCTGATCGCCTCGCACGAGGGGGGCGAGGCCTGTGTCTGCGACCTGATCGGTGTCTTTGACCTGACCGGGGCAACGATCTCACATCACCTCAAGGTGCTGCGTGAAGCGGGCCTGATCACCGGCGACCGGCGGGGAACCTGGATCTATTACCGGGTCCAGCCCGACGCGCTGCAACGCCTCTCGGATGTGCTCGTCCCCAGCGCTATCGATGCTCCTGCGGTGGGCGGGTGAGCTCCCGCAGCATCACTGCGACCTTGTCCGAGCGGGCCAGGGTGGTCGGCAGGCTTTCTATCCTGGACCGGTTCCTGCCGGTATGGATTGCCATGGCGATGGCACTGGGTTTTGCTCGCCGCTCACCTGGTTCCCGGCCTCGAAGAGAGTGAGCGCGAGCTGGGTCGCCCGGCCCGCCAGGGTCGGGCTAAGCCCACGAGGTGGGCGAAGACCACGGTGTTGTTCAGGTACTGGCTGGTCTGCCGGTCGAAGCTTCCCCCGCAAGTGATCAAGCGCAGGGCGGCGTAGTCAGTGTCGCCGTAGACGGTCTGTTGCGGAAATGCGTCCTTCGGGTAGGAGTGAACGGAATCAACCTCGAAGGTGGGCGTTGTGCCGTCGGAGCGCGTTATTTGTATTCGCTGGCCCGGCTTGAGCGCACCCAGGTCGAAGAACACCGAGGGTCCGTTCTTGGCGGAGTCGATGTGGCCGATGATCACCGATGGTCCGATCTCCCCCGGTGTGGGCGAGTAGCGATACCAGGCGGCCTGGTCGTACAGAGGACCCGGCTGCGGGACTTCCATGGTCTTGTCGGGGTTGAGCCCGACGGCATTGACCGGAGAGGACATGTTGATAGCCGGAATGCGGATAGAGGTGGGCTCAGCGCGCGGCAGCCCGGCCGCCATTCGCGGTGCCATTGCGGGCTGCGGTGCAGGAAGCGCCTTGAGCTCGGAAAGGCTCTGTGGACCGGTGTCTGCAACTGATGGCTGGGGAGCGACCTGCTGGTGCTCTAGGGCGTAGCCGATCATCGACACACCGGTCAGCCCCAGCACGGCGGCCACTGCCGCCGCTACCAGCCGCTGCCTACCGGGTCCGCTGCCGGCCAACGTTCCTCCATGGTCTTGAGCGGTCGGTGGGTGTCGACCTCGCGGGCCGACAC
>JBOHFC010000524.1:0-4079 GCA_050701375.1 Pseudonocardiaceae bacterium
GCGCACGCCCGTCCGGTCCGATCTGCTCGGCGTCGGTGTCGGCGCCGGTGTCGTTGGCAGTGTCGTTGGCAGTGTCGTTGGCGGCGTCGTTAGCTGGGCCGCGACCGGGGCTCGTGAGCAGGCGATGCAGCGGGAGGCCGGTCAGCGAATCGGGGAACCACCGACCGGCGAGCTGAACCGCGGCCAGGTTGGCCGCCACGACCACGCCACCCTCACAGACCAGCGCCGGCGACTGCGGCAAGGTGATCTGGGACAACGCGCTCTGCGTCGCCGAGTACTGATCCACCGGGATCGACGACGACCGGGTGGACGGCGACACGGTGGTCGCCGACGCCATTGCCGCCGGCGACACCGACCGGCCCGCCCGGAAGGCCGCCAGCGAGCGGCCCGGCGCGGCCCACGACACCTCGGTCGGATCCAGCGATAAGGGCACGAACTCGACCCGCTCAGCGCGCTCGGCCACGGCACCACCCTCCGGTCGCGCCAACCGCCGCGGACGCGCCGACGCTGGCAACGAGGTGTCACAACCCTGTCGAGTGCACCAACGCGTGAACTGTCGATTGGTTATGCGTCTTGTGCAACCCGCTGTGACAGTTGGCGCCCTGCTCCCGCCGCAGTGGATCTAGATTGTCACCACATCAGGTGGCTAAAGTCGCTTTGCGCCGCCAGAGGGCTAGCTAGGTGGAGCCTTGGTAGGCTGAAACGCTGGGTACGCTGGAACACCGTGCAGTTCCGCGAGCTGGCGATCCCGGGTGTGATCGAGTTCACTCCGAGAGTCTTCCCTGACGCGCGCGGACAGTTCATCGCCCCGTTCGAGCAATCCTCGTTCGTCGACGCCACGGGTCACCAGCTGCAGCTGGCACAGTCCAACCACAGCATCTCCCGCCGCGGCGTGATCCGCGGAGTGCACTTCTCCGACGTGCCGCCCGGTCAGGCGAAGTACCTGTACTGCTCCCGGGGTGCGCTGCTGGACATCGCGATCGACGTCCGGGTGGGCTCCCCCACATTCGGCCAATGGGTGTCGGTACTGCTGGACACCAATGCCCCCCGCGCGCTGTACCTCCCCGAGGGCATCGGGCATGCATTCGTCGCGCTGGCCGATGACACCGTCATGACCTACCTGTGCTCCACCGGGTACGCGCCCGCCGCAGAACACACTGTGCACCCGCTGGATCCTGCCATGGGCCTGCCCTGGCCCGCCGACGTCGACCCGCTGCTGTCGGATAAGGACCGCGCAGCCCCCACCCTCGCTGAAGCCACCCAAGCCGCCATCCTCCCGAAGTGGGCGGACTGCCAAGCCCACTACACTGAACTCCGCGCTGCTACCCCGCATTCAGTGGGCGCTGCTACCCCGCATTCAGCGGGCTGGGCGGGTTATTCGGACGCCGTTTACCCCGCTGAGCCTGCTGAACGCGGCGCCAGCCGCTGGGGTGAGGGGTAGAGGCGGGCGAGGACTACGGCGACCGGGGTTGCGGTGCCCAGGTGACGGGAGTCGGTGGATGCGGCGGGGTTGTCGCCCAGCACCCACCAGCCGTCGCCGTGCCGCCCTACCGCGCGCTTGACCGACAGCACCCCGGGCCGCTGCGGCCACCCGACCAGCACCACCGCACCAGGGCGTGGCCGGGTTCGCAGGCTGACCAGCAACACGTCGCCGTCGGACAGCGTCGGGGACATCGAAGGACCGCGCACCACGGCACGCCGCCACGGCCACCCGGCGAGGTTGTCCCCCGTCCGCACGAATGATCTCCGTCCGGGATGCTCGGCACGTCATGCGCGAGTAGGGTCGCGTGACGTCGGATCATCACATTGCCACAGGAGGAACGATGCCACTGCTGTCGCGCATTCTGCACCGCCCCCGCCTGGAGGTTACTGCGCACTGCGACCTCCCGTGCGGCGTTTATGACCCGGCGCAGGCCCGGATCGAAGCCGAGTCGGTCAAGGGAATCCAGGAGAAGTACCAGTCCAACGTGGATCCAGAGTTCCGCTCGCGCGCCATCGAGATCAAGGAGCAGCGCAGCGACCTGGTCAAGCACCACCTCTGGGTGCTGTGGACCGACTACTTCAAGCCGCCGCACTTCGAGAAGTACCCGCAACTGCACGAGCTGTTCAACAAGGCCACCAAGGCTGCCGGAGCCTCGGGCACCAAGGGCTCGACTGACCCCAAGACCGGGCAAGAGCTGCTGGACTACATCGCGGAAATTGACAAGATCTTCTGGGAGACCAAGCAGGCCTGATCACCGGCGCGAGAGCGGCGCTGTCCAGCGGAGTACTCGTCGCTGGTCAGCGTCGCGTCTCGGGCCCGGCCGCAGGCTATCCGCAGTAGTATCGGTTACACCGTGGAAGCAGTCGAGCCGTTCGTCCCCTTGTTGGCCGGGCGCGGGCCTGGCCCCGAGCTTGACGTCGGCGCGCTCGCGATCGCCGCCGGCGCTGATCCCGACCTCGACGCCGACACCTGGCTGCGCGAACTGGATCGGCTGGCCTTGGGCGTCGACTCGCTCGAGACGCTCATCCACCGACTGTTCGTCGAAGAGGCCTTCGCGGGCAACACCTCCAACTACTACGACCCCCGCAACTCCCTGCTACATGAGGTGCTCAACCGTAAGCTCGGCATCCCGATCTCGTTGTCGATTGTCTGCCTCGAAGTGGGCCGTCGCGCCGGGGTGTCGCTGGAGGGTGTCAGCATGCCCGGGCATTTTCTCGTCCGGCCGATGGCTACCGACCACTACCTCGACGCCTTCGATGGCGGTGCACTGCTCGACCTTCGCCGTTGCGAGGCCCTGTTCCGGACCGCCAACCAGGCCGGTCCCGACGTCCCGTTCGGGCGGCACCTCCTGACTACCGCGCCCAGGAGGGCGATTTTCGTCCGCATCCTGGAGAACCTGCGGACCGTCTACCGGGGCCTCGGTCGTCCCGCCGACCTTGAATGGGTACTGCGGATGCGTCTGGCGCTGCCCGGGGTGGGAGCCCAGGAGCTCCTCGAGCTGGGTCAGACGCTCGGCCGGCAGGGCCACTTCCTCGACGGCGCCAAGTTCCTCGAATCACAGATCGCCAAGTGGCCACAGCACGCAGAACTCCTCGAAGCCACCGCTCGTAGCCTGCGCGCGCAGCTCAACTGAAGTCGCGAGGCCTGCCCTTGGCCCAGCGCACTGCGGATGGGCAGAACAGCAGTACCAGCACACCCACACAGAACACCGCAGCCGGTACTCCATAGGCAGGCTGCGAGGAGGGGCCTGCGGCGTACCAGCAGACGCCGAGCAGCAGTAGCTGAGCGACGACAGCCGGAGTTCGAGCTCCATGACGGCCGCGCACCAGATTCACGCCCACGATGAGCAAAATGATCCCGAAGCCGGCCAGCCATGCCGCGGTGGCCCCGATCGGCACCGGACCGCCGGTTCCGCGCAGCGCCGCGACGAGCAACCAGCCTGCGAACACGACACCAACCAAGCCCTGTAGCCCGACCAGCACGCCAGCGCTACGGACTGGACGAGGCGCGGTGGTGGTCATGCCGTCCCCGCGGGGACGGCGTCGTCGGCGATCACCACTGCAGATTAACCGCCGCCTCGGCGCTGCCCCCACGGCGCAGGGCAGCTATGGCCGCACCTGTCAAGGGACACGCTGACCCGACGCGAAAACTTGCCCGAAACGTTCTGGCGGCCGCTCTCGTTAAGACCCATAGGGCCAGCTGCTGAGGAGCTCGACAACCTCCGGGTTGACGGGCTTCTTGCGGTCATCGCGATGATCCTATCGCGGTGACGGAGCGGAGCGGGCAGTCGTGATCAAGCGACCGTGACGCACAGCTACGCCCGAATAGCGCTTGGAGAATCGGTTTCACATGCGGTTAACAGTTCGCCTGGCCCAGCACCCTGTTGGGTGAACCGACGAACTGGCCCCGTCGATAGCCCTTGACATCGCGGGTGATTGTGAAATCATTCACAAGCCCAAATGAGAGACAAACGACGGCGCTGGGACACCGGAGTTCGCCAGCGCGATCGACGAGGAGCAAGCACCATGGACTGGCGCCACCGCGCGGCCTGCCGAGACGAGGACCCCGAGCTGTTCTTCCCCGTGGGAACCAGCGG
>JBOHFC010000525.1:0-2961 GCA_050701375.1 Pseudonocardiaceae bacterium
CGCGCGATCGTCAGCCACCGGATGCCCGAGGGCACCGTGTTCATGTACCACGCCCAGGAGCGCACCGTGGGCGTGCCACGCACCGAAAAGACCGGCAAGCGCGGTGGCATCCACAACGCGCTCACCCGGTTGATGATCAAGCCGACGCATCTGATCGGCGGCTACGCCCAGCAGTCCTTCGCCCTGAACTATCACGGCCCCACCGGCAACCAGCGTGACGAGGTCACCACCATCCGTCGCCGTAATCAGGAGGTGACCTACTGATGAGACTGATGTCACAGCTCGCCATGGTGATGAACCTGGACAAGTGCATCGGCTGCCACACCTGCAGCGTCACCTGCAAGCAGGCGTGGACCAACCGTAGCGGCGTCGAGTACGTGTGGTTCAACAACGTGGAGACCAGACCCGGGCAGGGGTATCCGCGGCAGTACCAGGACCAGGAGAAGTGGAAAGGCGGCTGGACGCTGACCAAACGCGGCCGGCTGACGTTGCGTACGGGCTCGCGGTTCAAGCGGCTGCTGAACATCTTCGCCAACCCAGACCTGCCCACGGTGGCCGACTACTACGAGCCATGGACCTACGACTACGACAACCTGCTGTCCGCACCGCAGATGGACACCACCCCGGTGGCCCGACCCGTATCGCTGATCACCGGCGAGGACACCGCGATCACCTGGGGCGCCAACTGGGACGACGACCTGGGCGGCGGTCCCGAGCAGATCGGCCGGGATCCGCTGCTGGCCAAGGTGTCCGACAAGGTGAAGCTGGAGTTCCAGCAGACGTTCATGTTCTACCTGCCGCGGATCTGCGAGCACTGCCTCAACCCGTCCTGCGCCGCGTCCTGCCCGTCCGGCGCGATCTACAAACGCAGCGAGGACGGCATCGTGCTGGTCGACCAGGACAAGTGCCGCGGGTGGCGGCAATGCGTCACCGGGTGCCCGTACAAGAAGATCTACTTCAACCACAAGACCGGCAAGGCCGAGAAGTGCACGTTCTGCTACCCGCGGGTGGAGGTCGGTATTCCCACGGTCTGCGCGGAAACCTGCGTCGGGCGCCTGCGCTACATCGGAGTTGTGTTCTACGACGCCGACGCGGTGCTGGCCGCGGCGTCGGTGCGCGACGACAAGGACCTCTACCCAGCGCAACTGGGGGTATTCCTCAACCCGCACGACCCGCGCGTGGTGGCCGAGGCCGAGCGGGCCGGGATCTCCCAGGAATGGATCGACGCCGCGCAGGCGTCCCCGATCTACAAGCTGATCGTGGACTACCAGGTGGCGCTGCCGCTGCACCCCGAGTACCGCACCATGCCGATGGTCTGGTACATCCCGCCGCTGTCCCCCATGGTGGACGCGCTGGCCGGCACCGGGCATGACGGCGAGGACGCCGGCAACCTGTTCGGCGCGATCGACGCGCTGCGCATCCCGGTGGAGTACCTGGCCGAGCTGTTCACCGCAGGCGACGTAGGGCCGGTCCGCGCCTCGTTGCAGCGGCTGGCCGCGATGCGCGCGCACATGCGCCGGGTCAATCTCGGGGAGCCGGTCGACCCGGAGATCGCCGAGTCGGTGCGCCTGACCACCGACGAGATCGAGGCGATGTACCGGCTGCTGGCCATCGCCAAGTACGAGCACCGCTATGTCATCCCGAGCGCAGCGGGATCCGATGCCCACCGGCTGGACGCCATTGCCACCGGGTGCAGCCTGGACTCCGACGGCGGCCCGGGGATGACCGCCTTCGACATCATGGACGACAAGTTCCACCTGACCCAGCAACCGGCCGACGGCAACGGCACGGCGGCGCCGGCGGACAAGGAGCGCCGGATCAACCTGCTCAACTGGGATGGCAAGACCACCAACGGTCTGTTCCCCACGGCACCGCACACCAATGGTGCAACGACCGAGCCAACGCCCGCGGCGGAGCCAACCCGATGAGCCCGACGTGGCTGGGCCGCCGAATAGCCGGGACAGGCACTGGCAAGGGTCGACTTCGCGGCGACCCCCCCATCCCCGACGAGCAGCGTCCCGACAAGAAGCTCCTGGACGACGAGATGCAGCAGCGCGTGGTGTGGCGGATCGTCGCGCTGTTGCTGGACTATCCGACGCAGCAGACGTTGGACATACTCGACGGGCTGCACGTGGTGGTCGGATCGCTGTCGGCGCCGGCCGGGCCCGCCCTGGCGTCGTTCGTGGACCACTGCCGCCGGACACCGCCGATCGAACTGGCCGCGTGCTACGTGGAGACTTTCGATCTGCGCCGGCGCAATTGCCTGCACCTGAGCTACTACGCCTACGGTGACACCCGCAAACGCGGTATGGCGCTGTTGCGGTTCAAGCACGCCTACCGCGCGGCGGGTGTCGAACTGGGCGAGCACGAGTTGCCGGACCACCTGACGGTGGTGTTGGAGTTCGCTGCGACCGTCGACCCGGTGGCCGGTCGCCGGCTGCTGATGGAGTACCGGCCGGTCGTGGAGCTGCTGAGGCTGTCGTTGCATGACGGCGAGTCGCCCTACCGGACGGTGCTCGACGGGCTGTGCACCACCCTGCCGGAGCTCAACACCGCTGACCGGCGCCGGGTCGCCGAGTTGGCCGCCCAGGGGCCACCGGAGGAAGAAGTGGGCCTGGAACCCTTTGCGATGGACCCGGCTCTGCAAGATCAGATGGGCGGCCGCCGGTGACCACCCTGCTGTGGCTGACCGTGCCCTACGTGGCATTCACCTCGTTCGTGGTCGGCCACATCTGGCGTTACCGCCACGATCAGTTCGGTTGGACCACCCGGTCCTCCCAGATCTACGGCAGCCGCCTGCTCCGGCTGGGTAGCCCGTTGTTCCACTTCGGGCTGCTGGCGGTACTCGGCGGCCACGTAATGGGCATCGGTATCCCGGCGAGCTGGACTGCCGCGCTCGGGGTGTCGGAGTTCTCGTATCACCTGATGTCGGTGTCCTTCGGCACGCTGTCCGGCCTGGCC
>JBOHFC010000526.1:0-14936 GCA_050701375.1 Pseudonocardiaceae bacterium
CTGGTTGATCGCCCAAGCCGGGGCCGACAGCGAGCCTGAGGCCACCGTGTTCACCAACGTCGCAGCCGGCAGCACGGATTTCGTACGACCCTGGGTGGAGGCGCTGCGCAACACGGGATTCGCGGTCTTCGCCAAGCCCAAGATCGACGAATCGGACATCGACGAGGACATGCTGGCGCACATCCGGGCCCGCCACGAACAGGGCGTGCTGCGGCAGTTGCTGGTGGCCTCCGGAGACAGCCGGGCGTTCCGCGAGCCGCTGGAAGACCTCGTCGCCCAGGGCGTCCGGGTGACCGTGCTCGGGTTCCGCGAGCATGCCTCCTTCGCGGTCAACTCCGATGTGTTGGGGTTCGAGGATCTGGAGGACATCCCGGAGCTGTTCCTGCAGCCGCTTCCCCGGATCACCCTGGAGACGCTGCCCGCCGAAGGCGCCTGGCTTCCCCCGCTGCGGCCGCTGTCGGCATTGCTGCGCCACACCATCGTCGAGCCCGTCCCATGATGCGGCTGACCGCCCCGGTGGTACTGCCCTGCGACGAACCGTGCACCGTGCTGCGCGACGCCGTCGTGGACGTCGATGCCGCAGGACGGATCAGCTACGTCGGACCGTCAGAAGCAGCGCCGCCGGCTCCCGGGCCCGAGCTGGCGCTGACCGGGATCCTGATGCCCGGGCTGGTCAATGCCCACGCACACACCGCGATGACCGCGCTGCGCGGGCTCGGCGGGGATCTGCCGCTGATGCGGTGGCTGACCGAGGTGATCTGGCCCGCCGAGGCCCAGGTTGACGCCGAGGACGTCCGGATCGGCATGCTGGTCGGCGCGCTGGAGATGCTCGGCGCCGGGATCACGACCAGCGTGGAAATGTATTTCCACAACGACGCGGTGGTGGATGCGGTACTGGCCGCGGGCAGCCGCGCGGTGGTGACGCCGGGCATCATCGCGGTACCGGGATGGGACCGGCTGGGCACCTGGCAGCAGATGCTCGACGGCATCAGCCGCTGGATCGACGCCGACGGGATCCGCTTCGGTCCCGGCGAGCGCATCGAACTCGGATACGGCCCGCACGCCGCTTATACCCTGCCGGTCGAGGCTTTAACGGCTGCCGGCGCGGCCGCCCGGGAGCGCGGGGCTCTGCTGCACATCCACGTTGCCGAAACGATCGGCGAGGACATTGCGATCCGCGAGGAGCACGGGTCGGTGCCGCTGCTGCTGGAGGGTCTCGGGGTGCTGCGTGCCGGCTCGCGGGTGCTCGCTGCGCATGCCGTGCAGCTATCCGACGCCGACATCGCCGTGCTCGCCCGGCACGGCGCGGGGGTTGCGCACTGTCCCGGCTCCAACAGCAAGCTCGCTTCCGGCATCGCGCGGCTAGTCGACCTGCGCGCCGCGGGGATCGCGGTCGGTCTGGGCACCGACGGTCCTGCCTCGCACGATGACCTGGATCTATGGGATGACATCAGACTGGCCGCCCGGCTGGCCAGGTTGTCCACCGGCGACGCCGCCGCGCTGACCGCCGGACAGGCGCTGCTGCTGGCCACCCGCGGCGGCGCGGTCGCAATCGGGCGCGATGATCTCGGCACGCTGCGCCCCGGCGGGTGGGCCGATCTGGTGCACATCGGAGCCGACGACGCGGCGTTCGCGGCTGGACTGGACGTCCCGGACGGTCAGTTGCTGGCCAATCTGGTGTGGGCGGCCGGAGCTCGAGCGGTCCGGGATGTCTGGGTCGCGGGGGAGCGGGTGCTGCACAGCGGCACGCCGACCCGCGTCGATCCTGCGGAAGCCCATGCCGCGCTGCGCTCGAGAGTGGCCAGAATCATTGGCCAGTAATTGCGTGGCGGGAACCCGATGGGTACGCCATGTTGTACGGTGCGCCCGCAAGAGCGCTAGGAGCTGTCGGGAGACTGGAGACGGCGGTGGGGCGTCACGCGGCCACCGAGGACCCGCTGCACGTGCTGTACGTCGGCAGTTCCGCCGATCTTGGAGCACTGCGTCGGTTGATGGAGGCGCACGGAGCGGTGACCCGCAGCCGGCTTACGCCCGGGGTCACCGTCGTCGTTGCCGACCCGTCGATTTCTGCCGACCACCCCACCGTGCGCACCGCGGGCACCCTCGGTATCCCGGTGCTGGAACCTGCCGAGGCAATCGTGCAGTTCGCCGGTTGGCGAAATCGCACCGACTCGATCGGGCCGACACCGGCTACCGCACGGCGACCCAGGCTGTTTCGCCGATCCGCCGGGTGAGCGTCAGCGTCGCAGGCAGTTCCGGGGCGCTGCGCTGCGGGCACCGCGGCTGCACCGCCGCTGTTTCATCCAGCGCCAGCGCCGAGCAGTGGGGCACCTGGCCTAACGTGGTGACCGCTATCCGCACCATCGCGACGCTGGTCGCCTGGGCGGTGGCGGTGACCACCGGCAGCGACGTCTGGCTGCTCGCGGCCCTGTTGTGTTACTGGGCGGGGGATATCGCCGACGGGCTGCTAGCCCGCGTGACCCGGCGCGAGACCCGCACCGGGGCGGTGCTGGACGTGCTCGCCGACCGGTTGAGCGTCTGCCTGATCGTAATCAGTTACACCAGCGCTCATCCGCCCGCCGCACTGCCCGCCGCGGTATTTCTTGGCCAGTTCGTGGTGCTCGACGCCTACCTCACGCTGGTATTCGTTCGTTGGTCGTTGCTCTCACCGAATTACTTCGGGTTGGTCGACGCCACGGTGTACCGGCTGAACTGGTCCCCTCCGGCGAAAGCCACCAACACCGGCGCGGTGGTACTGCTGTGGTTGGTGACCGGATCGACGCTGGCGGCGACGCTGCTCGCCACTGTGGTGCTCGGCGTGAAGTCCTACAGCGCGCTGCGAATAGTCCGGCTGCCGGTCCCTGTGGCGCTGTCCGGATGTGCCGTACTCGACGTGCGCGCCGCTACACCGTGTCCGACTTAGCGCTGCCGCACTAGCCCCGCAGGCGCATCGACATGACGAGGTAGCGGTAGGACCCGTCCCGGGCGTCATCCGGGTCATCGGCGCCGAGGCCGGTGACCGGTGTGATGACGGTGGGTTTGCTCGGCTCGGTGAACGACAGCGTCGCCCGCGGGGTGGTCACCGCGGCCAGGCCGTCGAGCAGGTACCCGGCGTTGAACCCGATGGTCAACGGTTCACCCGTGACGTCGACCTCGAGTTCCTCCTCGGCGCTGGACTCATCTTCAGCTTCCGCGGACAGCTGCGCGGTGCCCTCGGAGAAGGCCAGCCGGACCGGCGCGAAGCGTTGGGCCACCAGCGCTACTCGCTTCAGGGCCGCGATGAACTCGCTGACTACCACCTCTACCGTGGTAGTGACCGCGGTAGGCCACAGCGAAGCGAACTTGACGAACTCGCCGTCGAGCAGCCGGGTCAGGGTTTGGCGCCCGCCGGCAGAGAAGCCCAGGAAGCCCGCGTCGTCGGCGTCGCCCATGGACAGCACCACCTCGCTGGCCGAACCGAGCGACTTGGCGACATCGGCCAGCGTCTTCGCCGGAACGATAACGGTGGAAGTGTCCGGGGTGGATCGCATCGGGCCGGTCGGCGTCCACGGAATGTGCCTCTCGGCGAGGCGGTACCGGTCGGTGGCGGCCAGGGTCAGCGCCTCGGGACCGATCTCCATGCGCACTCCGGTCAACATGGGCAGCGTCTCGTCCCGGCTCGCCGCCGCGGTGACCTGCGCGACGGCGGTGGCGAAGACGTCACCACGGACCCGGCCCGAGGTGGCCGGCAGCACCGGCACTGCTGGGTAGTCCTCGATGTGCAACAGCGGCAGGTTGAACCGGACCGAACCGCAGCGCACCGCCAGCCGATTTCCCTCCACCGCTACCCGGACGTCCTTGGGCGGCAGCGCGCGGGCGATCTCGGCGAGCAGCCGGCCGGACACCAGTACCCGGCCGGCGGCCTTGTCGGTGACCGGCACCTCGATGCGGTTGAGCACCTCGAAATCGAAACCCGAAACGATCATCACGCCGTCGGTCACCTCGAGGACCACGCCCGCAGTCACCGGGACGACCGGACGGGCTGGTAGGCCCTTCGCCGTCCACGCGATGGCCTCGGCGAACGCGTCCCGCTCAAGCTCGAACTCCACGTTACCCACCGTCCCTGGGTGTACTCCCGGTGCGCCGGGGTGCGTCAGCGTACCGGGACCGCCTCGCGCGCCAGGAATGGTGGGCATTGTGGCTCAGTGGTTGTCAACAGGTCACGTCGTCACGCACACTGGAGTCATCGGTGAAAAACCGTAGGACCCGGCTCCACTTGACGTCAGCCGGACCGAACGGTTACTGGGCCGCCGAATGGCGCCCGGTAGGCCGATGGCGCAAGCGGCAACTCCCCCTGGCCGCTGGCGTGACGGCCGCCGACCGGGTGCCACCCCCCTTGATACCCGGTCGGCGGACCGCTAACGGGCCCCCGCAGGGGCCGGTGACAAGCTGCTTCGAACGATACGGCTACGCATCGGTCGCCTGAAACCAATTGTCAGGCAACCCTGACCGCCCCGCGCCCCGCGTGGTTGCCCTTCAACTACCGCCAACCCCGGTATCGATCACTTTGGACGGCAGCCCGCGCCCAGGTTGGTGGTACTTGAAGGGCGACCTCCTGGGTGAGGCCGTGCTCGATGGCGTAGCGGGTCAGCTCGACGCGGTTGTGCAGCTGCAGTTTGCGCAACGTGGACTGCACGTGGTTCTCCACGGTGCGGTGGCTGATCACCAGCGCTTCGGCGATCTGTCTGGCGGTGTGCCCGGTGGCTACCCGGCGCAACACCTCGGTCTCGCGCTCGGTGAGCCGCGGCGCGCCGCGCTCGCGGTCCAGCGCCATCCGCCGGTATTCGCCGAGCAACAGGCCGGCCAGGCCGGCGGTGAACACCGCGTCACCCTTAGCGGTCCGGCGTACGGCGTCAACCAGCTCGTCCAGCGACACCGATTTCATCAAGTAACCGGAGGCACCGCCCTGTACCGCCGCCAGCACGTCGGCATCAGCACCGGAGGCGGACAGCACCAGAACCTTGATATCGGGCCAACGGTCGATGATGCACCGGGTGGTATCCGCGCCGGACGGTCCAGCGGAGCCGAAGTGCAAGTCCATCAGCACCACGTCCGGACGAACGGCGGCGATGATGCGCAACGCGGCCGCGCCGTCGACCGCGGTGGCAACAACCTCGAAACCACGCTCACCGAGATCGCGGGCCACGCCGTCGCGCCACATCGGGTGGTCGTCGACCACCATGACCCGGACCGCGGAACGGCCGTCACCCCCGCGGTCAGTCACCGCGTCACCCGGCGGTCAGTCACCGCGTCACGCCGGGGCGGGCGCGGGCCAGCCGCACCTCCCATTCGGTGCCCCGCCCCGGGCCGGTATCCAGCGTCAGAGTGGCGCCCAGATCGGCTACCCGGCCACGGATCGAGCCGGACACTCCCATTCGGCCAGCACACTGCGCACCGACGAGCTGCCCGCTGTCGACGCCCGGTCCGTCATCGCGCACGGTGAGCACCACTTCCGCGCCGAGATCCTCGACCAGTACCCACGACCTCGCCCCAGGACCGCCGTGCCGGGCAGTATTGGCCAACGCCTCGCGGGTGACGGCGATCAGCTCGTCGACGTCGGCGGCGGGCAGCGGTACCGCGGTCGCGGGCACCGACACCTCGACCCGCGAGCTGGCCAGCAGCCGCAATGCGCCGGCCAGGTCCCGTTCACCGGTCGCGTCCGGCGGTATCGCTGAGAACAGGCACCGCAAGGCGATCTCCTGTTCACCGGCCAACCGCGCCAACTCGCCGGCCTCCCCGTCGAGCTGGTCGGCCCGAGCCCGCACCCGGGCCAGCACCTGCACCACACTGTCGTGGATGGATCGGGCCAGCCGCTCCCGTTCAGCGGTGGCCGCCTCGGCCCGGGTCAACCGGCGCAGCTGCTCGCTCGCCCGCCGGGCGGCCGTCGCCGCCAACCCGAGCACGAACCCGGTCCCCACCAGCAGGATCGCGTCGCGGGCGAGGTCGATGGTGAAAAACCCGCGCACCCATACGTCGACCACCGCGACGCCGACGCCGAACAGCGCTCCGGTCAATCGGCCGACGTGCACCGCAGCAGCGACCACCGGGCCGCTGGCCCACACCGTGGTGAGTAGCGGCGTCCGCTGGGCGACTTCGGTGAGCTGCTCGGTGGACAGCACCAGCGCCGAGGAACCCATCAGCGTCAGCGTCACCAACAGGTCGATCACGATCACCTGGAACCGCCGGGTGCGGTCGTAGCTGTAGGCCAGGCAGGTCAGCACGGTCCACACCGCAATCCCAGCTAGCACGGCCCACCCCAGGGCCGGTCGAGCGAAGCCATTGTGGTGCACCGTGATCGCAATGATCGCGAAAACTGCCGTGATGGCCCGGAATACCACCACACCCCGCCACAGCGGCGTCATGATGTCGGTGGTGCCCGCCGCCATGGCCGCGGATCATGCCACGCGCTCGGCGGCTACCCAGCTCCGGACCCACCGAGGGCGTTCAGAAGACGCTGCGGCCGTACATCTCGCCGAGCGGGTCGGCGATCAGCTCCACCCGGGCGCCGTCGGGATCCCGGAAGTAGATCGACGTCCCACTTTCCAGCTGGTACTCGACGCTCTGGGCGTCCATCCGGTCCCGGATCTCCTGCCAGTGCTGCGGCTCCATCGAAATGGCCAGGTGGTGCAGGCCGCCGAGTACCTCGGCGTACGGACCGACGTCCACCCCGGGCAGGTCGAAGAACGCGATGGTATTGCCGTTGCCGACGTCGAAGAAGAAGTGCGTGGAGCCGGGGAGATCCCGGTTCTCGAACATGTCGATCAGCGGGAAGCCGAGTAGGCCCTGGTAGAACTCCACTGTCCGGCGCACGTCGGAGGAGATCAACGCGGTGTGGTGGATGCCCCGCGCGGTGCTGGCCGGTCGGTCTTGGCGGGCCGGCATCAGCTCGGCCCGGATCCGGTCGCGCCGCTCGGCGAATTCGGTGCGCTGCGCATCAGTAACTGTCACCGGTCAAGCATCCCGCGACGACGCGGTGGCGGCTAGCCTGAAGCGGGCGAACTCGGCCACCATCGCCGCCAACGACCAGTGCGCGTTGAGGCCGCTTGGGTTGGGCAGCGCCCACACCAGGGTCGTTCCCCAGGCGGGCTGCGGCCCGATGACGGCCCGCGGGGCGGCGAAGGCCACCCGGTAAGCGGTGATGCCGACGACACCCAAAGCGATCGGACCCAAAGCGATCGGACCCAGTGTCACCGGACCCAGTGCCACCGGACGCAAGGTGCGCACGAGGTCCCGAAGTCGGTTGCCGCCGGCCACCAGCTCGGCCGTGCTCAGCTCGTCGGCCCGGGCGGTGGCCAGGGGCACGATGTTGGTGATCCCCACCCCGAGCGCGGGCAACAGGCGCTGCTCGTCGGGCCGCAACCTGCGCGGCGTGAAACCGGCGCCGTGCAACACCGGCCAGAACCGGTTACCCGGCCGGGCGAAGTGGTGACCGGTGGCGGCAGAGACCAGGCCCGGGTTGATGCCGCAGAACAGCACCTGCAACGGCGGGTCGTCCGGCCCGGGTAGCACATCAGGAATCATCCGGCCGCGGGCTGCGGCAAGATCGACTGATTTCACGGATCGCGCTGCTTTCCGGTAGGCCCCGTGAACGGGTCGACCGGTACGTCGGCCGGGGGAAATGCGGAACCCACCGGGCCGGAATCCCCGCTGGCGTCGCCGTCTGACTCGAGGTTCCCGCTGACCAGCGCACGAATGCCGGCGTTGAGCACGGCGAGCATCGGCACCGCCAGCAGGGCACCGGCGATGCCGGCGACGACTGAGCCCACCGCGACGGCCAGCACCACGGCCACCCCGTTGAGCTCGACGGCGCGGCCCATCAGCAGCGGCTGCATGACGTTGCCCTCCAGTTGCTGCACGCCGATCACCACGGCGAGCACGATCAGCGCCGCCCCCGGCCCGTTGGTGACCAGTACCACCAGCACCGCGACCACGCCGGAGACCACCGCGCCGACCACCGGGATGAACGCCGCCAGGAACACCAACGCGGCCAGCGGAACCACCAGCGGGGCGCCCACCGCCACCAACCCGATCCCGATACCGATCGCGTCTACCACCGCGACCAGCGCGGTAGCGCGGATGAACCCGACCAGAGACGCGAATGACCGCCGACCCGCGAGATCGACCCGGTCACGAACCGGGCGAGGCACCGCACCGAGCAGGAAGCGCCACATCGACCTGCCGCCGTAGAGGAAGTAGATCAATGTGAACAGCGCCAGAGCGGCGCCCGCCAGGTACTGCCCGACCGTGAACGCGGTGGACAACGCGCCCGAGGTGATCGCATAACGGTTGTTGGCCACCGACCGGCTCAGCGAGTCGAGCAGGCTCTGCAGCTTGATGGGCGGCAACCCGAACGGTGGGTGCTGCAGCCACACCCGGATCTGCTGGACGCTGTTGGCGATCTGGATCTGCAACGCGGGCAGCCCGTTGACGAAGGCCTGAATGACGAATCCCAGCAGCCCACCGATCAACACCAGTCCAGTGATCAAAACCACCAGCGTGGCGACGCCCCTGGGGACCCGGTGCTCGGTCAACCAGTCCACCACAGGTCCCAGCAGCGCGGTCAGTAGCAGGGCCACCGCCACCGGGATCACCACCTGCTGCAGGGCGATCACCAGGTAGCCCAAAACGACGACCAGCCCGGCCACCGCCAGCAACCGCCACGACACCGCGGCCGCCACCCGCAACGGGTAAGGCACGGCGGCCGCCGCATCACGGCTGGCCGGGCTCGGAGCCGGACTGCGATTCACGCCGCCACGGTATCAGTTTGCGTAGATCCGCTGCCTCAGTGAAGTAGCCTCCGTCAAATTCCACATTTATCTTAGGTGCATCTTCATCATCTCTTGTTAAAACGCCATCAGCGCATTGAGGTCATCGATGGTGACCATGACACGGCCCTGGTTCGTGCGGTGCCGGAGAGGCGATCTCTTGCGGTGGGCCGACGCGGTAGACAGTCACGGCAGTGAGTAAAGAGTTCCCCTATCTGCGAGGATTCGGTTTCACCCTTGTTGCGGGAGGTCAATTCTACGAACGACAAAGATTATCGTATTATCCGTGACGCCGAGCCTTTTCCTGAAAGCGCCGAACGTCCGTCCTGCCAGCAGAGATATAAGTAGGAGTTCTCATGACCTCACAGAATAGCCAGGCCAGTCTATTCGACGATGGTGATGCTGAGGCCGTCGTCGAGCGGCACAAAGGCAACGCAACTGTCCAGCCACTTCGGCTGACCAGCCTGACTGGGTTGGCGCAGCATCCCGCCCAGTCCGGCCCTGGTACTAGCCGCCATGCGGGATAACGCCCGGTGATCCGGGAAGACCGGGACCTGCTTACCGAGTTGGCCCGGCTCAATAGAGAGCTGGCACCGCTGGCCCTGCGCATGATGGACGGTAGCGCCAGTACCATCGAGCAGCCGATCTATGCAGGACGCCTAATTGCCGCTGGCGAGCGGTTGCAGCGGCGAGCCACTGAGGCGGCTGGCGTGGTTATCGACGGTGAAGTACTTACCAACCAACGGCTCGCATTTCCGCCGCACACCGTCGAGTCCCTTCGGGAGTCGTGAGCAATGTCTGGGAGACCCGCTACCGCCTACTTTTGGAGCAGCTTGAGGAGCTAGCTAACCAACTCAGCCGTGAAGAACAAATCGCGCCCACGGTGCTCGAAGAGCAGACACTGCGACTGCTGGCCGCCGCCATCACGTTACTCAGACAGCACCGGGTCAATAAGCGCGGCCGGTGTAGCTACTGTGGATGGACGAAATCCAGATGGCGAGTTTGGCGCAGACGACCGCGATGCACGGTGCATCGGAGTCTCGATTTTGCTATGCGACAACCGCTGACGGTGGTGTCGCGCATGCTATTCCAGCCTTCACCCTGCTTACCAGCTTGGCAAGGGAACCCCGATGACTGACGCGCCAGCCGCTTCCTCAAAGCAAGCTCAGCTTAATTAGCGAACTATCGAAGTAGGTCAGTTTCTCTCTCCTTTGAACGCGGTCGATGCTGCAGTCGCGGCACGTGGGGTCGGGGACCGGCGCTCGGTGGGAAGCACCCGGCGCACCGACATCGTGGCCTCCGCGTGTCCCGCACCAAGCGGAGGCAGAAGCCGTGCTTGCCAACAATGCGTTCTGCGGGTCGGCGTGAAACAGCACCTCCACGGTGACGTCCACGTGCCGCACGAGCACCTTGCAAGGCGTTGACGCCGTACTCGTGGGGCGCCTGGCGGGTGTTGTTGCGTCGGGCGGAGGACTATTCGAAGGTTTCCCCGGCGTCGGCCTTGGCGATCAGCGAGGCCGGAGCGGTGAACCGGTCGCCGTAGCGGTCGGCGAGTTCGTGCGCGCGGGCGACGAAAGCGGCCAGGCCACCGGGGTAGCCGTTGATGAACTGCACCACGCCGCCGGTCCATGGCGGGAAACCGATGCCCATGATGGAGCCGATGTTGGCGTCGGGTACCGAGGTGATGACGCCCTCGTCGAGGCACTTCACGGTCTCCAACGCCTCGACGAACAACATCCGCTGCTTCATGTCCTCGAACGGGATCGCATCCGGGCTCGATGGGCCGAAGTGCTCGGCCAAACCGCGCCACAGTCCGGTACGCCTGCCGTCGGTGTAGTCGTAGAACCCGGCACCGCCGGCACGCCCCGACCGGCCCAGCTCAAGCACCATCCGATCGACGATCGCGTCGGCCGGATGCGGGGTCCAGGTGACCCCCGCCGCCTCGACGCCACGCCGAGTCACCTCCCGGATCTTGCGCATCAGCTTCAGGCTCAGCTCGTCGACCAGCTGCAAAACCGGCGCCGGGTAGCCGGCCTGCAAGGTGGCCTGCTCGATGGACGCCGGCGCCGCGCCCTCGGCGAGCATCGCGACACCCTCGTTGATGAAGGTGCCGATCACTCGGCTGGTGAAGAAGCCGCGGCTGTCGTTGACGACGATCGGGGTCTTGCGGATCTGTTGCACCACGTCCACCGCGGCGGCCAGCGCCGCGTCCGACGTCCGCGCGCCGCGGACGATCTCCACCAGCGGCATCTTGTCCACCGGTGAGAAGAAATGCAGTCCGACGAAGTCGCCCGGGCGGTCGACCCCCGACGCGAGGTCGGTGATCGGCAGCGTGGAAGTGTTCGTGCACAGCAGCGCCTCGGGTTCAACCACGTCGAGGATCTCGGCGAAGACCTTCTTCTTCAGCGCCGGGTCCTCGAACACCGCCTCGATCACCAGGTCGCAACCCTTGAGATCGGCCGGGTCAGCGGTCGGGATGATCCGGACCAGCACCGCATCGCGCTGCTCGGCGGTGGACCGGCCCCGGGACACGGCCTTGTCCAGCACTCGCTCCGAGTAGCCCTTGCCCTTGGTCGCAGCCGCGAGGTCCACGTCCTTGAGCACGACGTCCATGCCCGCGCGGGCACACGAGTAGGCGATGCCGGCGCCCATCATCCCGGCGCCGAGCACGCCTACCTTGCTGAACGTGCGCCGCGGGTACCCGTCGGGCCGGCTGCCGCCCTTGTTGATGTGCTGCAGATCGAAGAAGAACGCCTTGATCATGTTCTTGGCGACCTGGCCGGTGACCAGGTCCATGAAGTATCGGCTCTCGATCTGCAGCGCGGTGTCGACGTCCACCTGCGAACCCTCCACGGCCGCGCACAGGATGTGGTGCGGGGCCGGCATCGGCGCACCCTTGAGCTGCTTGCGCAGGGTGGCCGGGAACGCGGGCAGCAGCTGCGCCAACGCCGGGGTGGACGGCGTGCCACCGGGGATCTGGTAGCCCCTGACGTCCCACGGCTGCTGCGCTCGCGGGTGCGCCGCAATCCACTCGCGCGCCCGGGCGAACATCTCCTCGGGCGTTGCGACTACCTCGTCGACGATCCCGGTTTCCTTGGCCTGCGCCGGAGGTAGCTGCTGGCCCTGCATCAGCAGCTGCATCAGCGCGGTCGTCAGGCCGAGCATCCGCACCGCTCGGACCACCCCGCCGAGGCCCGGCAGTATTCCTAACGTCACCTCGGGGAAGCCGATCTTGGTGCCCGGAGTGTCCAGCGCGATCCGGTGGTGGCAGGCCAGGGCGATCTCCAGGCCACCGCCCAGGGCTGCCCCGTTGATCGCGGCGACGACCGGCTTGCCGAGCTTCTCCAGCCGCCGCAGCTGGCCCTTGACCAGGGTGATGTGCGCGGCGAACTCGCGGGCCGTCTCGGGCGTGATGTTGCGCAGCTCATTGAGGTCGGCGCCGGCGAAGAAGGTCTTCTTCGCTGAGGTGAGGATGACCCCGGTGATCGAGTCCCGCTCGGCCTCCAGGCGGTCCAGGGTCTGGCCCATCGACGCGACGTAACTGTCGTTCATCGTGTTGGCGGAGCGCCCCGGGTCGTCCAGGGTCAGCGTCACGATGTTGACTCCGCCGGCAGCGTCAGTATCCCACCGAATAAACTCAGTCCACCGAATGCTGTCAGTCATCTGCTTTCTCCCAGGAAATTAGGTACTGGTGGGCATGTGTCAGACCCGCTCGATGATGGTGGCGATGCCCATACCGCCGCCTACGCACAGCGTGGCCAGGCCGTAGCGCAGGTCGCGGCGCTCCAGCTCGTCGATCAGGGTGCCCAGGATCATCGCGCCGGTGGCGCCCAGCGGGTGGCCCATGGCGATCGCGCCGCCGTTGACGTTGAGTTTGTCGTGCGGCACGTTCATCTCCCGCATGAAGCGCAGCACCACCGCCGCGAACGCCTCGTTGACCTCGACCAAGTCGATCTGGTCCATCGTCATGCCGGCCTTGGCCAGCGCCTTGCGGGTGGCCGGCGCGGGGCCGGTCAGCATGATCGTCGGTTCCTCGCCGATGACGGCGCCGGCCACGATCCGGGCCCGCGGGGTCAACCCGAGGTCGCGCCCGACCTGCTCGGAGCCGACCACCACCAGCGCCGCGCCGTCGACGATCCCCGAGGAATTGCCGGCGTGATGGACGTGCTCGATGCGCTCCACCCAGTGGTAGCGCTGCACCGCGACGGCGTCGAACCCGGCCTGCTCACCGAGGTCGGCGAAGGACGGCTTGATGGCACCGAGGGCCGCCATGGTGGTGTCCGGGCGCAGATGCTCGTCACGCTCCAGGATGACACTGCCGGTGCTGTCGCGCACCGGGACTACCGAGCGCTGGAAGTAGCCGTTGCTCCACGCCTTGGCCGCGCGGTGCTGGGACTCCAGGGCGAAGGAGTCGACGTCGGTGCGGGTGAAGCCCTCGATGGTGGCGATCAGATCGGCGCTGATGCCCTGCGGGACGAAGCGCGCCGCGTATGCGGTCTCCGGGTCCATCGCGATGGCGCCGCCGTCGGAGCCCATCGGTACCCGGGACATCGACTCGACGCCGCCGGTGAGCACCAGGTCCTCCCAGCCCGACCGGACCTTCATCGCACCGAGGTTCACCGCCTCCAGACCCGACGCGCAGAACCGGTTGACCTGCACCCCGGCCACACTGTCGGGCAGACCGGCGGCCAATGCCGCGGCGCGCGGGAGGTCACCACCCTGATCACCTATCGGGGCGACCACGCCGAGCACCATGTCGTCGATCCGCGCCGGGTCCAGGTTCGGGTGGCGGTGACGCAGCTCGCCGATCAGCCCGGTGACCAGCGAGATCGGCTTGACGCCGTGCAGCGAGCCAGTCGGCTTGCCCCGGCCCCGCGGCGTACGCAGGCTCTCGTAGAGGAATGCTTCAGTCATGGCTCGCTCCGGATTGTGGAGATGACGCTTCGGCACTTGCGGGAACGGATTCGCGGATCGCGCGGTTGACGGCCAGCTGGAAATTGGTGACGACCCCGTCGACGGTGACCCGTTTGAGTCGCTCCAGCAGGGCGATCAGCCGGTCGCGCAGCTCGGGTGGGCGGCCACGCTCCCGGTACTCACGTAACACCGTGTTGTGGAACAGCGCCACCAACTCGGTCGCCAGGGCGCTGGTATGCGCTTCGATGATCTGCGCCGATGCCAGTTGCACCGTGAAATCCATCTCGGTACCGAGCAGGCTCAGCCCGTAGCTCAGCATCTCTGGGCTGGTGAGCGTCCACGCGCCACCGTCGGAGTGGATCACCCCCAGGGTCGCCAGCTGGACCAGCTCGTCGTCGTCCAGGATACGCCCGGCCCGAGTATCGAGCTCGGCTCTGCTGACCGTCTCTGGCTCCTCGGGTAGCCACGGCGCGAGCAGCGCTCGGTGCAGGGCGAGGTCTTCGGGTGACCGGTCCAGCGGGATCCGGGCCAGGTAACCCTCGATGGCAGCCAGGGTGAATCCCAGCTCCTGCAGGTCGCGGATCAGCTGCAAGCGAGCCGCGTGGCACTCGTCGTACAAGCCCAGCCGACCATGCACCACCGGCGGCGGGATCAGCCCCAGCCCGGTGTAGAAGCGGATGGTGCGCACACTGATCCCGGTGCGAGCGGCCAGCTCCGCGATCGTGAGCTCGTCAACCACCGGCGGCGCCTCCAAACATGACAGTAGCACTGTCGTAACAGTATCACTGTCACATAGCCCGCGCCCACCCGGAGGTTTTTGGGTGATCAACCCTTATTGGGGGATCCGGCGGCCAAGCACCGAAGGACGTGCCGTTGCGGTATTAGCCAGTCGACTTACGGCTTGGGTATTACGCCTGACAGGAGGGCCCCCATGACCTGAGTAGTGAGGTCGCCGGAACTGCTGCCGCCGCTACCTCCGGCGCTGGGGTCCTCGGCTGTGCTGAACATCGACAAGACGGTACGGGCTGGCAGCAATTCGACGTGCTGCCCGTTCATCTCGGTGAAGCTCAATGCATCACACATCAAAATCCCCCTAGGTGGCTGGTGTCGAACGGCCGTGCCGGGGGACGGCGCTGGTGGTGGGTCGTGAGGGAGGCGGTCCAGCCGGTCGCTCGCGCTCGGCGAGGAACTGACCCGCGAGGCTGTTGACCTGAGGTC
>JBOHFC010000527.1:0-3464 GCA_050701375.1 Pseudonocardiaceae bacterium
GACCTCAGGTCAACAGCCTCGCGGGTCAGTTCCTCGCCGAGCGCGAGCGACCGGCTGGACCGCCTCCCTCACGACCCACCACCAGCGCCGTCCCCCGGCACGGCCGTTCGACACCAGCCACCTAGGCTAATCCCGGCGGTCGAGTTGCACCTCGACGCAACGAGCCCTTCGGGCGGCCTCGTCGAGTACTGCGCGGCGCGGTTCTGGGATGTCCAGCACCCGAGGCTCGGCGCGCTCCAGCAACGCGGCCAACCGGGGGTCGACCGCCAGGGTGCGCAGTGCCGCGGTATCCCCACCGAGGACGACCGCATCCAGTTCCCCGGCACGGGGCAGCAGTACCCGCGCCGCGGTGTCGGCCGCAGCCCGCAGCGCCACTCGCGCTTGCCCCTCCCGCCGCCGAGCGAAACGCTGCTGGGATTGCCCACCCGCCGCGGAGCGACCATGCACCAGCCGGCTCCCGGTGCTGGAGGTGAGTACCACCCCGCCGCGGGCTATTCCGACGCTGTATCCGCCCAGGCGGACCAGGAGCAGCCCGATCGTGCGCGCCGCCATGACGTGGTCGAGTAGATCGTCCACGGCGAGGCCGGCCCGTAGCCCTGGGATCGCCACCAGCGGGCCGAAAGGCACCGGAATGGCGGCCGCCGCGCCGTCGCCAGCCACGACATCCACCCGTTGCGGCGCGATCGTGGTGGTCAGCACGCCGCCGTGCCCGGCGGCGAACCTCCCCAGGAACCCGGCTAGCCGCTCGGGCTCCACTTCCACCGCCCGCCCACCGTCGGCAAGCTCCCGGGTCCGGCTCATTCGGGCACGCTAGCGCGTGCTTGTGAGTGGCAATGGGTGCTATAGGTCGCATCGCCACTCACAAGCAGCCCTAGGCTGCATCAATGATCGATGTGCTGGTCGCCGGCGGTGGCCCGGCGGGGTGGGCGGTGGCGGCGGCCTGCGCGCGGTTGGGACTGGACACCGAACTGGCGGACCCTGCGCCGGACCGGCCGTGGCGGGCCACCTACGGTTCCTGGCGGCGGGAACTGCCTACCGATGCCGCCCCGGCAGTGGCAGCGAGTGGCTCCGGCAAAGCCATCGGCACGACGGGGCACTGGCTGGGCTGGGACTACGTGGTGCTGGACAACGCAGTGCTGCGCGACGGCTTCGCGGCCGCTCCGGTCAAGGTGGTGAAGGGCCGGGTGCAGGCTGCCCGACCGGACCCCGACGGGGTCACAGTGGACATCGACGGCGGCCAGCGGCGGGCCGCTGTACTGCTCGACGCAACAGGTGCGCCGCGCTCGGTGCTCGGTGCTTCCCCCCGCCGGATCGCCGCAGAGCAGACCGCGGTGGGTGTGCTGGTCGACGCCGACGCCGCGCGGGATTTGGTGACGCCGGGCAGCGCCCTGTTCATGGACTGGCGGCCACATCACGGCGAGACGGGATGGCCCACGTTCCTGTATGCGGTGCCGGTGACGTCGGAGCGAGTGCTGCTCGAGGAAACCTCGCTGGCCCGCCGTCCAGGCTTCGAGCTGGGCGTGCTGCGTCGCCGGTTGCACGCCAGGTTGGGCCATCACGGCATCGCGGTGCCACCGGGCGCCGAGGAACGGGTGCGCTTCCCGGTGGATCGACCGCTACCAGCACCCGGGGACTGGCGTGGGCCAGTGATCCCGTTCGGGGCGGCGAGCCCGCTGGTGCACCCGGCGACCGGCTACAGCGTGGCCACGTCGCTGCGATTGGCACCCCGGGTAGCTACCGCCATACGGGATGCGTTGGCGCGTGGCGGTTCCGCGGCTGCCGGTGCCGCTGCCTGGCGGACGGTGTGGAGCCCTGCAGCGCTGGCGGTGCACACCCTTCGACGTCGCAGCCTCGAGTCGCTGCTGCGCTTCCCGCCTCGCCTGGTTCCGGAGTTCTTCGACGTATTCTTCGCACTGCCGGAGCGACACCGTTGGGCCTACCTCGCCGGCCGCGAGGACGTCGCAGGCAGCGCCGCCGCGATGGGCGCGCTGTTCGCCGCGTCCCCCTGGTGGCTTCGCAAACGGCTGGTCCTCGGGGCACTGGATGCGCGTACGTCAACCCAGTCGGTGACGTAGATGAACAACTCCAAGCACGCGGCGACGATCATCCATGGCACTCAGGGGTGCACAGGACCTCGCCGTGGACCACGGTGAACCAACCGTCCTCCGAGGCCGTCCATCGGCGCCAAGCCTGGGCGATTTCCTCGAGCTCGGCTCTCGACGCCAGCCCCCGCTGCACCGCCTGGTCGGCGAGCGCCGAACCGACGATCCGATCAGCCCACATCCCTCCCCAGAAGTCGCGGTTCTCCGGTGTCGCGAAGCACCACACAGACGCGGACGGAACCACGTCCGAGAATCCCGCGCGGCGCGCCCAACCGAGCAGCCGGCGGCCGGCGTTGGGATCACCGCCGCTGTCCCGGATCACCTGCAGCTGCAGGTCCAGCCAGCGGTCGAGGGCAGGATCCTCGGGGTACCAAGCTGCCGTCGAGTAGTCGCTGTCCCGGGCGGCGACGACCCCGATGGGTCGGCAGACCCGCCGCATCTCCACCAGCGCGGCGACCGGGTCGATGAGGTGCTGCAGCAACTGGTGCGCGTGGACTACATCGTAAGAGGCATCGGCGGCTGGCAACCGGTAGACGTCACCGACTCGAAACTCGACGTTTGCGACGCCCTGCGCCTCGCGACGTGCCGCCTCGACCAATTCGGTTGCGCGGTCGACGCCAACCACTCTCCCGGGCGCCACCCGGCGGGCGACGTCGCGCGTGATCGTCCCCGGGCCACAACCAACGTCGAGCACATCCATCCCCGCCGCCAGTCGGTCAACGAGGTAGGAGGCGGAGTTTGCGGCCGTTCGCCACCGGTGGGAACGCAACACACTCTCGTGATAGCCGTGGGCGTAGGTCTCGCGAGCTTCGGACATCCCCCCAGCATGCACCGCAGTCCTGTTCGCTACCGCGAGCAGGACTGACCCGTCGTCTGCCCCTCAGCGACGGCGTGAATACCGCTGTCAGGGGTGCGGGACGCTGATGGTCACTTCGACGTCGGGTTTGACCTTCAATGCGCCGAACTTGGAATATGGCTTGATGCCATACTCACGCTGATCGAGGGAGACCTTCGCATTCCAGTGCTTACCGTCGTCGCGGGCCTCGACCGAGATCGTTTTCGTGACGCCGTGCAGCGTGAGGTCTCCCTCGATACGCGCCCGGTCACCATCGCGCACCACCGACACCGAGCGAAACTGGATCTTCGGATGCTTCCGTACCTCGAGTGTCTTCTCGGTATTCTTCTCGATTTCCTTACGATCCGACTCCTTGACCGCTTCGGTCGTCACCCGCAGCGAGCCGGCGTCGAGATCGACGGTGACCCCGTCGTCATCCCCCACATCCAGGGACAAACTGGTCACCCTCAAGGTCACGTCATGGCCCATTGAGGCCAGGAGCCCCTCACGAAAGACCGATACCCGGC
>JBOHFC010000528.1:0-9740 GCA_050701375.1 Pseudonocardiaceae bacterium
GACCTCAGGTCAACAGCCTCGCGGGTCAGTTCCTCGCCGAGCGCGAGCGACCGGCTGGACCGCCTCCCTCACGACCCACCACCAGCGCCGTCCCCCGGCACGGCCGTTCGACACCAGCCACCTAGGACCGCTCGGGAACGGGAGCTGGCAGGCTCTGCGCTCATGGACGCGCCGCCGCTGCTGCTGATCGATGCTGCAAGCCTGTATTTCCGGGCCTACTTCGGAGTACCGGAGTCGATCACTGCTCCGGACGGCACGCCGGTGAACGCGGTGCGCGGCTTCACCGACATGGTTGCCCGGCTGATCGAGCAGCGCCGGCCGTCCCGGCTGGTCGCCTGCCTGGACCTGGACTGGCGACCGGCCTTCCGAGTCTCCGCGATCCCCTCTTACAAGGCACACCGGGTCGCCGAGCAGACCGGGCTCGGTGCGCCGGACGTCGAGCAGGTGCCGGACACGCTGAGACCACAGGTCCCGCTGATCCTCGAACTGCTTGCCGCGGCGGGTCTGGCCACCGCGGGCGCGGACGGGTACGAGGCCGATGACGTGATCGGGGCGCTGGCCGCGGCCGAGCGCCGCGATCCCGTCGAGGTAGTCAGCGGCGACCGGGACCTGTTCCAGGTCGTGCGCGCCGAGCCGACTCCGGTGCGGGTGATCTACGTCGGGCGGGGGCTGGCCAAAGCGGAGGTGATCGGATCTGCCGAACTCGCGAGCCGCTACGGCCTGCCGGAAGCCGGCGCCGGGCCCGGCTACGCGGACCTGGCGGCGCTGCGTGGAGACCCGTCCGATGGGCTACCCGGGGTGCCAGGAATCGGCGAGAAGATCGCCGCCACGCTGATCAGCCGATTCGGCTCGATCGAGGGTCTGCTCACGGCGCTGGATGATCCGCAATCGGCGCTCGCCGCGGGGATACGGGCTAAGCTGCGTGCCGCTCGGGCCTACCTGGAGCTGGCGCCCAGCGTCACACGGGTGGCTACCGACGCCCCGGTGCGCAAGGATCGCGACGACACGCTGCCCTCCGAGCCCGCTGATCCAGCCGCGCTCACCGCGCTGCAGCACAGATGGGGCCTGAGCGCCGCGGTGGACCGCCTTGTCGCGGCGCTTCAGACTCGCCGCTGACCCGCGTCCTGCGCGACTAGATCGCCCGCCTTCTCCCCAATCATCATGACGGTGATGTTCGGGTTGACGGCCGGCAGCAAGGGCATGACTGACGCGTCCGCGACGCGCAGTCCGGTCACACCCTTGACCCGCAGCCGCGCATCGAGCACGGCAGCCGGATCGTCCCCCGCACCCATCCTGGCGGTGCCTGCGGGGTGATAGACGGTGTTGTGTGTCTTGGCGATGTAGTCGATGAGCTCGTCGTCGGTCACCGCCGCAGGTCCGGGCGCCAGTTCCCGTTCGATCCAGCCCCGCAACGCCGGCTGCGCGGCGATCCCGCGGGCGAGCGTGATCCCGGCGAGCATCACGGTGATGTCGTGGCCCTCGGGATCGGTGAAGTAGCGCGGGTCGACCTTCGCCTGGTCCCGGAAGTCTCGTGACCGGAGCCGGACGGTCCCCCGGGACCTGCCGCGGGTGACGTTCGGTGTCAGGCAGAAGCCGTTGGACGTCGTCGGGTAGCCCCAGCGCAGGATGTTCATGTCGAACGGAACCGAGCCGTAGTGCATCATCAGATCCGGACGGTCGAGGCCTGGCTCGGTCCGGGTGAACAGGCCGATCTCCCACCACTGCGTGGACCGGGTGACCATCGGTTTCGACGCCTCCCACATCACCAGGCCCTCGACGTGGTCGTCGAGGTTGGACCCGACGCCGGGGCTGTCGACCAGCACGCCGATGCCGACGTCGCGTAGGTGTTCGGCTGGTCCGATGCCGGACAGCATGAGCAGCTTGGGAGTATCGATCGCCCCGGCGGACACGATCACTTCCCGCCGGGCGTGCGCGATGGCGGACCGACCCGACTCGAAATACTCCGCGCCCGTCGCCCGCTTGTCCGCGTCGAAAAGCACCCGCTTGACCCAGGCGTCGGTGCGCACGACCAGGTTGCGCCGGCTACCCATGATCGGGTGCAGATACCCGCGCGAGGATGAGTTGCGGGTGTTGTCCTCGTCTGCATTGATCTGGAAGAAGCCGGCTCCCTCAGTGACGGTGGCGCCTTCGTTGAACCGCACGGTGGGCAACCCGACCGCAGCCGCGGCGGCCAGCACCGCGACACCGCACGGGTCATGTGGCGGGATCTGGCGCAGCGTCACCGGCCCGGCACGGCCGTGGTGATCGCCGGGGCCGTCGCTGTTCTCCAACCGCGCGATCAGCGGCCAACAGTCGTCGGCGCTCCAGCCCGTGCACCCGATCCCGGCCCACTCGTCGAGGTCCTCTCGGGGTGGCCAGAACGCGATGCAGGAATTGTGTGACGAGCAGCCCCCGAGCACCCTGGCGCGAGAATGCCGCACGAAGCTGTTGCCGCGGGTTTGCGGCTCGATCGGGTAGTCCCAGTCGTAGCAGGAACCGAGCAGCTCCGGCCACCGCTCCAGCGCCAGGATCTTCGGGTCGTCGACGTCGGACGGGCCGGCTTCGAGCAGGCACACCGTGACCGACGGATCCTCCGACAGCCGGGCCGCCAGTACGCAGCCCGCCGAACCACCGCCGACGATGAGGTAGTCGAATTCCTCGGCCCCATTCATGCTTCCGATTCTCACGCTACCGCTACCCGGATGGTTCAGCCTCAGGGCGAGGGCCGGGCTGGCCGCCGCTGCCGGGCGGCCCGGCCCTCGGCGAAGTGGAGCAGCGAGAGGGTTAGCCTCGCACGGATATCCCACTTACAGCAGCTCGTCGGTTCCCAGGTCTGGGTCCAGAGCTCGCAGCGCGGCGGCGCTTCCGGTGAGCACGGGCCAGCCCGGGTTCTCTGGGGGTCGCCTTCTGTGCGCAACTGTGCGCGACGCTCAGGTCGATGCATTTCTGACACGAGTTGCAGGTCAGCCCACCGGCCGCAGGCCAGCTAGGGTGACCGTGACGAGGCGACGGACCGCGGCCTCGGATGGCAGGCTGGCGGCGGCGGTGAGGGCGTGGAGGCAGTAGCTGGCGAGCTCGTTGGGCGCGACATCGTCGCGGAGGTTGCCGGTCTCGGCGACCTTGGTCAGCAGGTCTTGGATCAAGTCGATGAGCTGTTGTTGCGCGTGGGCTACATCCTGGCCTCGATGCAGGAGTAACCAGATTTCGTCGCCGTGGCGTTTGCGCTGGTGTGCGATGAGGGCGTAGGCCTCGAGCACCGCTTCGAGCCGCTGGCCGGCGTCGCCGGGTTGGGCGCGGAGCTGAGTGAGATGTTCGAGGTGGTCAGTTAGGTGACGGTGGTGCCAGGCACTGAGGATCGCCTCGACGTCGGGGAAGTAGCGGTACAGCGTGGCGCGGGCGATGCCGGTTTGGTCGGCGATCTGCGACATGGTGACAGCTCGTAGGCCGTGCTCGGTGACCAGTGCCCACGCGGTGGTCAGTATCGCGTCGTGCACCTCTCGGCGGTGTGTCTCGATCGTCTCGTTCCACAGTCTTGGCACCTGATCAGTATACGATACGCACCTCGTCATGATGTTACGCGATGGCTCGACATGGACACTCTGTCTCGATAATGTTGGTTGTGTCATCGCGGATACCGGCGCGAGCAGAGGAGACACACATGGCTGACCCACCCCCGTACCCGGACCTGGGCGACGACACCGGCCGGGGGCGCCACCGCGGACCGACCACCAGCACACCACGCGTCGTCGCAGAAGGCCACACACCGTCTGGTGGCCTTGATGGCCGCGCACCGTCCGAGGGTGGCCTCGGATGACCATGACACCCAGACTTCGCAAGTTCGCGCTCACCGCACATGTGACGTCCTCGGTCGGCTGGCTCGGCGCGGTCGTGACCTACGTGGCTCTCGCCGTCGCCATTTTGGCCAGCCCGGACGCTCAGATGGTGCGTGCCGCGTTTCTCGCGATGGAGTTCTCCGTCTGGTACGTCATCGTCCCGCTGGCGCTCGCCTCGCTGCTCACTGGGCTTGTCTGCTCATCGGGCACCGTGTGGGGTTTGTTCCGGCACTATTGGGTCCTGGTCAAATTCCTGCTGAACATCGTTGCCACTCTCGTTCTGCTCGGATACACCCAGGAAATCAGCTCCTTCGCCGGCCTGGCAGCGAAGACGACGTTGTCCGGTACCGATCTCGCCGAGCTGAGGAATCCCAGTCACCTGGTCCATTCCGGTGGCGGTCTGCTGGTGTTGCTTGTGGCCACGGTGCTGGCGGTGTACAAGCCGCGGGCATGACCCGGTACGGGCGGCGTAAGCAGCACGACCAGCTTAAGCAGCACGAGCCGCGCACGGCGCCTGTGTCGTAGATGCAGCTAGCCACGGCCTCTCTCGACAGCGAGGCAGCTACGCGCCGCGACTGACCGATTCGGCGGGCATACCGGCGCTCCTGGCGTTCCAACGTTTGATCCATCTCCGGCTGTCCAGTTAGTAAGGGGCTGTAGGTGTACGCGACCTTCAATGACGTCAGTTACCTGGTGCCCGGGCCGCTCGCGGTGTTCTGCGCGATCGTGGGGTACCGGCTCGATCGGGTGGTGTATCGCCCGACGGTCGGATCACTGCGAAGATCGGTTCGCCGCAGCTGCGTGCTGTGGTGGGTTGTGGTGGCGCTCGCGGTTGTTGATCGTAGCCGCCGGGTGCGCGGGACTTGGTGGCTGCGGCCGCTGGTCTTGGTGATCGTCGCCGCGACAGCAGCGGCGCTGGTTCTGACCGTCGGCGTCCCCCCGATCGAGGACGTTCGGGCCTGGGTTGCCGCCGCAGGCTGGGTGGGCCCGGTGGTCTACGCCGCGCTCGTTGCCGCGCTGGTCCTGGTCTCCGCTCCGGTGCTGGTGTTCATTATCGCGGCGGGTCTCCTTTTTGGGTTGCCGACCGGGTTGGCCGTCGTCATGGCCGGTTCGGTGACCGGGGCCAGCGTGGCATTCGGCCTAGTCCGGCTGCTGGGGCGCGGCGCGGTGGCGCGGGTGGACAGCGACCGGCTGCGCCGCCTTGACGCACTGCTGCGCCGCCGCGGGCTGCTCGCGGTCATCGGGATCCGCCTGGTCCCGCTGCTGCCGGGCACCGCGGTGAACGTCGCGTGCGGGCTCAGCGCGGTGCGCGCCCGCGACTACGTGCTCGGCACCGCGCTGGGCAGCTTGCCCAAGGCCGCCGCCTACGTGGCGATCGGCGCCTTCGGCACGACTCCGGGCTCGACACCGTTCCTGCTTGCCGTCGCCGGTCTCGCAGGCACCGCCATCGCCACAGCGGTGGTGGTCCGGCGGGCGCGCGGGGACTCCCGTGACGCCACCAGCGATCACCAGGGAGAGGAAAGCGGATGAGTGTCCTCGACGTTCCCGGGGCTCGTCTGTACTACGAGACCCACGGCAGCGGCCCGCTCATGGTCATGGTCGCTGGTGCTACTGGCGTAGCCGACAGTTTCCGAATGGTGACCGACCATCTGGCGACACACTACACCGTCGTCATCTACGACCGTCGGGGTTTTTCGCGCAGTGAACTCGATGGACCCCAGGACTACGATCGTCGGCTCGAGACCGACGCCGAGGATGTCCGGCGCATCATCGAGCACGTGAGCGACCAGCCCGCGACCGTCCTCGGCGCCAGCTCCGGAGGAATCGTTGTCTTAGAAACCCTCGCTCGTCACCCTTGCGTGGTGCGCACGCTCGTTCCGTTCGAGCCGCCGGCTGTGCGACAACTGCCCGACGGGCAGAAGTGGGTGGACGCCTTCGCCGGGCTGTACGAGCTCTACCGCCAGTCGGGGATCGAGCTGGCGCTCAAGAAGTTTCGCGAGCAAGTGTTCGCAGAGTCAGACCAGCGATTCATGGCCCGCGCATCGGACCGCAAAACCGGTGCGCAGGCTATCGCTAACACCACCTACTGGTTCGAGCACGAGCTGCGCCAATATCCGGAGATCAACCTTGATATTGACGCGCTCACAGCGCATGCCGCCCGGATCGTGCCAGTCGTGGGGCGGGAATCACGTGATCACCCAGCCTACGAGGTAAACGCGGCGTTGAGCAAAAGACTTGCGCGGGACCTGGTCGAGCTTCCCGGCGGTCACATCGGTTATGTGACCCAACCCGCCGAGTTCGCAACCGAGCTTCTGCAGGCTCTTGCAGGACATGGCGCAGATGTGAAGGAGCAACACTTCGCACGAGGCCGCCCCCGCCCAGCTCAGCCCGACCCGTAGCCGGAGATGTCGCACAACGCCCAGCGACAACGGCCTACTCGACCCGCCACTTGTCTCTGAAACCAACGAAACGGGAGCAACTACCATGACCGAACCAACCAGGCTGTGCGGCCGCTACATCCACATGGCCGCCGCCGCGATCTCAGCCATTCGGACGACGTCCCTCAACAAAGCTGGGATCGCTTTCACGCAATGGCAGGTGCTAGACAAGGCGCCGGGCAACAACCGTGACGAGCTGATCCACAGACTCGTCGAACTGACGGTAGACGACGAAGCGGGGATCGCCCAGGCGATCGACGAGCTATCCGAACAAGGTCTCCTCAGCACAGACGACCAGGGCAAACTCGAGCTGACCACCCGCGGAACGGTCCTTTTCCAGCAGGTCAATGCCATCAGGACCGCCCTGCACAACCAGCTGTACGACGGCATCGCGGCAGAGGACCTTGCCACCACCACGCGAGTGCTCAACCGGATCACCGAGCTAGCCCGGGTCGCACACGCGGCCCAGTAGACCTCGGCGGACCCCTCGCCGGGGCGGAATCGCTCTTCACCGGCCCCGCCCCGGCGTGTGATCGCCTCGTGAACGTAGCGGCCATAGAGGTACGCGAATCTGTAGTCCACGCGTCCCCTTCTTCGCCGGTCGTGCAGTACGACCGGGGTGTTCTCACCCGATGAACAGCCGGAACCGACCCCGCGCAGGGAGGGCAATGACCTTCGCATCCGATCCCCCGCAGCCCGCGCTGGCCCGCCGGCTGGGCATCGGTGACGCCGTGGTGCTCGGGTTGGGCTCGATGCTCGGCGCCGGGGTGTTCGCCGCGTTCGGCCCGGCCGCGGCCGCGGCCGGATCCGGGCTGCTGCTCGGCCTGGTGATCGCCGCAGTGGTGGCCTACTGCAACGCCATGTCCTCGGCGCGTCTGGCCGCCCGCTACCCCCAGTCCGGCGGAAACCTACGTCTACGGCCGGGAACGTCTCGGCGGCGTGTGGGGGTTCCTGGCCGGGTGGGGGTTCGTGGTCGGCAAGACCGCATCCTGCGCGGCGATGGCCCTCACCTTGGGCGCGTACGCCTTGCCCGAGCAGGCCCGCTCGGTCGCCGCGGCAGCGGTGGTGGTGGTGGTGGTGTTCACCGCCGTGAACTACCTCGGGGTAACCAAGACCGCACGCCTGACCCGGGTACTGGTCGTGCTGACCCTCGCGTCGCTGGCTTCGGTCGTCGTCGGCGTCCTCACCGGCCCCAGCACGGGCGTCGAGCAGCTCACCGGCTGGTTTTCGAACGGTCCGCTGGGGGTGTTGCGGGCAGCCGGGTTGTTGTTCTTCGCTTTCGCCGGCTACGCCCGCATCGCGACCCTGGGTGAGGAGGTCCGCGACCCCGCCCGCACCATCCCGCGTGCCATCCCACTGGCGCTGGGGCTGGTTGTGGTCGCCTACGCCATGGTCGGAGTGTCGGCGCTGGCCGCGGTCGGCCCAGCCGCGCTGGCCACCTCGCCGACCCCGTTGGCCACCGCCGCCGACGCCGGCAGCGGATGGCTGGCCACGGTGGTCCGGGCCGGTGGCGCGGTCGCTGCCGCCGGGGTCCTGCTCTCGTTGCTGGCCGGGGTCGGGCGGACGACCCTGGCCATGGCCCGCGACCGCGAACTCCCGCACCGGTTGGCCGCGGTCCACCCCCGTTATCGGGTGCCGCACCGAGCCGAGCTCGTCCTGGGCGCCGTCGTGCTGGGCGTGGTCGTGCTGTTCGACCTGCGCGCCGCGATCGGGTTCTCCAGCTTCGCGCTGCTGGTCTACTACGCCATCGCCAACACCGCCGCGCTCACCCTCGACGGGCCGACACGGCGCCGGACGCGGGCCCTGGCAGTGGTGGGCCTGGCCGGCTGCCTGACCCTCGCCGCGACCCTCCCGCTGCTGGCCGCAGCGCTCATGCTCCTCGACGACGGCGCTCGTCAGGTCGGCGCTGCGATGACCCGCAATCCGGTCCTGATTGTGGTCCCGTGCTACCGCGTCCTCGGCGCTGACGGCAAGCTCGTCGGCTGCTCTGCGGGCCTCGCCACCAAAGAGCGACTGCTCAACATCGAACCCACGACCGGACCCCCTCAGCTCGACGTCGCCCCGTAACGGCGTTGGTCCCAGGGTCCCGCGTGGCTGTTCGGGATGATCTGTTTGGCGCGTTCAGCGTCCGGGGGAGGCGAAGCTGTTCACTGACGAGGCATACCAGCGCAGCGATGCCGCGGCGAGGATCAGCAGGATGCCCTCGACGACGAGGCTGACGACGCCGAGGGGCTCGGCCCAGTTGCCGATGTCGTCGGTGTAGTTGGGCATCCCCGGTCCGCGGGACAGCACGTAGCCCACGATCGGGCCGGCT
Organism: Pseudonocardiaceae bacterium; assembly: GCA_050701375.1. Lineage (GTDB taxonomy): Bacteria > Actinomycetota > Actinomycetes > Mycobacteriales > Pseudonocardiaceae. Next base: position 8,586 of record JBOHFC010000528.1, read on the forward strand.
GCGACCCCCAGCGAGAGCAACCAGCCCACCCGTGTCTTGTTGGTCAGCAGCAGCACCGCCGCTAGGACGCCCACGGCTTCCAGCGCGTAGTACATGAACTGGACATAGTCCGGGCCTTTCGTGCCGGGCATGCCACCCTGGTCGAGGACGTGAATTGCGGCGACCGCGAGGCACCCCACGACGCCGACCATCCGCGCAACCAGGCTGCTCCCCATGGCGCGACCGGCGCGCGCGGCTGGGTGTGGGATGCCCGTAGCGGGTTGCGTCCTTGCCGGCGGGTCAGCTGGGCGACCCGTCGAGGGCCGCGTTGGCGGGCGGCCGGCCGCAGTAGTTTGGGAGTGGTCCATGGCCTAAGCGTGCTATGGAAAGTTTAGAGCGGTCTTAGAGAATGCTGGGAAGTCCGACAATGCACGCTGCCCGCTGTACCCCGGATCCGGGCGGGGGCCAAGATGGCCGCTGTGGACTTGAGCCCACCGCCCGCCACCGGCGGCTTCCGGCTGCTCCTCGTGGAGGACGAGCCTGACTTCAGCGCCATCCTCGCCGCGCTGTTCGTCGACGAGGGCTACCACGTCGACGTTGCCGGCGACGGGCAGCGCGGCCTGCACCTCGGGCTTACCCATAGCTACGACGTGATCGTCTTGGACCGCGGATTGCCAGCCATTGAGGGTCTGGACCTGATGGGCCGGTGGCGCCGCCATGGCGTCACCACCCCGGTGCTGGTCCTCTCCGCGCGCGGCACCGCCGCGGACCGCGTCGCTGGGCTCGATGCCGGCGCCGAGGATTACTTGGCGAAACCCTTCGACGTCGACGAGCTGCTCGCCCGGCTGCGGGCACTGCGCCGTCGCCACCTCGACGCCGCCCGGATGCTGCCGGTCGGCGGTTACCGACTCGACCTCGACACCCGAGAGGTCTCCGCCGCCGCTGACCACGCCGGCGCTGGCACCGAACCGGTCCGGCTCTCGGAACGCGAGTGCGGGCTGCTGGCCACGCTGGCCGGTCGGCCCGGACAGATTTTCAGCCGCGCCGATCTGCTCACCGGCGTGTTCACCGAGGCCGAAAGCCCGATCGTGGTGGATACCTACGTGCACTATCTGCGGCGCAAGCTCGGGCGCGGCATCGTCGACACCGTGCGCGGCCGCGGCTACCGTCTCGGCC
>JBOHFC010000529.1:0-6238 GCA_050701375.1 Pseudonocardiaceae bacterium
ACAGTCCATGACGCGGCTACCGCGTCTTCTTCGAGTTCCAACACACCTTGAAGTTGATCACACGGTGGCCGCATCCATGATCACGACACGCCGCCCAGGATCACACACTGCGGCTGCCGTACTAGGCCGCTCGCGCACTGCCCCGCTGTTGCCACCTGACCCGGTGTTGCCGGTGGGCCTTTATCCTGTCAAGAGTCGGTTTCGCTCGTGTTGGTGATCGATACCACGAGGGCGGTGAGGGGCTCGCAACAGGCATCGGCCGCCTTGATCGCGGCCCTACGCGACTCGATGGAGAGAAACTGTCCGCCGTCATCCGCCGCGAGCGTCGGTCAGTCACCCGCGAGAGACCGCGTGCGGCTGGCCGGCGTGGATCAGTCGGCGGTGAGTTCGACGCAACAGTCGCCGGCGCGGGGGGCTAGTAGCTCTCCCATCTCAGCCCTCCTCGCCGCTGAGCCCGTCTAAAACCAGGATCTGCTAGCGTAGGATTTCGGGACTGTTCCATCAACATTAGTTGGTGATAGAATGGAGGGTGTGGAGCAGTCCCAGGAAGCCCAGATCTCCGCCGTGGCCGCGCTTAACGAGCCGACCCGCCGCCGGCTGTACGACTACGTGGTCGGCCAGCCCGAACCGGTCAGTCGCGACGACGCCGCGGCAGCTCTTGGGCTGCCGCGCACGACCGCGGCGTTTCATCTCGACCGGCTGGTGGACGAGGACCTGCTCGATGTGGACTACCAGCGCCGCACCGGCCGCACCGGCCCGGGGGCGGGACGACCGGCCAAGCTCTACTACCGGTCGCATCATCCCGTGGCCGTGTCGCTGCCCCAACGCTGCTACGAGCTGGCCGGACGTCTGCTGTCCAGCGCTGTCGAGCACGCCGAATGCTCCGGGGACCCACCGCGGGCGATCCTCGACCAGCGCGCCTACCAGCTGGGCAAACAACTCGGCGAAACAGCGCGCAGCACCGCCGACAACCACGACCCTCAGGACACCGCGCTGCAGGTGCTTAAGGCACACGGCTTCGAACCGCGCCGCGACGGCGACGATGTCACGCTCGCCAACTGCCCCTTCCACACCCTGGCGCAGGAGTACACCGAACTCGTGTGTGGAATGAACCTGCGCCTGCTTGACGGCCTCCTCGACGGTCTGGCCTGCACCGGACTGACCGCTCAGTTGGACCCCACTCCGCCCAATTGCTGCGTCCGCCTCTCCCGGAGCAAGTGGGTCGGCTAGCGATGCCAACCAGCGCAAGAGGCGTACCGCACCTATAGCTCTGCTACTCACCGTTCCCGGCCTGCTACGAAAGGATTCTTGGTCATGGCCTTTCCCGACGAGTTGGTGCGCCGCATCGAACGTTTCACCCCCCTCGACAAGATCGCCAAGCCCGTGGTCGGCCTCATCGGCAGGGTTGTGCGGCCTCGCCGTGTTCGTAATCTGCTCAGCGGAACGAAGCTGGGCCATCCGGTCCATCCGATGCTGACCGATGTGCCGATCGGTGCCTGGACTATGTCTGCGGTGTTGGACACCGTCGGTGGGGCCGGTGCCGAGCCGGCCGCTGATCTGCTCGTCGGCGTCGGCATACTCGGCGCGGTCCCGACTGCCATGACTGGCCTTAACGACTGGTCAGACACCATCGGCGCGGAGACCCGCATCGGGGCGGTACACGCCGGGGCGAACGTGGCCGCGCTCGGCTTCTATACAGCATCACTGCTTGCCCGCCGCAGCGGTCGACGCGGCCGCGGCAAGGCACTGGGCCTGGCTGGACTCGGGAGCCTGATGATCGGTGGGTACCTCGGTGGTCACCTCTCCTATGCCAAGGCCGTCAACGTCAACCACACCGCCTTCGAGCACGGCCCACAAGAGTGGACCCCGGTACTCGCCGACGCGGACCTCAGCGAGGGCGAGCATCGCAGGGTTTCCGCCGGTGAAGCCTCGGTGCTGCTCGTCCGTAACGAGGGCAAGCTGTACGCGCTGGCCAACACCTGCAGCCACGCCGGCGGTCCCCTGGATGAAGGCGAAGTCGTCGACGGTTGCGTCGTCTGCCCATGGCACGCCAGCACCTTCCGACTCACCGACGGAAGCATCGTGCGCGGGCCAGCCTCGATAGCCCAGCCTGCCTACCAGACTCGGCTCAGTGACGGGAAAATCGAGGTCCGTTCACTCGGATGAGGACTGCGCTGCGCGCCCTCGGCACCGGCCGCCACGGCCCACTGGCCCCTGCGGCCCACTGGGCCGGTCGGCTTTGGCGACGTAGACATCACCGGGTCGTTGCACAAAACCTGTCCTGAGCGGGGTAGGGGCAAATCGTGTCGTTCACCCCGTCGGCGTCACGCGTGCGATGGCGAGGTGCCGGTCGCGGCACTGATCTGCGCGGGGAACCGATCTTGACGCCCAAGGTGATTTCGCCTCTGCACGCTGTCGGGAATCTGCGGACAGAGGCCGGAAGACCGGCGCGCCCCGTCGGCTCAGCGTCTACCGTCTCTCATCATCGGAGCTAGACTCAATGGACAGACTCATTCGGCTTCGCCGAGACATCCATATGCATCCCGAGCTGGCGCGCCAAGAGCTTCGAACTACATCTGTCGTTTCGGCTGCTCTTGCTGAGGTTGGCTTGGCTGGCCGCGTGCTGTCTTCCGGGACCGGCCTTATGGTGGACATCGGCGCCAAGTCTGGTCCATTGATTGCTTTGCGCGCAGACATGGACGCTCTACCGATTCAGGACAACAAAGAGGTACCTTACCGTTCGCAAGTCCCTAGCGTCTGCCACGCCTGCGGTCATGATGTGCACACCGCGATTTTGGTCGGTGCGGCGATTGAACTAGCGCGGTCCGATCTGGCTGATTTCGGTCGCGTGCGGTGTATCTTTCAGCCTGCAGAGGAGGCGTCTGTAAGTGGTTCGCTCGACATGATAGCAGCGGGTGCGCTGGACGGCGTTGATCGCATTTTCTCTTTGCATTGTGATCCCAGTGCCCAGGTGGGAACCGTGGGAACGCGAGTCGGTCCGATCACGTCCGCTACGGATCACATGGTTGTCAAAGTCAAGAGCCTCGGCGACCACTCTGGCCGGCCACATTTAACTCCCAACCCAATTGTAGCTATTTGCACCGTAGTCACACCTCTCCCCGATATGGTCAATGCACAACTCTCGGAGCATGAACGCATCCTGATTGGTTTCGGTACGATATCCTCGAACGGCACCATGAATGCTATACCGTCATATGCAGAAGCTAGCGGTACAGTCCGTATCCCAGATGCTGCCGTGTGGCCTCGAGTGCCGGACTTGATTGAAACGGCGATAGCAAACATCATCGAGTCGTTCGCGCTTGACTGTGATATAGATTACGTGCGGGTTTGTCCCGCTGCGGTGAATGACCCTGAAGCCACTGGCGTCATCGATCAAGCGGCTGCCTCCATTGTCGGCAGGGAGCACGTGTACACTCCCCCGCAGAGCTTCGGCGGTGCAGACTTCTCTTGGTGTCTGCAGGATGTTCCGGGCGCAATCTTCCGTTTAGGAGTCCACCCTCCAAACAGTACAACTCTGGTTGACCTGCAGTCCGGTCGCTTTGACGTCGATGAACGAGCGATCGCTGTCGGCGTCAAGATGTTCACCCGGATCGCAATAAATGCGGCTCGTGCCGTCAGTAGTGACTCAGCTCGTGCCGTCAGCAGCGTGGATAAGGCCGAGTATGGACCTTCGGAATATGACTAATGAGTCAGCAAGGGGAAGTGAAGGGCCACTCATTCGAGGATATCATTCGCTTCTTATGGAATCGCGACACTGGGTGCGTTCCCAATGCCCAGTCACATGGGGAGAAGTCTGTTCGTACAATCAAGGGCGCTGGTTCGAACGGACACAAAAAATCACCGTCTGCCGCGAAGCCAAGCTCATCTCCCCCCGTGTGGCCCGCGAGACGGGCAACTCTTATCAACTAGTTAACTCACGATCGAGGCGGTGGCGACCTTGTATCCGGATCAGTCGCGGGGGACCGGGCCGTCCCCGCAGCCGGCCCACTCAAGTACTCGCAGACAAGGGCTACTCCCACAACGCGATCTGGGCCCATCTGCGCTGACACGGGATCAGGACCACGATTCCCAAGTCGGCTGGTCAACAGACCAACCACCTCCGCCGGAACAGCATGAGTGGACGGCCACTCGCGATTCCACACCGAGCACTACCAACAGTGCAACAACGTCGAGCGCGCCATCAACAAATTTAGGGCGTTCCGCACCGTGTTCATTTGATATGACAAGCGCACCTGCACATGAAGAATTCTCGTTTCAACCGCAAATAGACGGAAAGCCTCAATGCTATTTCAATTTTAGTTCCGATGGCTTATATCCAGTAACCCTGCCTGTTTCCAAGAAAAGTGTCCTTGTTGTGCGAGATGCCAAAACGGTGCATCGTGTAATGACTGACCCGAGATTTAGCTTAGCCGGATTGGATCCAAGCGAGGATACAGTTACCGGTACCGGGTATCAATCATCCAGTGGTATGTTACGACAGGATGTTCCGTGTATTAGACGCATTCGTCATGGGATAATTCCACTTTTCTCCGAGCGCAGTGTTGCCCCATGGCGAGAGGAGGTTGAGGAAGTTGCAGATCACTTAATAAGCAAACTGCCAAATGGAGTCCAGCCACCTGACCTCAATAAACGATATTTCGAACCGCTCGTCGTTCAAGCTGTCGCGCTGTCTGCGGGTATTACCAAAGATGAAAGCGATACGTTGTACGGCTTTTCTAACAGAGTTTTGGTTCGTGTAGAAACTACCGAAGACCGAGCCAGGATTAGTGAAGCCTGGCGTGAGCTATATGACTACAGCAGCGACCTTATCGAGAGAAAACTCGGCGATCCCGACGACAGGCTGCTCTCGAAGGTATCTGCTGAATTTAAAACTGCCGACCTAAGCGATGAGGAAATAGTGGCAGCGTCTGGTACGATCCTCGCTGGCTTTTATACTCCATATGGGATCTTAAGCGTATCCGCAGTCGAAATCCTTCAACATCCTGACGTTGTGGAGGCTTGCAAGAAAGAACCGATCTTATGGGGCCGTGCTATTAATGAACTCATGCGCTACAAAGCTCATTTCAACTTCTTTTTACCACGAGTTGCAACCGAAGATGTCACGCTAGGACATGTCGATATTCGTGCGGGTCAAGTAGTTTTGCCATCATTGCATGCGGCAGTTACCGATCCAGAGTCGTTCGCTGATCCGAGTGTATTAAATATACATAGAGTCCAGTCTCAATGTAACATCATCTTTGGTGCAGGTCCTCATTTTTGTCCGGGGGCGGCATTATCCCGCCAGTGGGTTCGGGTGGGCCTTGAGCGACTCTTCACGACCCTGCCGGGCCTACGTTTGACCACGCCTTATAGTGATTTAAAATGGCAACCAGGTTCAATATCAATGCCCAAGGAAGTGCCAGTTACATGGGATAATACGGCATTCTAGTCGGGTAACACTCAGCACCAAGATCCAATCCTCGGCCGCGGTGGCATCGCCAGTCACCAGGTTCGCCCGAGCCCGGTTGTCCGGGGAACTGCTTTGTCCGAGTTCGTGAGCAACACCCCGGTCAGAAATACCCAGCCACCTGACGCGATCTGGAGAAGATCAACGATCAGGTTGCGGATCCCCTCGGCGACAACCACCAAGACATAGCACTTAGCAAGGCGCTGAACGTGGAACCGGTCGGGCCATCAGGAGCCGAGCGTCGGGGGTTGCTCGCTCAACCAACAGCCCGACCGGAGTTGGGGCAGTTGCTCAGTCAGCTCATCCCAGCCACTCTCCGATAGTGCCGTGTAGCACGGTCGCCGCCTGCTCGTCCAGTCGCAGCACGCAGTAATTCGCCGCGTGCGGGTTCAACTCGATGACCCCGTCCTCCTTGGTTACCAGCAGATTGGTGAACCCCGCCGCTCCGTGCGTCTGACAAGTCGTCATGATCACCCGGCGGTTGTTTGCGGGGCAGCTCAGAGTCTTCTTGGTGCACGCAGCTCACTCTGGGTGAGAACACCTGCTCGCGGGAGTGGCCAACGTAGTGGCCGCAGTGATCAGGTTCGTTCGATCTCCACCATCAACATCCGAAGCGTGAGCGAGTGCTTCTCCGCCGGGAGCGCATCTAGGTGGCTGGTGTCGAACGGCCGTGCCGGGGGACGGCGCTGGTGGTGGGTCGTGAGGGAGGCGGTCCAGCCGGTCGCTCGCGCTCGGCGAGGAACTGACCCGCGAGGCTGTTGACCTGAGGTC
>JBOHFC010000530.1:0-4812 GCA_050701375.1 Pseudonocardiaceae bacterium
GCAGCTCATACCCCCACTGCTCGGTGACGAACCGGTACCGCCACAACATCAACGCCCGATCCTGATCGTCCACGATCAGCGCTACCGCGATCCGATCCAGGTGCACCACGTGGTACTCCCACCGCTCGCCATTCGGCGCCCGAACATCTACCAGCCCCAACCGCACCCACCGGTTGTCATATACAGTCCTCTCCCTGAACGTCTGCCAACCACCGCGCACCTCAGTCACAGGGGCAGAGTAGGACGAGTGCACAGCGGCGTCTCGGTGCACGTTCGATTCGCCCACTCTGTTCATCACCACAAAGAGGGCGATGACCTGCACAAACCCAGGGTCGAGGTTCGACCGACCTCGGTAAGTGCCGGCTGAGTCACGCGGCCCGCGCTGGCTCGGCCACGTTGGCGACCAGGTAGTTTTCCGGTCGGTGATGGCTCGCTCCATGTTCGGCTGTTGTTCGCGGGATACCTGAGCACCTACCGGCGGCCAGCGACGCGTGCGCGAGAGTCGCCATCTTTCACATCGGGAGAGCCTCTGCGAGGAACGAGGGTCGGATGGCGGCAGCGGTGGTTAGTTACGCGCTCGACGACGAGACCGTGGTGCGTTTCGAGATCGAGCCGAGCGCGGATTTTCGTCCCGCGGGTCCAGACGAGATCGCTGGTCGAATCCGCGAAGCGGTGGCCCCGGCGGTGGAGGGTGCCCGGGCTGTGCTGGCGAAGGTGCGGGAGGCCGCGCCGGATAAGATCGAGGTCAAGTTCGGGATCAAGGTCAGTGGTACGGCGAACTGGCTGGTCGCCAAGGCCGCGACCGAGGGCAACTTCGAGATCACGTTGACCTGGACAGCCGAGCCAGTCTCGGTGACCTGAGCCCGCGTGCAGCACCTGGATTGCGGCGATCCATGCTTCAGCGGAGGACCTCACCCCGCTGGGAACCGCGGTGGTGATCGACGACCGGCGGGTGTTGACCTCTGCTCACGTGGTCAAGGTCAGTGGCGTGGTGCGGTCGACGTTGTGGGTGGACTTCCCGATGACCGAAGAACCTTCCTGCCCCCGGAGACGGGCGAGACATGTCCGATTGGCCGCGGATCCGTTGGCGGATCTTGCCGTGGTGGAGTTGGACGAGCCGGTCCCGACCGGGATCAACCCGGCGGTGTTGCGGTGCCCAAAACCGGCCGATCTGGTGAAAGGCAATCTGACCTGGTGGGCCTTCGGGTTCGCCGGTCACGATCCGCACGGCAACGACGCGAACGGGATGGTGGATGCGAAGCTGGGGCATGGTTGCGTGCGGTTGCGCAGAACCTCGCGATATCCCCTCCAACCCGGATTTAGCGGTGCAGGGTTGTGGTGCCCGGACTACGGTGCCGTGGTCGGCGTCGTCGTACAGGCCAACGACCTTGGAGACGGTCGAGCAATTACCCTGCACCAGGCGGATGGCTACCTGCCCGCGGAGGAGATCCGTGCGCTGACGCAGTGGACCGTCGCGGTTACAGATGAGGTTGCCCAGACCGCCTGGGGCTGGACCCTGGCTGACGATCGGGAAGCGGACCGGCATTGGCGACCACGTGCCCGTGGAGTGTCGGTGGTTACCGAACGGGGTCATCGCTTCCGGGGGCGGCGGGCCGCCTTGACCGAGATCGTGGCCTGGCTGGAGCGCCCGGCGCTGGATCGCAAGGTCATGGTGGTCACCGGTTCACCCGGGGTCGGTAAGTCCGCGGTGCTCGGGCGGGTCGTGACCACCGCGGATGCCCAGACGCGGGCGGCTCTGCCGGCCGATGATGATGCGGTCCGGGCTGGTGTCGGGTCGGTGGCGTGCGCGGTGCACGCCAAGGGCAAGACCGCCTTGGACGTCGCGATGGAGATCGCCCGGGCGGCGTCAGCACCGCTGCCCGAACGGGTGGAGGATTTCCCGGCGGCCCTTCAGGAGGTGCTGGGAGAGGCCGGGAGGCGGTTCACCCTCCTGGTCGATGCCCTGGATGAGGCCAGCGATCCCGCGCAGGTCCGGGCGATCATTACCGGGGTCGTGCTCCCGATCGCGCAGACCTGCGCCGAGGTCGGCGCACAGGTGTTGGTGGGGACCCGGCGCAATGACGACGCTGGGGATCTGTTGTGGATCTTCGGACCGGCCCAGGTCACCATTGACCTGGATGACACCCGATACTTCGCCGCGGAGGATCTCGCTGCCTACGCTCAGGCCACGTTGCAGCTACGCGGTGATGAACGCCCCGTAATCCCTACCAGCCCGACGAGGTGGCGGCGCCCATTGCGGCTCGTATCGCTCAACGGGCTGAGCAGAACTTCTTGATCACTGGCCTGGTGGCGCGGACTTATGGGCTCTACGACGAGGTTGCGATCAGCCCCGCGGAGGTTTCGTTCACCCCGAGTGTCGAATCGGCGCTGGACCGGTTCCTGGGCCGACTGGCTCCCGTAGCGGACGTTGCGGCCCGGGATGTGCTGATGGCCTTGGCTTTCGCAGAGGCGCCGGGCCTGCCCGCGGAACTGTGGCGGCTCGCCGCGCGAGCGCTGACGGGCGCCGATATCGACACCGCACAGCTCGTCAAATTCGCCCGGGGCTCTGTGGCGAACTTCCTGGTCGAGTCCGCTGGTGAGTCAGCCACCGCCGTGTTTCGGCTGTTCCACCAGGCGCTGAGCGATGCCTTGTCCGCTGAGCGGGGCGAGCCCAGCCGCGCCAGTAACCAACGAAGCGGCGCTCACCAAGGCGTTCGCTGGTTACGGTGCCCGAATCGGGTGGGACCCCGCGCCTGCCTACTTGTTCCGATCTCTGCCAGGACATGCGGTGCGCGCCGGGATGATCGACGAGCTGCTTGCCGACACTGACTACGTGTTGCACGCCGATTTCCGCCGGCTGAGCCCCGCAGTAGCTCACGCTCGCACGCCGGCCGGATTACAACGAGCCCGGTTGCTTTGGCTCACCCCACGGGCCATCCCCGCCGAAGCGCCAGAGCGGCTGGCGCTGCTCAGCGTGACGGAAACCCTCGAGGACCTCGGTACGGCGTTTCGGCACCACCCACAACACGCTCCTTACCGCGGCCTGTGGGCGAACACACCGCGTCGGGTCGAGCAAGCGGTTCTAGACGGGCACACCGGCTGGGTGAATGGGGTGTGTGCGGTGCGGGTGGGAGACCGTGAGCTGCTCGCCTCGGCCAGCGCCGATGGCACGGTGCGGATCTGGGACCCCGGCCACCGGCGAGACCGAGCGCACCCTGACCGGGCACACCGGCGGGGTGAATGGGGTGTGTGCGGTGCGGGTGGGAGACCGCGAGCTGCTCGCCTCGGCCAGCGCCGATGACACGGTGCGGATCTGGGACCCGGCCACCGGCCTGCTATCTCGCGTGATTCCGACTCACCACGTGCCGTATGCACTCGCGCCGTTCAACGATGGCTGCTTTGCTGTCGGACTCGACGCGGGTCTGCTCGCGCTGAAAGTCACCTCAGGCGAACGACCGTAAGTGGCGCCAAACAAACCAGCGGCTCGCCACCCGAACGCGCCGACCCCAACTCTTAGAACGCCCGGAACACTTCGGGATCTTGTCCATTGGACTGTCCATTAACTCCAGGCCTCCGCGTACTCTTGGGGCATCGGCGGCGTAACCATGGCGCGCAAAGTGCCAGGTAGTGCTACTCATATCGGGTGAACTTCGCACTACGGATCAGAAGGTTGGGAGTTCGAGTCTCTCCGGGCGCGCAGGTGGGAAGGGGCGCCCCCTGCGGGACACCCCTTCCGGGTCTCAATCGACCGTCTAAGCGGGCACGGGGACACCACCAGGGCCGTCACCGTCGTCGTCCTCGGACGACTTCCAGAGCAGTCCGCCAAGCTGTGACGCGATCCGCTGCCGTAGCTCGTCGGGGACATGCATGTGCAGATCTTTCCACTCGCCGTAGTCGGCGCGCGGGTCGGTCGGCTTTCCGGCCGGCTGCGCGAACACCCATCCGTCGTTCCGCCACAGTTCGGCATCCAGGCGCTGTTCGTCTTCTTGCACGCTTCGATGTTCAATCAGGGCCGGGATTAACGGCGGGGGTAGACTGATTATCCGCCGGCCAGCGTGTGACTTCGGCTCCATCACGATCAGACCGCCTCCGTGCCGACGTGGACAATCTGCGCCACGCTTCCGGCCGCACCTCTCGCCCGGACCGCAGCCGTGCTGCCAGGTTCCCGCTGGATCGCCCGGCGAAACTGTGAGGGTGCCCGTCGCGAGCCGTCGAGTGCAGTCCTCCGGTCGTTTACCACAGCGGTCGACGGCACATGCTGGCTAGTCACTGAAGCCGACGGCCGACCTATCGGCACGATAACCCTTGAGTTCACCGCAGACCCGTCCTGGCTGCCCTCAGACGATCCTGATAACGCGTTATACGTTCACCGCATGGTCGTCGATGATGGCTTCCTGGGAAGGGAATTAGGATCAGCGCTGTTGGACTGGGCAGCTCGGCGAGCAAGAAAAACTGGAAGATCATGACTCAGGCTCGACGCGTGGAAATCTAACCCGGCGCTGCATCAGTACTACCTCGATCGAGGATTCAGCTTCGTCCGGATTGACGACAACCCATCAGACCCATCCGGCGCATTATTTCAAAGGTCGGCCTGCATAGAGCTGCACCGTGGACCTGAGGTGATCGATGATGACAGTAAGGACCAACCGGGGAGCAGGAACTGTGATTGATCTGACACCGGAGGTCTAGTACTCCAGCCGTAGATCGTGATCTTGCGGCGTGTCGGTCCCGGACGTAGGGCGGCCACCGCATGATCATCCTCGGTTGTGACGACGTCAGAGGATCAAGCGGTGGCCGTGGGCCGCAGCGTAG
>JBOHFC010000531.1:0-9136 GCA_050701375.1 Pseudonocardiaceae bacterium
CCAAGCGCTCCGGGTTGGTCACGAACAGGTCGTCACCGACGATCTGCACCCGATCACCGAGCTCAGCGGTAAGCCGCACCCAGCCATCCCAGTCGTCTTCGGCCAGCGGATCTTCGATCGACACCAGCGGATAGGCGTCGAGCAGCCCGGTGTAGTAGTCGATCATCTGCTCGGCGTTGTGAGCGCTGCGCTCGAAGCTGTAGACGCCATCGGCGAAGAACTCGGTCGCGGCCACGTCCATCGCGAGCGCGATGTCCCGGCCGAGGGTGTAACCAGCCTTGCCCACCGCGGTGGCGATCAGGTCCAGCGCGTCGGCGTTGGCCGGCAGATCGGGTGCGAAACCGCCCTCGTCCCCGAGTCCGGTGGGTAGCCCGTTGGCCTTGAGCACCGATTTCAGAGCGTGGTAGACCTCGGCGCCCCAGCGCAGAGCCTCGCGGAACGACTCCGCACCGATCGGAGCGATCATGAACTCCTGGACGTCCACTCCGGTGTCGGCGTGCGCGCCGCCATTGAGGATGTTGAGCATCGGGACTGGCAGCACGTGCGCGTTCACACCACCGACGTAGCGGAACAGCTCCAGGCCGCTGGACTCCGCAGCCGCCTTGGCGACCGCCAGCGAGACGCCGAGGATCGCGTTGACACCCAGCCGGGACTTGTCGGGTGTGCCGTCAAGGTCCACCAGCTTCTGATCCACTACCCGCTGCTCGATCGCCTCGACGCCGATGAGTTCGGGCCCGATCTCATCGAGCACCGCCGCGACCGCGCCCTCAACGCCTTTGCCGAGGTAACGCTGGGCATCACCGTCGCGCAGTTCGACCGCCTCGTGGCGCCCGGTGGACGCCCCGGAGGGCACCGCGGCATGGGCCAGCGTGCCGTCGTCGAGTGCGATCTCGACCTCGACAGTGGGGTTTCCGCGCGAATCCAAGATCTCGCGGGCACCGACCTCCTCAATGACGGCCACAGATTCGCTCCTCGTCAGATGGGCACGCAACAGCCTAACCACGGTGGCGCACGCTCGGCCGGAGGCGCGCGCTGATGATCGCCCGGCCGCCTACCGGGCGGCTTCGCGATCGAGTACGCGGACTCGTGCAACAGCACGTGTCCGCGTACCGTTGGAGCGACCATGACAGCCGCCGACCGCCCCCCGGACGTCGTCGAGCAGTTCCGGCTCGCTGAGGCGTGGGTCTCCGAACGGCGCCCGCTGGAAGCTCTCCGAGAGTTGGCGCCGGTACTGGATGCGGAGCCAGATGCGCCGAGCGTCCAGTTGCTAGCGGGACGAGCTTACCTGCAATCCGCTCAGCTCAACCGCGCAGAGGAGGCATTCCTTCGTGTGCTGGAGCACAATCCTTCCGACCACTATGCGCGCTTCGCACTGGGGCGCACGTTGCAGCGGCAGAGCCGCCTGGACGAGGCCCGCGCGCAACTCGCCATGGCTGCAGCGATGAATCCCACACCGGAGTATCAGGAAGCGCTCAATGAAGTGCGGATGCGGATAGGCCACCGGTAACGCTCAGGTGACGCCCTTGGCGCTGCGAGCGTAGGTCTGGGCGAAGCCGTAAACTTCCTGAGCGTAGTTGAGGGAATCGTTGTAGGACAGGATTGCCCGCAACCAGCCGTCACCTGAACCCATGTTCCGGTTGTCAGCGCACAGGTAGTTCGCCGCAGCCAATGACGCGTCATCGATGTTTTGCGGGTCGGTGATCCCGTCGTGATTCCCGTCAGCTCGCCATTTGGCCCAGGTGGACGGAATGAACTGGAAAGGTCCGACAGCGTGGTCCCATATCTTGTCACCGTCGAGGAGTCCATTGTCGGTGTCCGCGATGGACTTGACGCCGGGAGCACCGTTGAGCGGTATCCCGATGATCGGCGACGACGGCCGGCCATCAGGTTGCAGAGTACGGCCTTCGAAACCACCGTGCTTGGACTCCACGGCCGCTATACCGGCCAGGGTCACCCAGGTTATATGGCAATTCGGCTGGCTTGCGGCCAACACGGCATGGGCGTTCGCGTAGGCCTCCAGCGCACGCTGCGGGACATTTGTGACCTTGGACATCCGGGTGGCCCAATCGGCGAACGCGAGCTGCGGGGCGACCGGAGCCTGCGCAGGCGCGGGAAGCTGGATCGGGATCGTGACCGTCTGGTGCGCTGGCTGGCCTGCGGGCTGGGGGGCGGTAACCGGCTGGGCGACCGGTTCTGCGATCGGTTCTGAAACGTCAGGCAGTGCCGCAGGCGCGGCCATCGCCGCCGGCGCGGGAGCAGCGAGTCCACGGTCGGGCAGTGGCGCGGCCACCGAACCCAGCGCTGCCAGCACCAGACCGGCGCAGGCCAGCGCACCACCGGACAACAACCCGCGAACCAGGTAATGAGAGGCTCGGGGTAGTCCTCGGCGAAGCCGCTTGTAGCTCAATTGTCCAATTCGCCCGGCTCGCGCGCCGGCCCGCTCGTCGCCGCTCATACGACAGATCAACGACGGTCACGCAGCGGAGATACGGACTGTGCGGACAGTGACATCCGGGGCCTAGCTGGGCCAGTGTTCCCGCCACTGATCGGCGGTGAGCCGCTCGGTGTCCAACCCTGCGGCCCGAGCGGAACGCTCAGCGGCTCGCACGTTGCCGGCGAAGCATCGAGCCACGCAGCGCAGCGCGGCCTCTGGGTCCTCACCGGCCAGCTTCGCCGCGGCGGATCGCGCGAACAACGACGTGCCGGTGTCGCTATCGGCGCCGGTCAAGCCTTCGCGGACGAGGGCGGCCCCGGGCAGCAGGTCCGCCGGCAGGGCCGCCTTCGTGGCTCGGGACACGAGCTTGGCTACCAGCGCCACGGCGGGTTGACCCAGCGCAACCCCGTCGACGCTCGACTCGCGGCGCTTCTCGGTGCGTTTGAGCTCGTCCCAGCGGATCTCCTGCTCAGTGGCGGTACGGATCTGTTCGCTACCGGCGAAGACGTGCGGGTGCCTGGTGACGAGCTTGGCCACCAGCCCGGTCGCCACCGCATCGACATCAAAGCCTCCGGGTGTCTCCTGCGCGACGCGGGCGTGGAAGAGCACCTGCAGTAGCACATCACCGAGCTCCTCGCGCAGTGCCTCGGTGTCGCCGTCCTCCAGCGCCTCGTACAGCTCGTAGGTCTCCTCGATAAGGTAGGGCATCAGCGAGCGGTGGGTTTGCTCGGCGTCCCATGGGCAGCCACCAGGCGACCGCAACCGGTCCATCACCGCGACAGCATCCAGCAAGGCTGCGCCGGCGGGTTCAGGGGTGATCAGCACGGCGGCGCCGGAAGCCACCCAGCGGGTCGCCACATCGGTGCTGGGATCCAGCGTGAGCAGCAGTCCCTGCACGGCGTCTCCCACGGGATGGGCGCCGCACAGCTGCGCCAACTCGGCCGGCACGTCCACGTCGGCGTACAGGGGTGTTCCGTCGCGCAGCAGGCGAGCCGCCGCTGCCGGAAGCACCCCGCCCAGGCGTGGCGACAGCGCTACGACAACCGGCTGGGCACCTGGGATCACGTCCGGGCGGTGGCGCGTAATGGCGCGACGAAGCCACCGGTCTCGTTCTCGTCTGAGACGACCTGCAGGCTCACCGGATCCCACACGCCGTACCGGGGACTGAGCCGCACCCCCACGTCCTCGCCCACTAGGGCCAGCTGGCGCAGGCCGATCGCTTCCAGCACCGCAGGGTCGATCTGGTCAAGCTGTGGCGCATGATCAGAGGGCTGGGCCCCCCGATTGGTGCGGTTCTTGACCACCATGACCACCCACGGTTTGGTGTCCTCGAGCTGGAAGGCCACGACCGTGCCCTCGGCCACGCCGAACGCCGGGGTGGTCGCGAAAACCGGGTCATCAGCGGCGACGATCCGCTTGCCCAGCTCGGCATCCTTGCCGGCCCGAACGTCAGCATCTATCGACTGCCGGGCTGCCTTGGACCCAGCCTGGGAAAGCTCCTGCACCCGTTGTTCGGCCGCGGTTCGGGTGTCGGCGGTGGTGTAGTCGACGGTGACCGCGCTGCTGCGCAACGCCGTCCGGCCCAGCGCGGTCATCAGCAGCTGGTCCTTGGCCCGCTGCCGGTACCCGTTGGCGTCGTAGATCGTTCCCTTGGACGCGGCCTCGGCGCCCCCGACTTCTTTGAGCAGCCGGTTCACCTGGGCTTGGTCGACAGTGACGCCGGCCCGCCGCGCGGCGATATCGAGCAGCTGGTGCCTGATCCGCACGGTGAGGATCTTGCGCGAAATCTCGTCGAGCTGGTGGCCCGCCTCGAGCTGGGCGCGGGCCTGCGGAGTCTCCTTGGCCAGCACTGTCAGCAACTGGCCGTGCACCTGCTCCAGCGGGATCTCGGTACCGTTAACGAATGCGGCGGCACTGAGCTGGCTAGGGCCGAAGCCACAACCTCCGATCAGCAGTCCCACGGCAGCCACCCCGACGACCCCACGGGCGGCACGACGGGTTGCGCCGCCGGCTCGCAGGAGGCTTCGCACAGGCGCAAGCTTCTCACGCAGTGTTCGAGCGCCGGTCAGCTGGGTTGCAGCGCGTCGAGTAGCCGCTGCACCGCGTCCCCGAGCCGTTGTGCGTCGCATGGTTTGACGGTCAGCGACCTCGACGTCTGGGGCCGCTGGCTGACTGTGACCAGGTAGCGCCCGTCCGGGTTGTCACACCAGCGCAGAACCTGCGAGCGCCGCACCCGACCGGATGAGTCCCGCACGTTGGCGCCGATCTGCCCGGCCCGCGCGTGCGGCTGGTCGAGGATCGCGGACACGGCTGCGCTGTCGCGCTCGGCGCCGGTCCGCGCGGGGGATGCTGATACCAGCACGCCACCGGCGGGCTGCGTGGTGCGTCCAAGGCTTGGCGCCAAGTCCATGGCGGCCGAGGGGCAGTGGCCCGGCGGGTACGGCGGGAGCCCGCTCACCACCGCCGCGACCAGTCCCGCCGCGGGGATGATGTCCACAACCGTCGCGCCAGGCCGGTCCGGGTGTTGTTGGGCGCAGACTCCCATCGTGACGCCGCGGGCCGCGACCACCCGAACCGGCTGCTCGGCCGCCGCGCCGGAAAGCCACACCGCGTCCAGCCAACTGACCGGCCGGCTCAGCAAGCTCAGCGCGGCCTCCAGATCGGCGTCCACCCGGCCCGCCCGTACCAACCCGAGCCATCTGAGCTCGTTATCCACGTCGGCTCGGAGCCGATCTAGCACGACTTCTGCGGCGAGTCCAGGCGGGCACACCTGGATGGGCACTGGGTAGCCGTTCAGGTGCAGTGCCGCCGTGAGCACGTCCCACTGCGCGGCGCTGAGCTGCCATCCCAGAGGTGTCACCGTCAGCGGTCTTGTTCCGGCGGATCCGCGCCGATCACTGCGGGGGCGACCTTGCGACCGTCGGTGAAGATATCCTCCATCTCGATCAGGTACGAGGGCCGCCGGTGCTCGGAGTCCTCGCCTTCCTTGCCGCGTCCGGTGCCCATGGGCGCCATCAGATCTCCGGTGCCGGCACCGCGACCCATGCGTCCCGCAGCGGCCTCGGTAGCTGCGCCCGATGGGCGCGGACCGAACTCGGCGGTCTTTGCCGTGCTGGCGCCGCTCACTCAGTCGCTCGTCACCGCCCATCTGGACACCCCCGCCGGGGTGACCGCCGCCAGCCCCAGCACCGCCGAATCGGGCTCCGCCACCCGGCGCCAAAGCCCGCCGGATACGGCTTTCAGCGATCGGCGCCATGATCGGGACACCCGCTGCCGCCGCAGCCGCAGCTCCTGCGGCGATCTGCCCGCCGGAGCGCTGGGACTGGTGGGCCGGCTGGTCGAGCGACGCCTGCCCACCGATGTGCTGCGATGCCAGGTCGCCGGTCGCACCTTGCAGGGTGGCAGCGGCCGGCGGGTAGGCGACGGGACCGCCTCCATGTGTGTCCCCACCGCCCGGTCCCCCGGCGCCGGGTCCGCTGGTGCCGGATCCGCTGGTGCCGGATCCGCCAGTAACGGGTGCGCCGGTCGCCGGTCCCCCGGTGGTGGAATAGCGGACACCGGGTGCCGGACCGGTGTCCGGGGGCTGCTCGGGAGGCTGCACCGTCGGGTCGGCGAGCTGCAGGTAGGTCGGGACCGCGGCGCGGTGGTCGTTGATCGGCGCGGAATACATGTTGGTCATCACCCGGACGGCCTCCGCGTGCGCGTCGGCTTTCTGCTGCTCCTGCGCGACCGCGTCGACGAGAACCCCCGCCCCGCCGCCGACGGCGAAGCTGCGCAACGACTCGCTCCAGTCATGCGACACCGGCGGCGGCACGGCAGACTTCGCCTGCGCCGTGGAGGAGGCCAAGTCCTCCATCAGCCGCGTGGTCCGCTCCGCGGTGTCGGCATGGTCAGCTGACCACTGGTTGATCGGGCCCAAAGCGGTGAGCGCCGCATCCGCCGACGTGCCACGCCACCCATCGAACACGATCCCCTGCAGGTCACGAGTACATCCGGTGATGGAATCGGTTGTGCTGCGACCTTGCTGGCGCCACGTCATGGCGGCATCGTCGATATCGGCTGGGTCGACTGAGGTCTCCAGCATGGAGTAGATCTCCTCATGCCCCCAGGACGCCCAGTTGCTCGACGCGTGATCGTTACCGCTGGGGCCGAAACCCAGCGCATCGGCTACGACATCCCATGCTCCGGCCATCTCAGCTTCCCGCCTTCGGCAATCGAGGCTCAATCAACTGCGCGATCCGCAACGCGTAGGCGCACGAATCGACCGGCGGACCGTTGAGGCTGAACGCCGGCGACACGTGCACGCCCAGCGACACCGGCCCGCCATCCATCAACTGCGTGCAGTCGTCGCGGTCAGGATCTACCGACAGATGAGCCCCGGCACGGCCGTTCACCATGTTGTCCGCGAAGCTGGTGAACGCCGGATCATGTCGGCGGCCCTTATACGAGGCGACGGTTTCGTTGTCCCGCTCCAGACCCATCAGAAAGGGCTTGCCGTGCCACATACAGCCGACCAAGCCCGGCGTGTCCAGCGGCCTGCGACTGTGCGCGTCCAAACCCAACCCGGACAACTCGGCATCGGTCAGGACGGTGCACAGGTCCACCCGGCTGGCGTCGGCCACCCGGGGCGATGGTGCTGACCCAGGCGCTTGGGAACCACAGCCGGCCGCAAGCAGCGCCAGCGCGACCACCAGAGCGCGCCTCACTGTGAGTGGCCCCGGAACATCTGCTCGTTCGTCGCGTCGGCCTCGGCGACCGTACGCCCGGCCGCCCGGTAGGTCGCAGCCATGTTCGCGAACACCTTCTGGGCGTTTCTCATCGAGCGGATGTAGTCATGGCCGGCCTGCGCGAACCGCTTAGCGGCAGCCTGACCGTCCTCATTGGCACCGAACTTGCGTAGCTGGGTGAGGGCCTGCGCCTTGAACACCAAGTCGTTGATTTCCTCGACCGTTTGGTCGCAGCGGGCGGCGGCGCGTTCGGCGACGCCGGCCTCCAGCCACAGCTCACCGGCGGCGACCGCGGCCGCCAGGGAGCCCTGCTGTTGCGCGACACCCGCCAGCTGGGTATCGGCAGCCTCGAAGCTGCTCGCCATTGCGTGGCCTCCTCGTTGGACCCGGGGCACCGTACCCGGTCCCGCCCGTCGCGGGAGCAGGACCCGCTGGCTGCCGGACGGGCGCCGAGACCAACCGATGAGGCCGAGCCGAGTTCGACCGGCTATTTCAGAAGTTCGCTCTGCGTGGAATTCGGATCTGGTCGCAAGCGCCGGAGACTGTCAGGGGTGGGTGCGAGAATTTACTCGTGAGCGTGGCTGTGTGTGAACCCGTGGCGGCGATGTCGAGCTGCCTGGATGGCCTGCGCGAAACTCTGGGTGGTCTGGATGACAACACCATTACTCAGACTCTGCGGGATGTCGAGAAGCTGTCCCGCCAAACGCAGTCGGTGATGCTTGCGGTGGTCGCCGAGATCGACTCGCGGGGAATCGCCACCGGGCGGGGTTTCGCCAGTACCCAGCAGTTGCTGGCCGGGATGCTGCAGCTATCCGCGGCCGACGCGCGCACCCGGGTGCAGCACGCGACCCTGGTCGGTACCCGACGGACGATCACCGGGCAGGTGCTGGCACCCCGGTTGCCGGCGACCGCCGCCGCGGTGGCCGCCGGACAGATCGGCACCGGGCAGCTACGGGTGATCACCGAAACGATGACGGCGCTGCCCACGTCGGTCCCCCAACCGGCCCGGGACCGCGCCGAGGCGGATCTGGTCGGCTACGCCCGCAACTTCGACCCCCGCCGATTGCGGATCATCGCCCAGCGGCTGGTCGCCCACCTCGACCCCGACGGCCCAGCACCAAGTGAAGACCCCACCCCGGCGACACCGGTTGGTGGGGAGTTGTGGTTGCGGGACCGCCGCGACGGCCGGTTGGGCCTGGAGGGCTGGTTGGCTGCCGAGCAGGGCAGCATGGTCCGGGCCCTGATCGAGCAACTCGCCACCCGCCACCCGCACACCGAGGGGCCACCCGACTCCCGGACCGTGCCGCAGCGCCACGCTGATGCACTGATCGAGTTGTGCGACCGGGCCCGCGGCACCGACGAGTTCCCCACCACCGCCGGTGAACCCCCCCACCTCACCGTCACCATCGACTGGGACGCGCTACGCGCCGCCCTGGGCACCGCCACCCTGGACTACCGGCAACTGATCAACGCTGGTGACGCCCGCCGCCTGGCCTGTGATTGCAAACTCATCCCCGTGATGTTGGGCGGTGACTCCGAACCACTGGACGTCGGGCGGGCGATGCGCACCGTGCCGCTGGGCCTCCGCCGCGCCCTGATCGCCCGAGACCGCGGATGCAGCTTCCCCGGCTGCGACCGGCCACCGGGACTGTGCGCCGCGCACCACGTGCGACACTGGATCGATCTAGGCGCGACCAAAGTAGGAAACTGCTGCCTGCTGTGCCCCGCCCATCACCAGCAAGTGCACCGCCAAGGCTGGGACATCACCATCCACGGCGGACACGTCCAATTCCGACCCCCAGAGATCATCGACCCCGACCGCCGACCCCTCACCAACCCACTCCGCCACTAGCCCGAGTTTCCAATGATCTTGAGGCTCCGCTCTGGTTTCCGCAGGTCCAGCAGTTTTTGATCTTTAGTTTGGTGTATTACCCACGTCAGCGTCGAGGGGCGTACTGGTGGAGGTCGAAGATCG
>JBOHFC010000532.1:0-4496 GCA_050701375.1 Pseudonocardiaceae bacterium
AGGAACTGCCCCATCGAGGCGGCCAAGCCCATCGCGTAGGTCGC
Organism: Pseudonocardiaceae bacterium; assembly: GCA_050701375.1. Classification (GTDB taxonomy): domain Bacteria; phylum Actinomycetota; class Actinomycetes; order Mycobacteriales; family Pseudonocardiaceae. The sequence goes on from JBOHFC010000532.1 coordinate 45, forward strand.
CACGTCGGGTTCGATCAGGTGCATCGTGTCGTAGATGGCCATGCCCGCGGTAACCGAGCCGCCCGGCGAGTTGATGTAGAGCCGGATGTCCTGATCAGGATCCTCCGCCGATAGCAGCAGGAGCTGGGCGCAGATCTGGTTGGCGATGTTCTCCTCAACCTGGGATCCGAGCACGATGATGCGCTCTCGCAGTAGCCGTTCATAGACCGAGTCCGTCAGGTTGAGGCCAGCCGTGGCTGACCGCATCGTGGGAGCGCCCGGCAGCGGCACGGCCGAAGAGATGTGGTCGGAGGTCACGTGTGCCTGCCTTCTGTCATCAAGACCACCTGCGGGTGGTTGAGGGTCCGGCTGGGAGATCTATCCGAACTCCAACGCGGTGGACACTGCCGACCCTAACGAAGGAGACCACCGACTACTCCCTGCCGCGCCCACAGTTCGCTCAGAGCGTTACGTCATTGGCAGCCTGGATCACCGGGCGGCCAAGGCATGCCCCGGGGTCGTCGAGTCGGTCAGCGAGTCGATGTCGACCGGATTTCCGCTGGCATCGGTGATGGCGGCCTGGCGCAGCACAGCGGCCAGCGCCTTGCCGCGGCGGACATCGGCGTACACAGTGCCCAACTCGCCGGCTTCCCGTAGCTGCAGGGCGTAGTCGTTGGGGCTGACACCTCGGCGCTGCGCCTGGTACATGATGCGCTCACTGAGCTCGCTGTCGGTGACCGAGACATCTTCCGTATCGGCGATCGCGTCGAGCAGCAGTTGCGCCTTGACTGTCTCCTGCGCCGAGTCGCGCAGGTCGGTGTCGAACTGCTTGGCGGTATAGCCCTGTTGCTCCAGCCAACGGCCGAGACGCTCCTTATCGTGTTCGAAGGCGTGCAGGGCTTCGTGCCTACGCGAGTCGAACTCGGAGTCGACGAGCGCCGCCGGCAAGGGGACCTCGGTGGTGTCAAGCAGGATCTCGAGTATCTTATCTCTGGCTTGAGCGCCTTGCTGCATCGCTTTGACCCGCCCAAGCCGCGTGCGCAGATCAGCGCGTAGCGCATCGATGGTGTCGAATTCGCTGGCGAGCTGGGCGAACTCGTCGTCGGCCGCAGGTAACTCTCGCTCTTTCACCGCTTGGATCTTCGCCGTGACCTCCGCCTGACGCCCGGCATGCTCTCCGGCGGCCAAAACGGCGGTGACTGCTCGCTCTTCGCCCTGCGAAGCGCCAACCAGCGCGTCGTCGATGCCCTCCATCAGCTGGCCGGAGCCAATCTCGTAGGAAAGGTCGGTGGTCGACAGGTCCGAGACCTCCGCGCCGTCGACGGTCGCGGAGAGGTCGAGTGAAACGAAATCACCCTGCTGCACGGGACGCTCGACGGAGGTGAGAGTGCCGAAGCGGGAACGTAGCCCGTCAAGCTGCTCGTCGACCTCGGCGTCGGTCACCGCGACGTCGTTGACGGACACCGCAAGCTCGTTGAACGCCGGCATCTCGATCTTCGGCCGGACGTCGACCTCAGCTGTGAACGCGACGTGGTCTCCATCCTCGACCTTCGTGACCTCGATCTCCGGACGGCCTAGTGGGTGCACGTCGCCTGTTCGGACGATCTCGGCGTACTTGGCCGACACCATCCCGCTGACCACCTCCTCGAGCACAGCACCGCGGCCCAACCGCTGCTCCAAGATCCGGGCGGGCGCCTTGCCCGGTCGGAATCCCGGGATGTTGACCTGCTGAGCGATCTTCCGGTAAGCGCGGTCGAAGTCCGGCTTCAGCTCGTCGAACGGCACCTCGACGTTGATTTTCACCCGCGTCGGGCTGAGTTGTTCGACGGTGCTCTTCACGGATTACTCCTCGACGAAAGATGGGAACGCTCCGGCGCAGCAATCGCCGGGCAGCAGGTGGGGTCCAAGTCTAGGCGAGGGCTCCGATCCACCCGCCGCGGGCGCCGCATCGGGCCGTCAGTTGCCAGCCCGAGTTGCACATCCCCGTACCTGTCTCAGACCTGGTCGGGGTGGCGGGATTCGAACCCACGGCCCCTCGCTCCCAAAGCGAGTGCGCTACCAAGCTGCGCCACACCCCGTGCACTGAGTAGTGCAGCCTACGCGACCATCCGGATTCGACGTCGGCCACCGCTCGCGTCCCGCGAAGAAGCCTGCAGCAGGTACGCTGGGGGCCGCTCCGCCACCGCGGCGCATGCGGGCGTAGCTCAATGGTAGAGCCCCAGCCTTCCAAGCTGGCCATGCCGGTTCGATCCCGGTCGCCCGCTCCGCAGACTCTCCCCGTTGCTTGAGCAGCGCCAATGGCTTTCAGGACACCTCCGCGCAAGGAGCGCCAGGGCGCTCATCGAGCAACCTACGTAGCTGCTCCACGGTGGCGCGCACGTCAGGCTCCCAACGCTGCGGGTAGTCCTCGGGGCTACCCGCAGCATCAAGCTGTGCGAGGACCCAAGTACGGATTAGAGCGGTGGGCTGAACATCACGCTCAGCCGCCAGCAGGCGCAGTTCCTCGATCCGATCCACCGGAACACGAACGCTACACCCCGCCGAAGGGCTCTTCGCTGGCTCCCGGTGGCGCGTTCATTCCAACCCCTCATCCTGCGTCGCCTCGGCATCCTCAACGACCGCCGCGATGCGGTCCAGAAGCTCGTTGTCAGTCATCCTCGCTCTCCTTCCCACCGTAGATGCGCCGCATGCGGCCAGGACGACGATCGCCGAATAGCAGCTCACGGCGCCACTCAGGCACGCGGTGAGGGTGGACGGATCGGGGTGAACAGCCAGGTTTGGGCGATGTTGTCGACGTTCTTGCCGGAGACTCGCTGGATGAAGGCGAGGAAGTCGGCCACCGAGCCGTTACCACCGCGCCGCTGGGTGGTCCAGGTGCGCAGCCCAGGTCACATCGGGCAGGCCGGGAGGTTACAAGTGCACGACGACCAGGCGGCGGTAGCTCCCCTGGGCTGGTCAGCTCTACAGTTCGGGTGAACGTCCAACCAACTGGCCCGGGAGTTTTCTGGTTCCTTCGTGCCGTGACATCCCTTGAATTCAAGGAACGGGGCCAATGCCGATCATCGAAGACACGGCTGGCGGAGTCACCGGAGAGCCCCACCCAGCGGATCCCAACCTCCCAGATTCCGTCGACAAGTCGGCCACTCACGTCGCAAGCCCCGAACCGCTGCTTGACCTATCGGTGACCTAGCCCGCACCAGGGGTGTGCGTGGTGCAGGTCGTCGGGGAACTCGACATGCTCACGGCCGGCAACTCACCAAATGCCTGGTTGAGGAGCTGTCCGCATCACCCCCACACCTGGTGCTGGATATGCAGGCCGTGCCGTTCGTCGGTTCCGCCGGGCTCTACGCACTGTTCAGGGCCGGTGAGCTGGCCCAGGCCAGGGGGTCTGTGCTGCATCTGGCCGGTATGGATCAGCGGGCGGTGAGCCGGGAACTGGCCGTGGCCGGCCTGCTGTCCTAACTTCTGTACCTATCCCACCCTCGAACAGGCGCTGAGCGCCTTGACCAGCTAAAACCCGCCCGAGGGCAACCGGTCAGTGGCTTCTGGTCGGAGCGCGGCGAGCGACTCGAACCCCGATAGCTCGATCAGTCGGCGGGTGGGCGAGTCGAGTGGCACGACGAGTTCCAGCACGATCCGCAACTCCCGTAGCCGAGATGCCAGCGCGAACAGCATCCTAATCCCCGCGCTGTCCACGTAGGTGAGTTCGGTCAGGTCGACCGACACCGCGTTCGGCTGATGAGAAACCGCCGCGCGAATCTCCTCCTCGACGGCGTCGACGTTCGCTAAATCGATCTCGCCACTGAGAGCGATGTGCATCGACCCGTCCTCGGCGGTGGCCTGCACACTCGCGGCGGTCATCGAGGTGCCTGCTCTGCCAGCCGACGACGGATCACCACGGTGGTTCCAGTAGGCCCATGATCGATCCGCAGATCGTCGCTGCAGTTGCGCATGAACAGCGTCCCCCGTCCTCGGTCCGCACCGCGGGGCGGGCGCCAACGACCCGTATCCGCGACGGTGGCGATCACATCCGGCAGCTGAAGCTCCATATGCACCTTCACGGTGCCGCCACTGGGTCCGTACGCGTGCTCAACGGCATTGGTGCAGGCTTCGCCGACAGCGACGAGCAGGTCAGCGATCGCACGAGGCGCGGCGCCGACCGCCGACAGCCAGCGACGCACCGCAACCCGGATATCCCTCAGCGACCAGGGCAGCGCCGGCACTACCAGGTCTAACGGACCGATCTCACCGCTGTCTTGGCGGCGCAACGCGAGCATTGCCACATCATCATCAGGAGGATCGGCGCCGACGAGCTGGGCCATTACCTCCGCGCAGACAGAGTCCACCGGTCCAGCCACCACCAGCTCACACAGGCGCGCTAGGTGGCTGGTGTCGAACGGCCGTGCCGGGGGACGGCGCTGGTGGTGGGTCGTGAGGGAGGCGGTCCAGCCGGTCGCTCGCGCTCGGCGAGGA
>JBOHFC010000533.1:0-3390 GCA_050701375.1 Pseudonocardiaceae bacterium
CTAACCTACTCGTTGTCGTTGTGGAGTCGTCGTGCGATGGCTCCGTCCACCACGTCCCTGAGGGAGGACGACGCGCATGGCGCAGAAGGTCACCGTAACCTTGGTCGATGACCTCGACGGAGGTACCGCTGAAGAGACCGTTGAGTTTGGTATCGACGGCGTGTCTTACGAGATTGATCTGTCGGCCGGTAACGCGGGGAAGTTGCGTGATTCACTGGCGGACTATGTCGGCAGCGCCCGTAAGTCGGGCGCGGCAGGCGGGCGTCGCAAGGTCGCGGGTACGGCACGTCGGGCCGGTACCGGTGGCCGGGCATCGGTGGATCGTGAGCAGAATGCCGCGATCCGCGAGTGGGCCCGCAAGAACGGTTACAACGTCTCGGACCGCGGCCGCATCCCGGCTGAGGTGTTGGAGGCCTACCACAAGGGGAACTAATCCCCTATGCACCGGTGCCGCCTGAGTAGGGTGGCACAGGTGTGTTGTAAGGGGTCAGGTGTTCTCCTGGTGCAGCCGCAGGCCTAGTCCTTATGGTCCGCGCGACCGGGAATGAGTGCGTCAGCCATGGCCGACTGGGGGCGCTTGAGCACTCGGACTCCGTAGACGAAGGTGAGCGCGCCGCCGAGGTAGCCACCGGCGACTAGTAACACCCAAGAGATGATGCCGACGGTCAACGCCAAACTGATGATCTTTCCGGTCGAGTACCCAGCCAACTGCAGCTTGAATGTCCACGCGAACATGCCGGTGGCGCTGGCCATCAGGGTCAGGTGCCACCAGCCGAGCGTGCGGGCTGGCGCATCCGCCGGAATACCGAACAGGTCCACCAGTCCGGTGATGATGGTGGGTAAGGCGGCGATGAGCCCGATTCCGATTGTGATCACCGCCGCGGTGGCCATCGCGGCCTGTTGGAACCCGGCCGCGCCGGCCACGAGCATCGCCACGCCAGCGGTATAGGCGCCGATGCCGATGTCGGTCAGCGGCGCATGCGCGGGCTTGCCCGCGAAACCCTTCACCAGGCTCACCATCGGACGGCTCCCTCCGTCGAAGCGTGACTAACCCGCAGGCTGTGTTACCCGCATCACAGTAAACGCGGTGGCCCCAGGTAGCGGTTCATCAATCTGCCCAACTGCCCCCGATCGGGCTCACCGGTCGGGCTCACGAGCGAACCAGCAGAGCGCCGCGGTCGACGCGCATCCGCATGCCTCGCGCTTCGCCCACTGGATCGCCGTCGAGTTGCGCCTGCTGGGCAATGTCCGAGCTGATGATGACCGTGCGGCCCTGCCAGTGCTGAATTATCCGGTGGCCATGGCGGCGGCGGGTCAGCACCCGCGCGGTCACCGCCAGCCAGCCGAAGATTCCCCTCGGCCCGATCGTCACCACATCCAGCAGGCCGTCATCGACCCTGGCCGCGGGCATCAACACCAGGCCGCCGAGCAGCTTTCCGCAGTTGCCGACCACCACCGCGCGGACCGGTCGGGGGAGCTCGAGCCGGCCGTCGACCGCGAGGTTGATGCTGGCTCGCAGACCGCGCAGCGCGCGCACTCCGGAAACGACGTACGCCAGCGAGCCCAACCGGACCTTCAACTCATGCGGCGCACCAGCCATGATCGCCGCGTCGAAGCCCATCCCGGCCATCACCATGAAGGCGTACTCCTCGGCACTATCGTCGATGAGCGCCCAGCCGACGTCGACCGCGCGGATTTTCCCACCCAATGCGATCCGGGTGGCTTGAGCACGGTCACGCCGGGCCAGGGCAAGGTTGCGGGCCAGCAGATTGGCGGTGCCGGTAGGCACCAGACCCATCGGGGTACCCGATCCAGCGAGGACTTGCGCCACGTGGCGGACCGTGCCATCGCCGCCGCAGACGACCACCACATCAGCGCCTGCTGCCAGCGCAGCCGCCGCTTGACCACCACCAGGGTCGGCGAGAGTGGTCGGCAGCCATAGCGGTGGCTTCCATCCCGACTCCACACACACCTGGGTGATCTGAGTCTGCAGCTTCGCCGGGTCCTTGATGTTGATCGGATTGACCACCACTGCCGGCAACGATGGCTCCGGAAGCGTGGCAGAGGCCGGCTGGGGCGTCACAGATCATGAAGATACGCGGCTATGCCAGCCTCAGACCCGATCAAGTGTGCCGAAGATGCAGGCCCGTTCGGAATCGTTGATTCGCGGGCAGCTGGCGCACGGGCGCTCGACCCCGGGCAGGGCATAGAGAAAGCAGCATGAGCCACGCAGCCGGGTCCAATGGGTGCGGCCGCGGTCATCAGTCAGCTCGCGGATCGTGGAGGCCGAGGTGAGCGGTTTCTCGCCATCGGCGAGCACCAACCGCGCATCGGCGGCGCCGGCCTGCGGTGATCCGAACGAGCGCCCGGCCAGCAGCAGGGCGCTGTCCAGCACGTCGGTCACCGCCGCCCACTGGGTGCGGAACCCGAAACGCACCATCGGGCCATACACCGTCAGGAAATGAGCGGCGTGCGCGATTACCTGACGGCGCAGTATCGCCCCCAGCGCTGCCTCGTCGGGCACCGGCAGCGCATCGGGATGACCCGCGTCTGGATCATCTGGCAGGCACCAGAATCGCCCCGGATGCAGCGCCACCTCGGCCACCTTCGCCGGGTCGAGCCGGAAGCTGAGCTGCCGCGGCGATAGCGAGGGCACCCGCCGGGCGCAGTGGAACAGCACCGCCCCGAGGTAGCTCGGGATGACCACATACCACTGCAGCACGTAGCCGCCGGTAGTCTTCTCCGGAACCTGGGTCGACTCCAGGGCGTGCGACTGCTGCTCGGCTAGCTGCTGCGCGACTTGCACCCGCCACCGCGGGAAGAAGTCCGGATCAGACAACGCGTGGTCACACCTGATCCACCCGTCGCCGGCCAGGTCGGTCGTCCGGTCGAATATCCGGAAGGACAACAACTTCACCGTAGCGTCGGCCGTCGCGACCGACCCGGCCAGTGGATGCGCGGAGGGCGGCCGCACTGCTGCTCGCGACTCGCCCACCGGAACCACGGCTTGCGGCACAGCCTCTCCTTCGCTGTCGTGGTTCCCGGACCGCAACGTTCGAACAGGGTTGCCTTACCTAATGGCGAGCAAACCTAGCAGCCTGAGTCCCCTCCGGCACCCTCTGCTATCCCGAGACCACCCGAGCGAGTCTCGCTCTCCCCGATCGGGCGGCGTTCACCTAGAGCGGACAGGCCGCCAGATGCGGAATCCGCGCCAGTAGTGACACGTTCCAGCAAGAGTCGGGCAGCAGTTCGAGAGCGAGCACGACCGTCTGCCAGCTACAGTGACGGTACGGACTGTCTGACCCAGTACCGGCTGCGCCGCGATGGCGCGGCAGTCAGGAGTGCACCATGTTTGAAAGGTTCACCGACCGCGCGCGGCGGGTGGTTGTA
>JBOHFC010000534.1:0-9222 GCA_050701375.1 Pseudonocardiaceae bacterium
GGCCACGGTGAGCTCCCCGCGCCGGGTCGCGGCCGCTGCGGTCCGGGACACCGGCCAAGACGTGGTGGTGGGACCGACTGGATCCCCCGTGCAGGCACTGGCCGCGATCGCGGTGCACGACTCGGCGCGGCGCCCGGCCGACGACCTGGTGGCCATGACCGAGGCAGCGGCCGCGACCCGGCGCGGGGAGCTCACCGTCGCCCGCGAGGAGGCGTTGACCTGGGCCGGACGCTGCCAGCCGGGCGATACCCTGGGCATGGTCGGCGACGAGGTCGTCCTGATCCACCGCGACCCACTCGCCGGGGCCCGCGACCTGGTGGATCGAATGCTGTCGATGGGCGGGGAGCTGGTGACGGTCCTGCTCGGTCAGGATGCCCCGGAGGGCGTCGGGGACAACCTGATCGAGCATCTGCGCAGAGCGCATCCCGAGGTCGACGTGGTGGTCTACGCCGGTAGCGTGCCGCAGCGGGTGCTGCTGGTGGGGGTGGAGTGAGCCGTGGCCGGGGTGGATGATCCGCTGGACCGGGTGATCGGTGCCAAGTCCGCGACGCTGATGGCCGAGCAGCTGGACGTGCGTACGGTCGGCGACTTGTTGCGGCATTACCCGCGCCGGTACGCCGACCAGGGTCAGCTCACCCCGATCGCGAGTCTGACGCCGGGCGAAGACGTCACGGTGGTTGCCGAGATCCGTAGCTGCTCCTCACGCCCGATGCAACAGAAGAGAGGCACCATCCAGCAGGCGGTGATCTTCGACGGCACCCGCACTTTGAACCTGACCTTCTTCAACCAGCATCGGCTGCCCAGAGTGCTCCTACCCGGTCGGCAGGCGCTGTTCGCCGGCCGGGTGACGAGGTACGGCAAAGCGCGCACCCTGCAGCTCACCCACCCGCGATACCAACTGCTCGACGGTGACGCTGACAAGCTCGCGGAGTTCTCCCGGGCGCTGATTCCGGTTTATCCCGCCACCAAGGACCTGCCGTCCTGGACGATCCAGCTCTGCGTGCGCCAGGTTTTCGACCTTCTCGACGACCCCGAGGATCCGCTGCCGGCCGAGCTGCGGGCGCGACACCGGCTGCTAGAGCTGGGTGCGGCGTTACGCGCCGTGCATCGCAGCGACGATCGTGCTGCTATTGCCACCGCGCAGCGCCGGCTGAAATGGGACGAGGCGATGGCGGTGCAGCTGACCCTCGCGCGGCGCCGTCAGGAAGCGGCGAGCCGTCCCGCGCCGGCCTGCCCACCACGCGACGGTGACCTAGCGGCTGCGTTCGACGCCGCGTTGCCGTTCACCCTGACCGCCGGCCAACGTGAAGTGGGCGAGTTGCTGGCCGTCGAGCTAGCCGGCGAGCACCCGATGAACCGGCTGCTGCAAGGCGAGGTCGGATCGGGTAAGACCGTGGTCGCGCTGCGCGCGATGCTGCAGGTTGTCGATGCCGGACGGCAAGCCGTGCTGCTTGCACCCACCGAGGTGCTCGCCGCGCAGCACGTCCGGTCCCTGCGGGCCATGCTGGGCGACCATGGCCGGGCCGGCGAGCTCGGCTCGGCCGAACAGGCCACCCGGATCGCGCTGCTCACCGGCTCGCTGCCGGCCCGAGCCCGCAAACAGGCACTGCTGGACGCGGCCAGCGGTGCGGCCGGGATCGTGGTCGGCACACACGCGTTGATCCAGGATCGGGTGTCGTTCGCCGACCTCGGCATGGTGGTGGTCGATGAGCAGCACCGTTTCGGCGTCGAGCAGCGCGACGCGCTGCGCACCCGGGCGGTCGACGACACCAGCCCACACGTGCTGGTGATGACCGCGACGCCGATCCCGCGCACCGTCGCGATGACCGTCTACGGCGATCTGGAGGTCTCCGCGCTGCACGAGCTGCCCAGTGGCCGATCACCGATCTCGACCACGGTGGTGCCGGTGGGGGAAAGGCCCGGCTGGCTGCAGCGCGTGTGGCGACGGATCGCCGAGGAGGTCGCCGAGGGCCGGCAGGCCTACGTGGTGTGCCCCCGAATCGGCGGCGAAGACGCTGACAGCGAAGACACTGCTGGTGAGGACCCTGCCAGCGAGGACGACGAGGATGGCGGGCGGGCGCCGCTGGCGGTGCTCGACCTGGTTCCGCAGCTCGCCGAGGGTCCGCTGGCCGGGCTACGACTGGCGGTGTTGCACGGCCGGCTGCCGGGCAATGACAAGGACGCCGTGATGCGGTCCTTCACTGCAGGCGAGATCGACGTCCTGGTGGCCACCACCGTCGTCGAGGTCGGGGTGGACGTACCCAATGCGACCGTCATGGTGATCATGGACGCGCAGCGGTTCGGGGTCAGCCAGCTGCACCAGCTGCGCGGTCGGGTGGGGCGGGGAGCGCATCCCGGGCTGTGCCTGCTGGTGACCGACTCTCCAGAAGGCACCGCGGGCCGGGAACGGCTCGACGCCGTCGCCGCGACCACCGACGGGTTCGAGCTGGCCCAGCGGGACCTGGAGCTACGCCGCGAGGGAGACGTGCTCGGCGCCGTGCAATCCGGCCGGCGTTCCGGGCTCAAACTGCTCTCGCTGCTGCGTGACGCAGACCTGATCGGCCAAGCGCGGCAGGCCGCCCAGCAGCTGGTCGAGACTGATCCGGACCTCACCGCCCACCCCCGGCTGGCCCGCCTAGCCGCCGATCTGCTCGACGACCAGCGCGCACAATTCCTCGAGAAGGTCTAACCGACCTGCGCTCCCCTGGAACCGCGAAAGGGTTCCATGAGGCGGTGCTGGGAGCCAGCTCAGCGGGTGGGTTGCACGACGCCGGCTGCGCCGCCGCCGCGCCGGGCGGGCTCGCCGGCGGCGAGGACCGTGCCGTCGGGACGGAACTCCAGGCCCGATGGGCGCCGATGTCCGGGCTGATCTTGATCGTAGGATCCAGCGGCGAGGTGTCGCTGATCGCGAACTTGTGGCCGAGTGCTTCCAGGCCTCGCGTCGTGGGCGCCGCGATGAACGCCGGCTCGGCCTGGGTGATCGCCGCATTGCGTTGCGACGCGCGGGGCGCGGCGATCGCATCCGGCAGGCTCATGCCAAGGTCGATCCGGTTGACCAGGATCTGCAGGACGGTGGTGATGATCGTGGCGCCACCCGGCGAACCGAGCGCCAGGAAAGGTCGGCCGTCGCGCAGCACGATCGTCGGTGACATGCTCGAGCGCGGCCGCTTGCCTGCCGCGGGCAGGTTGGGATCGGGCGCGCTGCCCTGCGTCGGCGCGAAGTTGAAGTCGGTCAACTCGTTGTTGAGCAGGAACCCTCGACCGGGTACCACGATCCCGCTGCCGCCCAGCTCCTCGATGGTGTTGGTGCAGGACACGACGTTGCCCGCACCATCGGCGACCACGAAGTGGTTGGTGTGCCGGTCCCGGTCGGGCACCGTGACGGGCGCGCGGGACGGCGGAGGGCAGCTCCGCGATCCGGTGGAGGGGTCGCCCGGCCCCACCGGACTGACGCCGGCCTTCGCCGGGTCGATGAGGCAGGCGCGCTGACGGCCGAAGGATGCCGAGAGCAGTTGCCGCTGGGGCACGTTCACGAACCGGGGGTCGCCGAGGAAACGGTTGCGATCGGCGAATGCGAGCCGGGTGGCCTCCAGGTAATGATGCAGCACCTGTACCGGGGTCATGGCGGCCAGGTTTGCGGTGCCGAGGATGTCGAGCGCCTCACCGTCGGTGATGCCGCCGCTGGATGACCCCGCCATGCCGTAGACGCCGAGGCCGCGGTAGGTCACCCGCGTCGGGTCGGCGTCGCGTGCCCGGTAGCCACGCAGGTCGGACAGCGCCATCGGGCCGGGCCTGCCCACCAGCGTGGCGCTGGGTGCCATCGGCAGGTGCTGCACGGCGTTGACCAGATCGGCGCCGATCGGGCCACCGTAGAAAGCGCTGATCCCGTGCTCGCCGATCTCGCGATAGGTCTTCGCCAGGTCGGGATTGCGCAGCGTCGAACCCACGGCCGGCGGGGCACTGCCGGGCAGGAACAACACCGCCGTCGGGCCGAACTGGGCGAAGCGCGCAGCGTTCTGCCGGGTCAGGTCCTGGAACGTCGCATCTACCATGAAGCCGCGCTCGGCTACCTGCTCGGCCGCCCGTAGGTCCTCGGCGAGCCCGAAGCGGCCCCACCGCTGCAGCGCGCGCTGCCAGGTGGCCAGCGTGCCGGGCACGCCGACGGACAGCCCGCTGGTCACCGCGGTCGGAAAGGACAGGGGCTGCCGGGTGGCCGGGTCGAGGAACATCGACGGTCCATCGGCGCCCGGCGCGGTCTCCCGACCGTCGATGGTGGACACCTGGTGGGTGCGCGCGTCGTAATAGACCAGATAGCTGCCGCCGCCGATACCCGCGACATAGGGGTCGGTCACGCCGAGCGTGGCTGCGACCGCGACCGCGGCGGCGGCGGCTGTTCCGCCGCCGCGCAGCACGTCCAGGCCGGCTTGGGTCGACTCAGCGGTGTCCGAGACCACCGCACCGCCGTAACCCTGCGCCACCGGTATCTTGGCGCCCGGCTGGATCCGCGCAGCCTGCCCCGGGACCACGGCTGCGGTGACCAGTCCAGCACCGAGCACCAGCCCAGCAAGGGCGGTGCCGAATCGACGTGATCGCATCCGCAGCCCCAGTGATCGACAGATAGACCCAGTGATCGACGTTCCAGTCGAGCAGGTCGCCGGCTCGCAGCGGCTCCAGGTTGTTGGACGCGCCCGTTGGCGACGAGCAGGACCTCCGGGCGCACGAGCGCTTCAGGCATGTGCCGCTGGCCGCGGTGAAGTTACCAGCGATAACAACGTCATGAGCCGCAACGACTAGCCAGTTGTTGGTAGCAGTCCGCCACCCGGGTCAGGACCTCCCGAGCGTCCTTGCCGTAAACGGCAAGCCGCTCCAAGGTGGCAAAAAGTTCGAGGTAAGCATCCACATCAGCGCGGGTGGTGAGTACGGCCGTACCGGTCATGCTGCCGGTGATCACGGCGCGCTCGTCGTAAATCTCCCACGAATGCAGCGGCAGCACCGACGAGACCCGCCCCCACGGGATGATCCCGATGCGCATGTTGCGGCGCTGACTCATCGCGGCGATGTGCCCGACCTGGTCGGCCATGCGGGCTGGCGGGAGAAGCGCCCAGCCCAACGACCCCTCTGGTATCAGCATCACGAACCGGCGGGCTGTGTCGCCGGTAAGAACGGCCTGGTTGGCGATGCGCTGCTCGGCACCGGCATCGTCCGCCGGTGTTGCCTCGCCGCCCGTGGTGAACAGAGCCCGAACGTAGTCCGCGGTTTGCAGCAGACCGGGGATACCGTTGGGAGAGAAGGTGCGCACCAGTGTGGAACTCTCAACCACGCGCCCAACTTGCTTCTGGATGGCAGCGTACTGGCGGTGTACCACTACGCGCCTGGTGCCCTCGCGCAAGTCCTCGGCCAGCTGAACCAAGGCGCGGCGGTCTTGCGCGGACGCGTGGTAGGTCCGACACAGGCTCTCAGCCTGATCTGGCCGAGGGACTTGACGGCCGTTCTCAAACTTCGCGATCAGGGACTGGCTGATGGCGGCTTGCTTGGCAACGTCAACCTGCCGGAGCCCGGCGGCCGCACGCAGCTCACGCAACTTCCGCGACAGCGTGTCGCCGCCACTGCTCCGGTCAGGCATAGATCCTCGCGTCAGGCGGCCTGCGTAGCACGCCGGTACTGCGGGTGCGCAGCCCACCAGTCGGTGAACGGGACACCGAGATGCCAGGCCAGTTCAGCGGCGGCGATGTATCCAGTAGCCGAGGTGTCCTTCACTGCCACCTCGCCCTGGTGGCGGCCCTGGTCGTCGTAGCGGACGAGCGCGACATGTTGGTGCTCAACCACCCAGAAGTCGCCAGTGCGTTGTAGCACGCCGCCTGCGGGTTGCTCGCCGAGGTCCAGAATGCGGATGTCCTGACCTGCGTCGGAGCTGTAGGTGTAGACCCACTCGAAGGCGTATCGCAGGTAGTCGCTCAACGGCTGGCGAACGACATGCAGGTTCCGCCACCGCATCTTCGCAGCTACGCCACTATGGAGTTCCTGGAAGAAGGGTTCCTGGTAAGGCGATGTCGGCGCGGGTGCGCCCTCAAGGTAGCCGGCGAAGTCGGCGTCGTCGCTGGGTACGCCGTACCGGTCAAGGGTCTGGATGCGCAACATGTCGCCGGGTGACGTGCGGCGGATTTGCAGCCACGTCTCGAAGTCGGGGATGTCCAACGCGCCAAGTTCGGGGAGCATGGTGGCGGGCACGTGCACCTTCCGCTCATGCGCGGGTAGCCCGTCGTCGGGGATGTTCGTTCCCACGATGTTGTAGCCCCCGTCCGTCCGCTCGATACGTGGGCAGGTTTTACCCACTGGGCATGCTGCGTCTCGTAGAACCTTGGCCATCGGATCTCCCTCCCGAGGTTGGTCTGCATTGGCCAGTCTCGCAGGTCACGAACCTGGCAGTCAATTTCAGATGGAATATGACTTGATGAATTCCATCTGAAAAAGAATACTCGGCGGGGCAAGCGTAGTCACGAGGGACCCGGCCGCTGAGGTCGGAGTCCGTGGATCGCCGGGCGAGTGACGACGATGGGTCTGTTCACCTTGGTGCTCCGGCCGTAGCCGGGCGGGAGCTGGCCAAACCTTGGCGGCGAATCGGAAGGAGACCAGCTGTCATGTCCAATTCGATCGAGGTAACAGCCACGACCTCGCGGGCCGAGCTGCGCAAGTTCTTCCAGATAGTGGCCACGAGCGAGCAGCCACCCCAGATGTTCTCTCGCTGCATCGATGCGGAGTGGCACCGCATGCTGGCCGAGCCGGGCTACGAGGAATTTTGTCTCGACACGATCGGTCGCCGGGTGGGCCACGCCAAGGACAGGGGTCACGGTGTGGTGTCCTGGGTGGACACTTATCACGACCGGTTTGGAACGCTACCAGCGGTGTGGTTCGCGGACGAGGACGGCAACGTTGACTGGCAAGCCTACGCCCTCTATCGAGCTGGCCGAACCGCCGGACAACCCAGCCATGTTGTGAATGCATGGGACTGCACACCCACCACCGGTGACGAAGACGACGACGACTAAATGACGCCGGGATCGAGATGATCATGGTCGACAAGGTCTCGGACTGGTGGTGAACGCGTCCCTGTCGCCGCCCCCCCACGCGCCACGAAGAGGAGTCTCGTAATGGTCGCACTGGTCGTGCCACCGACCACCGATCCGGCTGCGGTACATCCGGACCTGGTCGACCACCAAGCCGACATGATTCGTCGTTGCCCCCATCTTGGCCCGTCCGTGGAGCGGGGTTTGACAGTGTGGGCGGCGTACGCCGCTGATCCTGGCGACCAGCCGGATCTGTTTGCGTTGTTGGTGCAGTGGGCAGAGGAGCTGCGCAGCGCCCGTCGCGAGGCCGGGCCTCTGGTGTGCCGCAACATCGCCATCGTCGGTCCGACTGACGTTGGAGCATCCAGATGACTGATGGATTGGCCAGCCTGGTTGGCGCGTAACCTCTACGCCCCGGTGCAGATGATGGTCGGCAGGTTCTGGGTCGGAATGCGGCGCGCCGACAGCAAGGGCAAGCCGATGACACCACCGCCGGTGTCCTTCTTTTCTGTGCGGCCCGCCGTCCCCCACCGGGACGGGCTGTTCCTGTCGACGAAACTGCCCGGCATCATGGCAATACTGGAAGCTAGCACCGTCGACGACGGCCGTGATGTGTTCGCTCAACCGCTAAGCCGGCGGGTGGATGACCCCGCATCGGTCTACACCGAGCTTGTTGCCGCATTCCCCAACCCGAACGCGAATTGCCTACCAAGGCTCGGGGCGTGATCGACGTGTTTGTCCACCCGTTGGGTGACGGCGGAGAACTGCGACCATTGGAGCCGTGGCAGTCGGCTGAGCTACTGGCCACTGTGGCCGCCGCCCGTGAGCACCTGTCACCGTGGACGGTGATCGCCTCTCGGGTGCTGGACCTCCGCTCGGCAAAGGCGCATTTGCAGCACTTCGCCGACCTGCACGCCGGCGACACAGGCCGGTATCTCGGCGTCTGGGTCGACAGCACCCTCATGGGTGCGGTGATGTTCCGCAACTTCGACACCGGCACCGGTGTGTGCGAGCTTGGGGCCTGGCTCACGCCCACCGCGCAGGGACGTGGCCTGGTGACGCACGCCTTCAGGCACATGATCGATTGGGCATTTCGGGAGCGGGGGATGTTTCGGGTTGAGTTGCGCACCAGCCCGGCCAATACGCGCTGCCGCGGCATCGCTTCTCGGCTAGGCATGATCCGCGAGGGCCTGCTGCGCGGCGCGGTGATGCTGGGCGGCGTCCGCCACGACAGCGAGGTGTGGTCCGTCCTCGCGCACGAGTGGCCGCCACCCACCGGTGTCATGTCGTGACGCAACGATACCGACCGGCCGGTCATCTTCGACCGATTGCCGTGCCAGAGCATGCCGTCGAACCTGTTGGAACGGTGTCAGGTGGTTAAGCCCTCTGCGAAGCCGCAGACTCGGCCCGAAGGCGTGGCTAACGGGCACGTCGCATATACCGGCTGGGGAATGCCCCGGAGGGTCTGGGTCAATGGCATGCAGGGGGTTGGCGCAACGGTCGTGGTGACAGTGGTGCGCGGCTCGGTGTGGATGTCCATCAGGCCGCCGTTTACTTGGGAAGCCATTATGGATCCGGGGAAGGTCGATGAGGTGATATGGGCGCTTGAGTCGGCGCGGGATGAGGCGGCGAGCATGGGTGCTGCACCCAGCAGACGACCACCCCGGGAAGCTGAGACGGCGATTCGGCAGATCACGAAGGGCCCGGTTGCCGAGTGAGCGCGCCTGCTGGTGGATACCGCAGACCGGGTACCACCCCCCATCCCCCTGGTACCCGGTCTGCGGTCCTGTGCACGGCCCACCTGGGCCGGAGGAGCGCCACCACCAGCGACGTTACGGTTCTGGGCGCCCGATGGAAACTCATTGTCAAGCATCCCGGACCAACGAGCGGGCGGCGGGAACGCGAGATTCCACCGCGTGCCGAGGCGGACCGCAGAGAGTTCCCTATTGAGCCGACCGTCGTCGTGCCGGTGTTCGACGCTGCGCCAGACACCGCATTCGGAGTGGATCTCGATGATGGCGCGTCGGCGGACCAGCCGCATGGGCGCAGCGCTCAACGCCACCGCGTCAACCAAGCGTCAACAACGTCATGAGCAGCAACACCTAGGTCGCTAGGTCCCGCCGTTCGGGGGCGGCAGGCACCCGCCGCCCCATATCGG
>JBOHFC010000535.1:0-3526 GCA_050701375.1 Pseudonocardiaceae bacterium
AGGAACTCGGTAGCGCCCGAGTCGATGATCGTCACCCGGCGCAGCATCTGCCGAACGATGACCTCGATGTGCTTGTCGTGGATGTCGACACCCTGCGACCGGTACACCTGCTGGACCTCGCGAACCAGGTGCAGCTGCACCTCCCGTGGTCCCATCACGCGAAGCACCTCGTGCGGGTCCACCACACCCTCGAGCAGCTTCTGCCCGACGGTGACGTGGTCGTCGTCAGCCAGCGGCCGCTCAGTACCGTCGATGGTGATCACCGCGAGCCGCTGCCGCTTGGACAGCTTCTCGTAGACGATCTCCTCGCTGCCGTCGTCCGGAATGATGGTGATCTTCCAGAACTTCTCGCCGTCCTCAACGCGCACCCGACCGTCGGCATCGGCGATCGGCGCCATGCCCTTGGGCACCCGGGCCTCGAACAACTCCTGAACCCGGGGTAGGCCGGTGGTGATGTCCTCGCCGGCAATCCCACCCTGGTGGAAGGTACGCATCGTCAGCTGCGTGCCGGGCTCACCGATGGACTGGGCGGCCACGATGCCGACCGCCTCACCCACGTCGACGAGCTTGCCGGTGGCCATCGACCGGCCGTAGCACATCGCGCACACACCGTTGGCGGACTCGCAGGTCAGTACCGAGCGCACCTTGACCCGCCGGACGCCGGCGGCCACCAGCGTGTCGATTGCGGGATCGCCCAGGTCCGCCCCGCGAGGCATGACCACCGAGCCGGAGCCATCCAGCACGTCCTCCGCCGCGCAGCGCGCGTACACGCTGGTCTGCACGTAGCGATGCCGGATCGTCCGGCCTTCCTGGCCCAGCTCGGTGACCGGCATCTGGATACCGCGCTCGGTGCCGCAGTCGTTCTCCCGCACGATGACGTCCTGCGAGACATCCACCAGGCGCCGGGTCAGGTACCCGGAGTCGGCGGTCCGCAATGCGGTGTCAGCCAGTCCCTTGCGGGCGCCGTGCGTGGCGATGAAGTACTCCAGCACGGACAGGCCTTCGCGGAAGTTGTGCTTGATCGGGCGCGGGATGTACTCGCCCTTGGGGTTGGAGACCAGGCCCCGCATCCCGGCCAGGGACCGGACCTGGGTCATGTTCCCGGCCGCTCCAGACGACACGATCGTGAAGACCGGGTTGTCCTCCGGGAAGTTCGCCTCCATCGCTTTGGCGACCTCGTCGGTGGCCTGCGACCAGATTTTCACCAGCTCGCCGTTGCGCTCGTCGTGCGAGAGCACGCCCCGCTGGTAACGCTTCTCCACCAGGTCGGCCTTGGCCTCGTACTGGTCGAGGATCTGCTGCTTGGCGGCTGGCACCACCACGTCGGAGCTGGACAGCGTCACACCAGAGCGGGTAGCCCAGTGGAACCCGGCATCCTTGAGCTTGTCCAGGGTCTGAGCGACGGAAACCATCGGATACCGCTCGGCGAGGTCGTTGACGATCGCAGCCTGGCGCTTCTTGGGCAAGATGTCGTTGATGTACGGGTAATCCTCGGGCAACAGATCATTGAACAGCACCCGACCCACGGTGGTGTCCGCGATCCACGCCGCTCCCGGTTCACAGCCCTGACTCTCCGTCAAGTGGGCCTGCTCGGCGACGGGCGGAACCACATTGCGCAGCCGGACTCGGATTCTGGCCTGCAGCGCGATCGTGCCACGGTCCAGCGCCATCAACGCCTCGGCCGGCGAGGAGAACGAGCGACCCTCACCGGTGTCTCCTTCGCGGAGCTTGGTGAGGTGATACAGCCCGGTAACCATGTCCAGCCGGGGCATGGCCAGCGGCCGACCCGAGGCCGGGGACAGGATGTTGTTGCTGGACAGCATCAGGATCCGCGCCTCGGCCTGCGCTTCGGCCGACAGCGGCAGGTGCACCGCCATCTGGTCACCGTCGAAGTCCGCGTTGAACGCCTCGCAGACCAGTGGGTGCAGCTGAATCGCCTTGCCCTCGACCAGTTGCGGCTCGAAGGCCTGGATACCCAGCCGGTGCAGGGTAGGCGCCCGGTTCAGCAGCACCGGATGCTCGGTGATGACCTCTTCGAGGACGTCCCACACCTGCGGGCGCTGCCGTTCAACCATCCGCTTGGCGGACTTGATGTTCTGCGCGTGGTTGAGATCGACCAGACGCTTCATCACGAACGGCTTGAACAACTCCAGTGCCATCTGCTTGGGCAGGCCACACTGGTGCAACTTGAGCTGTGGACCAACCACGATAACCGAGCGGCCGGAGTAGTCGACCCGCTTGCCGAGCAGGTTCTGCCGGAACCGGCCCTGCTTTCCCTTGAGTAGATCAGACAGCGACTTCAGCGGACGGTTTCCGGGACCGGTCACCGGACGGCCACGGCGACCGTTGTCGAACAGCGCGTCGACGGCCTCCTGCAGCATCCGCTTCTCGTTGTTGACGATGATCTCCGGCGCACCCAGGTCGATGAGCCGCTTGAGTCGATTGTTCCGGTTGATCACCCGACGGTATAGGTCATTGAGGTCAGACGTCGCGAAACGGCCGCCGTCGAGCTGCACCATGGGGCGCAGGTCCGGCGGAATCACCGGCACGCAGTCCAGCACCATCCCCATCGGGTTGTTGCGAGTGATCTGGAAAGCCGCGACAACCTTGAGGCGCTTGAGCGCGCGTAGCTTCTTCTGGCCTTTGCCGCTGCGGATGGTCTCGCGCAGGTTGTCCGACTCAGCGTCGATGTCGAAGTTCTCCATCAGTTTCTGGATCGCTTCGGCACCCATGGCGCCGGTGAAGTAGTCGCCATACCGGTCATAGAGCTCCCGGTAGAGCATCTCATCGACAATGAGCTGGCCGACGTCGAGCTTGGTGAACGTCTCCCAGATCTCATCGAGCCGGTCGACCTCGCGCTGGGAACGGTCGCTGAGCTGGCGCATCTCGCGCTCGCCACCCTCTATGACCTTGCGCCGCACATCGCTCTTGGCGCCTTCGGCTTCCAGCTCCCCGAGGTCAGCTTCGAGCTTCTGCGCGCGCGCCTCGATATCCGCGTCGCGGCGGTCCTGAAGTCGCTTGCGCTGGACACCGATCTCGCTCTCCAAGGTGGAGAGATCGTTGTGCCGTTCCTCGGTGTTCACCGCGGTGATGGCGTACGCCGCGAAATAGATGATTTTCTCAAGATCCTTGGGAGCCAGGTCGAGTAAATAGCCCAGCCTGCTCGGGACACCCTTGAAGTACCAGATGTGAGTCACCGGCGCGGCTAACTCGATATGACCCATCCGTTCACGGCGCACCTTGGCGCGGGTCACCTCAACGCCGCAGCGCTCGCAGATGATGCCCTTGAAACGGACGCGCTTGTACTTGCCGCAGTAGCACTCCCAGTCCCGGGTGGGACCGAAGATTTTCTCGCAGAAAAGCCCGTCCTTCTCCGGCTTGAGCGTGCGATAGTTGATAGTCTCCGGCTTCTTGACCTCACCGAAGGACCACTGGCGAATGTCCTCTGCGGTCGCAAGGCCGATGCGGAGCTCGTCGAAGAAGTTGACGTCAAGCACGTCTCGTTCCTTCTCCCCGTGTTGTCGAA
>JBOHFC010000536.1:0-2344 GCA_050701375.1 Pseudonocardiaceae bacterium
ACACCGCGGCAGGCTCATGGAACGCACCGACCAGGTTCTTGCCCGCGTCGGTATTGATGCCGGTCTTGCCGCCCACCGCGGCATCCACCATCGCCAGTAGCGTGGTAGGAACCTGCACCACCCGGACACCGCGCAGCCAGTTAGCGGCGACGAATCCGGCAAGATCGGTCACCGCCCCACCGCCGAAGCCGATCACGGTGCCTGTGCGGTCCAAGCCCACCTGCCCGAGCACGTCCCAACAGAACCCCGCCACCGCCAACTTCTTGCCATCCTCGGCGTCAGGCACCTCGATGCGGTAAGCCTGCGACCCGAGGTGCTCCAGCACGGTGCGCAGCGCCTCGGCCCCCTCTACCAGCGTCGGCTGGTGCACGATCGCGACGGCGCCGCTGCCCACCGCGTCGAGCAGCTCAGCCCGCAGATACCGCCCGACGATGACGTCATAGGGCTGCGCCGTCGCAACTCGAATCCGGCGCGGCTCGGTATCACCAGCCTGGTCCGGCTCGCCGGTCTCTCTCATCGGCGCTCCTCTGTGGTCGAAGAAACTGTCGAAAACTACGGCCTAGCGAGTACCCCCGACAGCTCCGATAGCGTCCAGCACATGATCGGTGACCTCGTCCGGACGGCGACCGTCGGTCGCCACCTCGACAGTGGCGACCTCCCGGTACAGCGGTAACCGGGCGTTGAGCAGGGCGGCGAACGTCGCCCGTGGGTTCACTCCGGCAAGCAACGGGCGGGCGGTCGACAATCCCGTGCGGCGCACCCCTTCGGCCATCCCGACTGACAGGAACACCACGCGGCGCCCATGAATCCTCGTCCGCGTTCGCTCCGAGAGCACCGCCCCGCCGCCCAATGCCAGCACTCCGTTGTGCCCGGCCAGTGCGCCCGCCACCTCGGCTTCCTCAAGCTCCCGGAACACCGACTCGCCGTCGGTGATGAAGATCTCGGCGATGCTGCGACCTGCGCCGGCGACGATGAGATCGTCGACGTCGGTGAAGTCCACTCCTATCCGGGCCGCCAGCAAGCGGCCCACCGTAGACTTGCCGGCCCCGGGTGGCCCGACCAACAGCACGGTCGGCCCCTGCGTATCGCTCACCAGCGCCAGCGTAGTCGGGTCACCCCAATGGGTCCGCTAAGCCAACAGCTGCGTGGCCAGGTCCTCGCATCCGCCGGCCATCAGTGATCGCCCGCATCCACAGCTCGCCGGCAAGTCCTCGCAGCGGGCCACCGATCGGGTTGCTCTTAAGATCGTCCTCACGTCTCGATGGGCCCCGCCGCCCCCTGGTGCTCGGTCCACACTGCGTTCAACACACCATTCGTGGGAATGCGCTCGGATACGGCCACCGCTGTGTTATCAGCGATCACGCTAGGCAGCCGGCTCCGAGTCAACACTAGGTAGTCGCCCTCGGTGAGACTACGCAGTAACCCCTGGTTTGCCCTCGAACAGTGCGCGTTGTGTACATCCCTGCCGCGGGTGGTGCGGCCGACGCGTCGTGCTGATCGCGCCGCTGGCGGCGTTCGCGCTAGCGGCGCATCCGCCCAGTAAAGGGAGCTAACCAGCACATTGTCGTTCGGATCGCACCTCAGCTAGCCCCATCGACGTCACGCTCTAGGTAGCCCGGTGCTCAATCTCCGTACTGTTTGGCTCCTTACTACGTAGTCGCAACCAGCTTGACGGCTGTAGGTGGCGACGTGCCAAGATTTAGGTAGCGGCGTGTGACATTTTAGGTGAAATGCATGTTGCGATGCGACCTTACTCCTCTCCAGGGCGTCGGCATGGAGGCTTGGAAAGAAGTCCCATGAGGAGTTGGACGTCACGCCGTGTCGTAACCGTCAGGGCAATCCCAACTGGAGAAGTGACGGTATGCAAGCCGAATCGGCCATGCTGCCGATGAGGTGTTCCGTTCCCGGCCCATTCCCGGCCCACTGGGGGCCAGTGTGAGGAGGATTCATGTCTGATGCATTGAGCTTTGACGAAATCCATGGGCAGCAGGTGGAGCTGCTCCCCGCGCGTACGGTCATGTCCATGTTCGCGACCTGCGGCTGCGAGGGGGACGATGAAGGTGGCGTCAACATCCTTAGCGACTTCTTGAACATCGACATTCTGTGACCAACGTCGCCGGTACCGGCTTCGGCGGCGGAGCCGACGGTAGCTGAGCGTAGCTGGTGATCGCACCGGATGGTTAGGGAACAGCATCCGGTGCGGCTGGCGGCATCGCTCAGCCGTCACCTCCTCAGCTGAGGCGGTGCTGGGGCAGACCGACTGCAGCCCCAGTCGGGCAGTACCGCCACGCGATCACGCGATCGCGTGCGATGCCGTCGGCGCAGGGGGTGGCCGCGTTGCGGC
>JBOHFC010000537.1:0-3616 GCA_050701375.1 Pseudonocardiaceae bacterium
CTCGAGACGAGCCAGATCACCGTAGGTGTCCGCCCGGGCCATCGGCGGGATCAGGTGATCGACGATGGTGGCGTGCGCCCTGCGCTTGGCCTGGGTGCCCTCACCAGGGTCGTTGACGATGAACGGATACACCAGTGGCAGGTTGCCCAGCACTGCGTCCGGAGCATCCCGCGCGGCGAGCCCGAGCCCTTTGCCGGGCAACCATTCCAGGTTGCCGTGCTTGCCCAGGTGCACCACCGCGTGCGCACCGAATGAGTGCTCCAGCCACCGGTAGGCGGCCAGATACTGGTGCGATGGGGGCAGCTCGGGATCGTGGTAGATCGCCACCGGGTTCTCACCGAACCCGCGCGGCGGCTGGATGAGCAGCACGACATTGCCGAACATCAGCGAGCCGACGTAGAGAGCGCCGTGGGAAACGTAGAGCTGCCCGGGCGGTTCACCCCAGGTCGCCACGACCTTGTCCCGCAACGGCGAGGGCAGGGCGGCGAACCACTGGGCGTACTGCTCGGTGGGCACCCGGATGGCCGAGCTCGCCATCTGGTCCTCGGTGAGCCATTCCACGTCGTGACCGCCGGCGGCGATCAACCGGTGGATCAGCGCGTCACCTTCCAAGCTATGGAGGTCCACGTCGCCGAGGTCATAGCCGGCCCCGGCGAGCGCGCGCAGTAACACCACGGCCGACGCCGGGGTGTCCAGCCCCACGGCGTTGCCGATCCGGGAATGCCTGGTCGGGTAGGCGGACAGCACGATCGCCAGGCGCTTGTTCGATGCGGGCACCTGTCGCAGCCGGGCGAGCGCCACGGCGGTTCCCGCCACCCTTGCTGCCCGTTCGGGGTCGGCCAGATAGATCGGGATCCCGTCCGGGCCCGGCTCTTTGAAAGAGAATGGCACCGACACCAGCCGGCCGTCGAACTCCGGGATGGCGACCTGCATGGCGGCGTCCATCGGCGACAGCGCCGCGTCGCTGGCCTGCCAGGCCGCCCGGGACGAGGTTAGGCACAGACCTTGCAGCACTGGGACGTCCAGCGCGGCCAGCGCTCCCGCGTCCCATACCTCTTCCTGCGCCCCGGAGCTGCCACCCGCGGCGAGCACCGTGGTCACCACCGCGTCGCACCGACCCAGCAGCGCACGCAGCCCCTCGGCCTGTGCGTCGCCCAGTCCCCGCAGCGAGCCGCAGAACACCGGCAGCGCGTTGGCGCCGGCAGCGCGCAGCGCATCGGCCAGCACGTCGACGAAACCGGTGTTCCCGGCCAGCGCATGCGCGCGGTAGAACACGATGCCAACGGTCGGGCATGCGGGATCGAGCTCGCGCTGGTCGTGCACACCGTAGTCAGGAGTAGGCGCAGGCGGCTCGAAGCCTTCCCCGGTGAGTAGCAGTGTGTCGGACAAGAACCGGGCCAGCTGTTCCAGGTTGACAGGTCCGCCAGCAACCAGGTAGCGCAGCGCCTGCGCGGCCACGCCCGCCGGAACCGTGGAGCTCGCCATCAGTTCCGCGTCCGGGGTCGCCTCGCCGCCCAGGCAGACCGTCGGCAGCCGGGCGCGCAGCAGCGCCTCGAGCCCCGCCTCCCAGGCTCGCCGGCCGCCGAGCAACCGGAGCACCACCAGGTCCATCCCGTCGAGCAGTGCGGGCAGCTCCGTGGGCTCGGTCCGGGCCGGGTTGGCGAGCCGGTAGCCGGCACCGCAGGCCCGCGCGGCGAGCAGGTCGGTATCAGCGGTGGACAGCAGCAGGATCCGCACTCCAGCGAGGCTAACGCCAGTGGCCGACGTCGATCACCACACGGGTCGGGCTGCTCAGGGTGGACGTTATGCACTTAGGTCTGCGTGCGCATCCCGACCTCCAGCGGATCACGCCGTCTGGCAACTCCCGTTGTTGCGGTCGGCCGCGTTCTGGACCGAGCGCAGGGCCTCCTGCGCGTGGGTGACGAGGTTGTGCAGGCCGCGCTCGGTGGCGACCAGGTCAACGTCGCTGCCGAGAGAGAACTCGACCATCCCGTGGTCGAACACGTGGTAGGCGATGGCGGTGTTGTCGCAGATCTTGATCCAGGCCGAGACCTGGACGCCTGAACCGATTCCCATGGGCCAGCCCCGTTGCGCTCAGTCGCCATGCCTGCCGCATGGAGATCGTGGACGATTAGCATGACACAGGATTGTAAGATACACAAACTTGCGTAATGCGGCTTGCCACGTACGGCAGGATAGCGGGATGCCGCCCAAGTCGAAGGTGACCCTGCGGGCCCAGTGGTTGGGTCAGATCCTGCGGGACCTGCGCGATGAAACCGGCATGACGTTGGCCCGCGCCGGTGAGTTCCTGCAACGCAACGCCGCCACGGTGAGCCGGTTCGAGTCCGGCGAGTACCCGATCCGCCGCCCGGACCTGATGGCGTTGCTCGACCTGTACGGAGTGTCCGATCGCCGCAAGCGCGACGGGTTGCTCCGGCTGTCCGATGACGTCTGGCAGAAGGGCTGGTGGGATGGCTACGAGCCCGACGTCGAGCGCCAGTTCGTGGACTTTGTGTGGTTGGAGGCTCGCGCGACCGAGATCCGCTCATTCGCCGCCTTGGTGGTAACCGGGCTGTTGCAAACCCGGGAGTACGCCGAAGCTGTGATCACTGCCGCGGATTGGGAGGCCGAACCGGCGCAGATCGCCCGCTGGGTGCAGCTCCGGATCGACCGGCAGGCCGTACTGCACCAGGAGACACCACCCCGATTGAGGGTGATCATCGATGAGTTCGTGCTGCGCCGCGAGATCGGTGGGTCGGGCGTCATGCGCAGCCAGCTCGCGCATCTTCTCGCCTGCAGCAAGCTGCCACATGTGGATCTCCGGGTGCTCCCAGCCCGGGTTGGTGCACATGCCAGCACGAGCGGCGACTTCCTGGTGTTCACCATTGCGCAGCCGGACCTGGAGATCGGCTATACCGACACCTTGGCAGGCGGTGTGTATGTCGAGCCACCGGGCTCCGAGCGGTTCGTCCGGGTATACGATCACCTCTTGGACAGCGCACTTGAGCCAGCGGAGTCCGCCAAGCTCATCAGCTCCATCGGAGGGGATCTGTAATGGCCCACCCGGGCCAGGTCCTCGGTCCGAACGCTCGGGCCGACGTTTCCTGGCGGATCAGCAGCTACAGCAACAGCTCCGGCGGAAGCTGTGTCGAGGCTGGCGCCTTGGCCGACCGCACCGGCCGGGTTGCAGTGCGGCACAGCCACCACCCCAACGGCCTCGCCCTCGCCTTCGCCCAGCCCAACTGGGCAACGTTCATCGGCGGCATCAAGAACGATGAGTTCGATCCTGCGACTAGTTGAGAGCCCGTTCTGTCGAGGCTGTTATCCATGCATCGACGTCGCCCGTGCGGCACAGCACACCAGGGTTCGTCGGCGTTCACCTCGTAGCGCAGCGGTCCTGGCGGACCAACTGCGGCCTCGGGCCTGGATCACCGCGGTGCCCACCATTTCGAGTCAGGCGGGTAGGATCGGGACGTCGTAGGCGGCGAACGCGCGGTCACTTGTGACGATCGTGAGCCCCTCACATCGCGCCTGCGCAATGAGCATGCGATCGAACGGGTCGCGGTGGTGCAGTGGGAGGTCCTTCATAGCCAATCCGTGGCGAACCGTTAAGGTT
>JBOHFC010000538.1:0-7892 GCA_050701375.1 Pseudonocardiaceae bacterium
GTCGAGCTTGACGTCGCCGGTGTGCAGCACCAGTCCGGCCGGGGTGCGGATGGCCACCGCCAGCGCGTCGGGAATGGAATGATTCACCGCGAAAAACTCACAATCGAATGGTCCACAGCGATGCCGACCACCCTCCGCGACCTGCATCAGCTGCGGTTTCTGGCGGTGCTCCCGGCATTTCTCGCGGACCAGCGCGAGGGTGAACTCAGAACCCACTACGGGCAGGTCAGGACGCAACTTGAGCAAGAACGGCACGGCGCCGATGTGGTCCTCGTGCCCGTGGGTGAGCACCAGCGCCTCGATATCGTCCAGCCGATGCTCGATCGCCCGGAAGTCGGGCAGGATCAGATCGACTCCGGGCGCGTCGTCTTCGGGAAACAACACCCCACAGTCCACCACGAGCAACCGGTCGGCGTGCTCAAAGACAGTCATGTTGCGGCCGATTTCGCCGATGCCGCCAAGTGCGACCACCCGCAGACCGCCGTCGGGCAACGGCGGTGGTGCCGTGGTGGGTACACCCGGCACGGGCAGCGGGGTTCCGGTAGGGACAGCGCTCATGTGAGAACTCCGGCCTCGACCAGCGCGGAAGCGATCGCGGTGACTTGGTCATGGTCGGCGGCGACCTGCGGCAACCGGGGGTCACCGACATCAAGCCCGGTCAGGCGCAGCGCGGCCTTGCCGAAGGCCACCCCGCCCGCCATGGAGAAGGTCCGAATCAAGCCCAGGGTGGAGACGTGCACCTCCAGTGCCGCGCCTGGCTCACCGGCATCGAATGCTGTGATCATGGTCCGCAGCCGATCGGGCACGACATTGCCGATGACGCTGGCGAACCCCACCGCACCCACCGACAGCCACGGCAGGTTGAGCGCGTCGTCCCCGCAGTAGTAAGCCAGGTCGGTGCCGGCGATGATCTCCGCGCCCAAGGCGAGGTCTCCCCTGGCGTCCTTGACCGCGACGATCCGTGGATGTTGCGCTAACCGGTAAAGGGTATCCCTCGCGATCGGCACCACCGCCCGCGGCGGGATGTCATAAAGCATCATCGGCAGCTCGGTGGCGTCGGCGACCGCAGTGAAGTGCGCGAGGAGCCCCGCCTGCGGTGGGCGGGAGTAGTACGGGGTCACCACCAGCAGGCCGTGCGCGCCGGCCTGCGCCGCCTGCCTGGCCAGCTCGACGCTGTGCGCGGTGTCGTAGGTTCCGGCACCGGCCAACACGGCCGCCCGTTCCCCGACTGCCTGCACCACCGCCCGCACCAGATCCGCCTTCTCGGCGTCGGTGGTGGTTGGCGACTCACCGGTGGTGCCGTTGACCACCAACCCATCACACCCCCGCTCCACCAGCTGGTGGGCAAGCTTGCCCGCGGTGTCCAGATCGAGCTCACCATCAGCGGCGAACGGGGTAACCATGGCGGTGAGCACCCGACCGAAGGGTCGGCCGGACGCAGAGGTCGGCGCAGTACTCATACGTGGACGCTACCGTTGCCCGCGAGCACACACCGATGGCGACTCCTCGCGGTGCCGACTAGAACCCCCGCTGGCTGTCCTGGAGCTGCTGGATGTCCATCGGGTCACCTTCAACGTCGACCAGCGCCTCAGCACGGCCGTAGGCGTGCATCGTCAGCTCCTCGGGCGGACCGACGACGGTAACGCTTCGGCGACCGCGGCGTGCGACGCGCTCTGTGCCGTCCGGGCGGCGCAGCACGACACCGACCGGCGAGCGCCGGTAGCACAGTCGGGCAAGCCGAGACAGTACCGCCCACAGCGCTTCGGCACGGTGCGGGTCTGCCGGCCGCCGTTCCCACCCCCGACCGACTCGCCGCACATCCTCATGGTGGACGAAGAACTCAACTCCGTTGATCTTCTCCCCCAGCGGCCCCAGCCGCATCAACGACCACCGGGGCGGACCATTGCGGACCAGCGCGACGAGCTCTGGCCAGGGCAGTTCGGCGGTGCGGCGCTGCATCCGAGCCGTCAGCGGGGCCAGTGGTGGTAGCAGAATGCCCGCCGCGGCCGCCGGTCGACCCTCCCTGACCACCAGATGTGCCGCCAGGTCGCGAGTCGTCCACCCCTCGCAGAGCGTCGGGGCGTCTGGGCCCAGCTGATCCATCAGATCGCACAGCTCTTGCCGCTCGCCGGCGGCAAGCGTCTTGTCCCCCACGCCTGTCATCACCCTTCTCGGTCCGGTCCGGCCGAGGTGAGCTCGACCTGCAGTAGCACTCGCTGGTCGCGCTCCATCGCCGCCCGATAGTCGTCCCAGTCCGGGTGTTCACCGGACACCCTCCGGTAGTAGTCCACTAGTCCTTCCATCGCCTCTGGCAGCTCGACTATCCGCACCGAGCCACCGACCTGGACCCATCGGCCGTCGAAGCCGTCCGCCAGCACGCACAGCCACGCTCGGGGGTCCCGGCGTAGGTTACGCACCTTGAACGCGGTCTTGCGGGTGCTCACCACCACCCGACCGGCTCCGTCGACCGTTGCCGCCACCGGGGACATCTGCGGCGTGCCGTCGCTACGCAGGGTGGTGAGCACCGCGTGATGCTGCCCGGCGACAACCGCCCGCGCCTCGTCGAGGTCCATGTCTGCACGTTACTTCAGCCCTCTGACACAAAGGGGCTCGAGGCGATTTCGGTACCGTCTGGGAGAGCGCTGATCTCGAAGTCACCGAACGCGTTGGGTGCTGCCTTGTGCAGCTGGCGCAGGCACTCCACGGCCAACGCACGGATCTCGACGTCGGCGTGCTCGGTGGCACGCATCGCGATGAAGTGCCGCCAGGCGCGGTAGTTGCCGGTGACCACGACCCGGGTCTCGGTGGCGTTGGGAAGTACTGAGCGAGCCGCCTGGCGCGCCTGCTTGCGACGCTGTGTGGCATTCGGCTCGTCGGCGAAGCGTTCCTCTAAACCGGCGAGGAGGTGGTTATAGGCCTGCTGGCTAGCCTGGGCCGCGGCATGGAACAGCCGGTGCAGCTCAGGATCATCGGCGATGACGTCCGGCTCGACCATCGCAGCGGTCCGCTCCGGAACGTACCGCTGGGACAACTGCGAGTACGAGAAGTGCCGGTGCCGGATCAGCTCGTGGGTCAACGACCGCGATACGCCGGTGAGGTAGAAGCTGACCGTGCCATGTTCGAGCACTGACAGGTGGCCGACCTCGAGTATATGTCTGAGGTACCCGGCGTTCGTAGCGGTCGCCGGGTTGGGCTTGCGCCACGACTGGTAGCAGGCCCGACCGGCGAACTCAGCGAGTGCCTGCCCGCCGTCGGCATCGGTGGACCACGGCACTTCAGCAGGCGGGAAGAATTCGGTTTTGCCAACGAGCTGGACCCGCAACGCCACCGTGCTCACCGCGGTGCCATTCACTTCGGCCTCATCCACTCCGGTGTCATCCGCGCTCACTGCGCACTCCTCTCAGCCGGCCCCGGTTCCGAGCGTCCGCAGCGTACTGTGGCACATGTGACGTCTTGACTGACGTCACATGTGACGCCATGATTGACGTCATGGATCTCACTCCGTACATCTCACAGCTGCGCGAAGATCTCACCGCCGCAGCGTCGGCGGGCGACGAGCAGACCCGCCACACCGCGGCCGTGCTGAGCGCTGCCCTCGGCCCGGCTGCCCGTTTGGCCATCAT
Source organism: Pseudonocardiaceae bacterium (assembly GCA_050701375.1). Taxonomy (GTDB): domain Bacteria; phylum Actinomycetota; class Actinomycetes; order Mycobacteriales; family Pseudonocardiaceae. Next base: position 3,624 of record JBOHFC010000538.1, read on the forward strand.
GACCGCGCTGTCCGACCTCGCGGCGGAAGTCACTTCGGCGCTGGACGACCGAGTGGTGGAAGTGCGGCTGGACGGCCGGGACGTGCGGATCGCGGTGACCGCTCCGTCCGACACCGGCTCGAGCGATAACGGAATGCATGCCACCGACCCCCGAGCAGATGGTCCGTCGCCACCCTTCGAGCCCGGCACAACCTCTTTCGGCGACGCCAGCGGCGACATCAGACGGATGACCCTGCGGCTGTTCGACCAGCTCAAGGGGCAGGCTGAGCGGGCCGCTGCCGAGCAGGGCGTATCCCTGAACACCTGGGTCTCGCAAGCCGTCGCGGGCGCATTGCGCGGTGAGCCGTGGAACGAGGCGCGCCGGGGCCCTGGCGACCGCCGTGGCCACAACCGGGTCCAGGGATGGGTCCGAGGCTGAGCTACGTCCCAGGTTGACCAATCTCGTTGAGGAGAACTCGTGGAACACGACGACACCGACGCATCGGTGGTTCGGCAGCAGGACTTCGAGTGCCAAGGACCGATCGACATCTCTGTCGAGCTCGATGCCGGACGGCTGGACATCACCCTGACCGACGACACCGCAGACCGTGGGATAGCCGTACAGATCCGCCCCGACCCGACCAGCCAGCCGCCGTGGAATGTAGCGATCGGCGGCCTACTGAACTGGCTGGGCGAGCAGACCGGGGCCAGCCCACTGAACGCGGTGGCGGCCGAGGCGGTGCGGCGCACTGTGATTGACTTCACCGGGCAGCGGCTGACGGTACGCACTCCGCGGGAGGGTCCGCTGCGCACCGTTGCGCTGATAATCAAGGTGAGCGCACCAGCGGGCTCATCGATCAACGCTCGAAGCGGCTCCGCAGACGTCGCGGTTACCGGAGCGGCCGCCGCCCTTGACGTCGTGACCGGAGCGGGGCAGGTCCGGGCGCAGTGCTGCACCGGAGCGGCCGAGGTCCGCACTGGCTCGGGCGACGTCCGGTTGGGCACCGTCCTAGGCCAGCTGCGGGTGCGGACCGGGTCCGGAGAGGTCGACGTGATCAGCGTCGAAGGCGCGGGAGGCAGCGGCACCGTGCACACCGGTTCTGGCGACGTCCGGCTCGGCGCTGTCACGCACGACGTCAGCGCGCGCACCGGCAGCGGTGACCTCACGGTGGTCGACGCCTGCGCCGGTGGACTCGAGCTCACCACCGGTTCGGGGCAGCTGCGAGTCGGGATCCACCCCGGAGTGTTGGCCGAGCTGGACGTCAGCTCCGGGTCCGGGCGGGCGCGCAGCGACCTGCCGGTCGGCGGCCCGCCCGCCGAGGGCGACGTAGCGGTGCGGGTGCGGGCCCGTACCGGGTCGGGCGATGCGCTGGTCACCGCGGCACCATCCTGACCGGCCTGCCCTCGGCGCCACGCCTGGTCGCGGCGCCGAGGGCGGTGACCAGATCTCCACGCTGCCCGATGGCGATCCCGCCGAGCTCCAGCCACTCGGCCAGCTCACGCAGCGCCCTCGCGAGCTGGGTGACCACCCGTGAGATGTCGGCGATCCGGGGCTCGGCGAAGGCACCCGGCACCCGCAGCAGGCCAGCGGAACGGTCGGCCTTGAGGTCGACGCGGGCGACCAGCTGGCCGTCCAGCAGAAACGGGAACACGTAGTAGCCGTGGCTGCGCCGGTGCTCCGGGAGGTAGATCTCGATTCGGTAGCGGAAGCCGAACAGCCGCTCAGTGCGCGCCCGGTCCCAGATGAGCGGATCGAACGGGCACAGTAGCGCGGCGCCGGTGATCCGCCGCGGCGTGCGAGCGTCGCGGTGCCGGTAGGCCGGTGCCCGCCAGCCCCGGACCATTACCGGTTGCAGCTCTCCAGCCTCCACGAGCTGCGTGACCGCCATCCTGCTGCGCTCCGGTGGCAGCCGGTAGTAGTCCCGCAAGTCAGCTTCGGTGGCTACGCCCAGCGCGGCACCGGCCCGCGCGATCAACTCACGAGCGCCCTGCTCGGCGTCAACCTGGCGGGCGAGCACCTCCGCCGGCAGCACCCGCTCCGGCAGGTCATAGAGCCGCTCGAATCCGCGCCGCGTACCGGCGACGAGTTCGCCCCTGCCGAAAAGCCACTCACAGATCCGTTTGGTGTCGGTCCGGTTCCACCACGATCCAGGCGCTGCACGGACCCCGGCACCCAACTCCCGCTCCAGGGTGCCCGCGCCGACCGGGCCGTGTTCCTTGACCGCGTCCAGCACTGCCGAGACCAGCTCTGGGGCGCGCGCCGCCAGTTCGCCATACCGCTGCCACCAGCCGGGCTTCTTAGCTCCCGAGTGCAACAGCGGCCAGTCGTGAACCGGGACAAGACTTGCCTCGTGCGCCCAGCACTCCACCAGCAGGCGAGGACGGCGCACCGGGTGTGCCCAAGCGGCGGCGTCGAGCAGTTCCCTCGGGTATGGACCCAACCGACTGAACATCGGTAGGTAGTGCGCCCGGGCTAGCACGGTGACCGAGTCCAGCTGCAGCAGCCGGATCCGACCCAGCACCCGCACCAGATGCCGCCGGGTCACCGCCCCGGTGGGGCGCGGGTCGGCAAAGCCTTGCGCGGCCAGCGCAGTGCGCCGCGCGCTGTCTTGCCCAACGATCTCCACGGTCACCGATGCTGCCATCAGGCACCGACAGTTTCCCGCTAGCGCCCCGATACGTGTTTGTTTCGGCTACCGCATACCGTGAGCGGCATGGCAGTGGCGCGGGTGCGCGCGGCGACACCTGAGGACGTTCCCACCCTGGCCGCGCTGCATGCCGCCACCTGGCGCGCCGCCTACTCCGAGCTGTTGCCGCCCGGCGTCCTTGCCGAGCTGGATGCACCGCACCTGCGAAAAGCCTGGGCTGACGCCATCGATGGCGGGGCCATGGTGTTGATCGCCACCGAAGGCGACGATCCGGTCGGGTTCGTGGTGGCCGGTCCGGCGCCCGAGGATGACGTGGCCGCGGCCGATGGGGCGCTGCCGCCTGACGCGGCGCGGACCGTGCTGGTGAGCACTCTGCTGGTAGAACCCAGGTGGGGGCGCCGAGGCCACGGCGGCCGGTTGCTCGCTGCCGTCGCGGCAGGGCTACGCGACGCCGGAGCTACCCGGGGAATCGCCTGGGTGCCCGCCGAGGACCCGGCCTTGCTGAGCTTCTACCGGCGCGCCGGCTGGAACCCCGACAGCACCTTGCGCACCCTCGACGCCGGCGGCCGGTTTCTGCGTGAAGTCCGCCTCACCGGCCCCCTGGATTTCGTGCTCACCTAACCGTTTGCCCAGCGGCCGCCATTCGGAGCCAGACAGGCCCTGTGATTACACCAGGGGGAAGAGCTGGTGAAAGACCTCCTCGAGCAGGTACTCGACCTTCTCCATGCCGTGTCTCTGTCCAGCCGACTCCTTCGTCTCGATGACGCCGCGATTGATCATGAACCGATGGACCAGAGCACGAGCTGCAGCAGCCGGAGGCCGTCGGCCTCGCCATCGACGAGGCGGGACAGCAAAAAAGCCCCGATCACGACTCCGACGGTCGGTAGTAGGACCGGTCACTGTGACCTCGGCGTGGAACAGCTCTGCTGTTGAGTTCGGGAGATCCAGGGTTACTGAGCGACCGGCGGCGAGCTGGCTACCGGAGTGCCGCATTCTTGCGAGCCGGGCGCCAGAGCACTATCCCAGGCGAATCGCGGTCGGGGTGGCGAGGGCTACAGATCGAGCAGGGGTTCCAGGCCTACGGTCAGGCCTGGGTGGTGGAGTACCGAGCGGACGCCTAGCAGGACGCCGGGCATGAAAGAGGAGCGGTCGAGGGTGTCGTGGCGGATCGTCAACGTCTCACCCTCCGTACCCAGGAGTACCTCCTGGTGCGCGATGAGCCCGGTCAAGCGCACCGCATGGACTCGAACCCCATCGATCTCAGCGCCCCGGGCCCCAGACACAACGCGGGTGGTGGCATCCGGCGGCGAGCCCATTCCTGCCTGCGCGCGGGCCGCCGCGATGAGCGCCGCGGTGCGGGCCGCGGTGCCCGACGGCGCGTCGGCCTTGCGCGGATGGTGCAGTTCCACGATCTCCACCGATTCATAGAACCGGGCTGCCATCGCAGCGAAACGCATCGACAGGATCGCCCCGATGGCGAAGTTGGGGGCGATCAGCACCCCGAGATCGGGCTTGGGCGCGAGCCATTCGCGGACCTGCGTCACTCGGGCCTCAGTGAAGCCAGTGGTTCCTACGACGGCGTGAATCGACTGGTCTACGCAGAAACTAACGTTGTCCATCACCACGTCGGGGTGGGTGAAGT
>JBOHFC010000539.1:0-24427 GCA_050701375.1 Pseudonocardiaceae bacterium
GAGCAGGTGCTCGACGTGCAACCGGGGTCATTCGCGCTGATGTCGGCGCTGAGATACACCACGGTCTCGACGCGCTGGTAGTAGTCCTGCTGCATCCGGTCGATGGTGCGGACCACGAGCAGACCCCCGCCGAGCAGGCCGAGTGAGATCGCCGTAGTAAGGATCATCGCCACGGTCATCGTGACGTTGCGTCGCAGGCCGGTGACGACCTCGCTTAACACGAAGCTGGCGCGCATGGGAAGTGGACATTCCTCGGGTTGGGGACGGGGGGCACAGTACCGATGCTTCGACCCGGCAAGCCGGTCTCAGCGGCTGACTCCGTACACGCCGCGGCTCTCGTCCCGGACTACCTGCCCGAGGTGGAGCTCCACGACGCGGCGGCGCATGGAGTCGACGATCGCGTGGTCGTGGGTGGCCATCAGTACTGTGGTGCCGGTTCGATTGATCCTTTCCAGCAGCAGCATGATCTCGTGGCTGATGTCGCGGTCCAGGTTTCCGGTGGGCTCGTCGGCCAGCAGCACCAGCGGCCGGTTCACGAAGGCTCGGGCGATCGCCACCCGCTGCTGCTCTCCGCCGGAGAGCTCGTGCGGCATCCGGTCCGCCTTGCCCTCCAGCCCGACCAGATCAAGCACCTCGGGCACCACCTTGCGAATGGTGTGCCGGGGCTTGCCGATCACCTCCAGGGCGAACGCGACGTTCTCCGAGACCGTCTTGTTGCCCAGTAGCCGGAAGTCCTGGAACACGCAGCCCACCCGCTGCCGCAGCTGCGGGATGCGACGCTGGGAGAGCCTGCCGACGTTGAGGTCCGCCACGTAGACGTCTCCTGTGCTGGCCACCTCCTCGCGGAGCAACAGCCGCAACAAAGTGGACTTGCCCGATCCCGACGGTCCAATGAGAAACGCGAACTCGCCCTTTCCCACCGCGACTGTGACGTCATCGAGAGCGGGTCGGGTAGAAGTCTGGTAGGACTTGCTGACGTGCTCGAGTCGGATCACGAGCGGCGAGTCTACTCATCCTGACCGGGTACTCGCCCGGCGCCACGGCGAAGGCGCGCCCGCAGATTCCAAGCGGTTCAGCCGGCAACCCGCGCCTCCTGCTGGCGACGCCACCGGAGACCGGATTCTAAGAAGCCATCGATGTCCCCGTCGAGCACCGCGGCCGGGTTGCCCACCTCGTGCTCGGTCCGTAGATCCTTGACCATCTGGTAGGGATGCAGCACGCATGAACGCATCTGGTTGCCCCACGAGCGACCCTCACCCTTGAGCGCGTCCATCTCCGCCTGCTGCTCCTGGCGCTTGCGCTCCAGCAGCCGGGACTGCAGCACCCGCATCGCCGCGGCCCTGTTCTGGATCTGCGATTTCTCGTTCTGGCAGGACACCACGATCCCGGTCGGCAGATGGGTGATACGCACTGCGGAATCGGTAGTGTTGACGCTCTGCCCGCCGGGTCCGGAAGATCGAAAAACGTCGATACGAATCTCATTCTCCGGGATATCGACGTGGTCGGTGGTTTCGGTCACCGGAAGCACCTCGACGCCGGCGAAAGATGTCTGCCGGCGGCCTTGATTATCAAACGGTGAGATCCGGACGAGCCGGTGGGTGCCTTGCTCAACCGACAGCGTGCCGTAGGCGAAGGATGCCTTGACCACGAACGTAGCCGACTTGATGCCGGCCTCCTCGGCGGGGGAGATGTCGTAGACCTCGGTGGGGTGGCCGTGCCGCTCGGCCCATCGCAGGTACATTCGCATCAGCATCTCGGCCCAGTCGGCCGCGTCCACTCCCCCCGCCTCGGAGCGGATCGTCACCAGCGCGTGCCGCTCGTCGTACTCGCCGGCCAGCAAGGTCCGGATCTCCAGCGACGCGATCTCCTTGCGCAGCCGGTGGTGTTCGGTTTCCGCCTCCCGACGGGCGCCCTCGTCAGCGCCCTCCTCGGCCAGTTCGTAGAGGATCTCCACGTCATCCAGCCGCTGCCGCAGACCCAGCACCCGCCGCAGGTCACCCTGCTTGTGGGAGAGCTTGCTGTTGACCTGTTGGGCGTGTTCGACGTCATCCCACAAGTCAGGTCGGGATGCCTGCTCCTGCAGTTCGGCTACCTGAGCTTGCAACCTGTCGATGTCCAGGACAGCCTCGATCCCGGCGAGGGTGCTGGCTAGATCCTTGAGGTCTGCGGCGACGTCGGGGTTCACGTCGAGCCAGGGTAGTCGCCCCCGTTGCTCCGTCTCTCGGGATGGCTCAGTCCCTCGGGATGGCTCAGTCCCTCGGGAGGGCGTCGAGCAACTTCAGGACCGCGCGCCGGTGCGCCACCGTGAAGTCTGCGGCAGCCTTGGTGTAGGGATTGGTGGCGGCCTTCGCGTCTGCCCTGGCCTCGTCAAGAGCACCGAGGTAATCGGCCCGGGCGGTGCTGACCAGGTTGGCGCGCTGTTTGGGGGTCAGCTGCCCGGCGTGCACGAGTCGCAGGATCAGCGGGCTGCGCAGGTTGTCCGACCCCGAGGGGGAGTTCAGCCAGGACTTGAACGCGCGCTTGCCGGCGGCGGTGAGGACGTACTGCTGGCTGGCCCGTGCTCCCCTCTTGCCGAGCCGGAGCAGGCCGGACTCGGTGAGCACGGGCAGTTCGCGGTAGACCTGACTACGGGTGACTCCGAAGAACGACCCAAATCGCTCATCGGCCGCCGCGACCAGTTGCCCACCGGTCATCGGGTCCGTGTGCAGCAATCCGAGCAGGGCGGCCGACGTGGCGTTCAGGTCGCGCATCCACTCACGGTGCCACGCCCGCCTAGAGCTTGTCCACATTGGTCGCGCACGACTGTCCACTGTGGCAGCGCTTGTTTTAAGGGCAGCGGCGGACCGGATCCGCGCTCAGCTGGCGTCCCGGGACACAACATGCCCGGGGCGAGTTCGTCGATGGTGGCCTTCGGCGAGGGCCTTGAGGGTGAGCAACTGCTTGCGCATCATGATCAGATCACCCCAGGCCAGGGCCGCGCAGCGGGCCCGCTGCCACCTGCCGTCGTTGCCGACGTTGAGCTTGACGACCAGCCGGGAGCCGTTCGCGCCACGTGGCGTGACGGTATAGGTCCCGGCCAGCGGGCCGTAGCAGCGGGTGAACGGTGGACGTCCGGTACCGGAGATATGCCTGCCGGGTTCGAAGTCGGTGATCTCGAACACGAGAAAATGCTGGCCCACGGCGAGCTCATCGGCGCCTGGTGTGAGTCGGCGGGGGCTGCGCCGGCCGCCGTTGTCGAGCAGGTCGTAGCTGTACGGGGCGATCTTGAGTTGACAGAGCCATCGAAAGACGACATCGGGTGGCGCGTCGATGTCCACCGCGCGCAGCAGCCCGCGCCACGGCCCGGTCAGATGGCTGTCGCAAGGGTAGGAGGCGACTCGCTCTGCCGCCGTGACGTTCCACGCCGTCGCTACATCCAGGAGAGCTGCTGGACTCCATCGGGCGGCACATCGCATCGCGATCTCCTCACCGCTGCGTGTCTCGCGGTTCACGAATTGATTTATTAGAACAAATACTCTATTTTTCTCGCTGTGAGGTCAAGTGGGTAGGCAGGCGAAGTTCAGCGAGGAGGGCATCCTCGACGCGACGCTGCGTCTGGTCTCTGCGCGCGGACCTGCCGCGGCCACGATCAGCGCGCTGGGCGAGCTTCTGGGCGCGCCGGTGGGATCGATCTACCACCGGTTCGCCTCCCGGGACCTGGTGCTCGCCGCGCTGTGGCTGCGGACCGTGCACCGGTTCCAGGAAGGCTTCCTCACCGCGCTGGCCGGGAAGAACCTGCAGTCCGCCGCAGTCGATACCGCGCTGCACACGGTGCGCTGGTCGCGCGAGGACCCGGACCAGGCCCGGGTCCTACTGCTGTACCGGCGGGAGGATCTCGCGGCCCGCTGGCCGGTCGAGCTCGGTACGCAGCTGGCCAGCCTCAACGCGGCGCTGGCAACGGCTCTGCGGTCCTACGCAACTCGTCTCTACGGGCGGGACGAGTCGGTGCTTGTGCGCCGGGTGACCCTTGCCCTGGTCGACCTGCCCTACGCCGCGACTCGCCGGCATCTCCTCGCCGGTGAGCCACCCCCTCCCGAGCTCGATGACCTGGTCGCAGCGGCATGCCGCTGCCTGCTCGCCGATGAGACGGGTCACGACTCAGCGGGGAGCCTGGCTGACGTCACCGCCGGTGGCGCACTCAAGCGAGGTTTCGGACCCGTTCGATGAGCCGGACGCGCTCGGCAGCCGTACCGGCCACCGGGGTCACGTTCAGCGTGGTGACGCCCGACGCGCGCAGCGCCTCCAGCCGTTCACCGACGTACCCGGCGGGACCGATCAGCGAACTGCCGCGGACCAACTCGTCGGGTACCGCCGCGGCCGCGTCGTCCTTCTTGCCCGCCAGATAAAGGTCCTGAACCGTGTCGGCCTCGGTCAGGAAGCCGTACCGGCAGGCCAGATCGTGGTAGAAATTGCGGCCCTTCGCGCCCATGCCGCCGATGTAGAGCGCCAGCATCGGACGGATGGTGTCGAGCAGCTCGGTAGCGGTGTACTCGTCCTCGGTGATGGCTAACGGGGTGCTGACCACGACGTCGAGTTCCCCCAGCGAAGGATCCCGCTTCGCCCTCCCCGCGGCCAGCGAATCGCCCCATACCTCGGCGGCCCGCTCCGGTAGGTACAAGTTCGGCTGCCAGCCCTCCGCGATCTCCGCGGCCATCGCCACGTTCTTCGGCCCGATCGCCGCGATGATGATCGGGATCCGCTCTCGCACCGGGTGGTTGATCAGCTTCAGCGGCTTGCCCAACCCAGTACCGCCGCGCGGGACGGACAGCGGGATCTGGTAGTTCCTGCCCTGATGGTCCAGCCGCTCCCGACGCCACACCTTGCGGCAGATCTCCACCAGCTCCCGGGTCCGACCCAGCGGTGCGGTGTAGGCCACCCCGTGGAAGCCCTCGATCACCTGGGGACCCGAAGCACCGATGCCCAGGGTGAACCGTCCGCCGGAGACGTAGTCCAGCCCCGCCGCGGTCATCGCCGTCAGAGTTGGGGTGCGAGTGTAGATCTGCAGGATTCCCGACGCGATCTCCACCCGCTCGGTGCGCGCAGCGATGAATCCCAGCTGGCTGACCGCATCGAAGCTGTAGGCCTCCGGCACGAACACGATGTCGAGCCCGGCCTTCTCGTAGTCAGCCAGCTCCGCGACGGTCTCGGCGAAGCCACCGCTGTAGCTCAAGAACGTCCCGATGCGCACCGTCGTCCTCCTCGTCAAAGGCGACCCGCGCCAAACAGCATTCCACGGACGACGGCCGGCGAGTGCGGGTAACGTCCGGTGTCGCTGGAGACGGTGCAGAGGAGGATTCCACCATGAGCGCTCCCGACCAGATCCCCACCGAGCCCATCGCTCTTGACCGGGCGCGCTCGCTGATCGCGTCGGGCGCCGCGATCCTCGTGGACGTGCGCGAGCAACATGAATGGGACGCCGGCCACGCCCCGGAGGCCGTGCACATGCCGATCGGCGACCTCGATGCCGCCGCGTTGCCACCCGACACGCAGATCCTCACCACCTGCCGTTCCGGCGGCCGGGGAGCGCGGGCGGCCGCGGCGTTGCGTGCGGCGGGGTTGCCGGCTCGCGACCTAGCTGGCGGGATGCGCGGCTGGCGGGACGCCGACCTACCGCTTGAGTCGTCCGACGGCACACCAGGCACGGTGTCTTGAATCAGTTACGAGCGTAGCCGCGGCCGCAGGTCGTCGGCTGCAACGTCCAGACCATCACCCTCGATCCGGGCGGCAAGCCGACGGGCGTGGGCGGCGACGCCCACGATGTCCAGTCCGTGTGGGGGCTCGGCAGCGTAGGGATCGATGCGGTCTGCGCCACGCCGCAGCAACGCCGCGGCGCCCTTGGGGTTGCCCCGCTGCGCGTGGGTCAAGCCGACCGCGAGCTGCGCCAGGCCCTGCCACAGCTCGCGGTCCTGTCCCGAAGTCGCCTTCCACACTCCCTCGAACACCTCGTGGGCCTGGAAGGGATAGCCATCATCGATCAACCGCTGAGCTTGGCGGACCGCGTCATCCGGGCTGAGCACCACGTCCTCGGCAACCCGATCCACCCCCTGCGTGCCGCGCGGCAACGGCCGGCCCTGGGCGTCTCGGGGACGGGCGTTGCGGGCCCGTCCGCTGTGGTCCCGATCCCGGCTGTCCATCCGTGCATGATGGCCTGCAATGCGCCCCTGGGGTAAGAATCTTCGCCAGGCGCGGGCAGGATAGGTGCATGGACCACCACGGCCGCCGCGAGTACACTGACCGGATCCGGCTGGGTGGCTCCGCGCTGCCCGTCATCAGCCCGGCCCGGTTCTACGTCTGCGGGATCACTCCCTACGACGTGACCCATCTCGGGCACGCCAGCACGTTCGTCTGGGCTGATGCGGCAGCCTCCGTGCTTCGCCTGGCCGGTGCGGAGACCGTGACCTGCCGCAATGTCACCGACGTCGACGATGTGCTGACCCGGGCCGCCACGCAGCGCGGCCGGCACTACGACGAGTTCGCGCTGGAGCAGGAGTACTTGTTCGGCCGGGATATGGCCGCCCTGCGGGTGCGCCGGCCCGAACACGAGCCGCGCGCGCGTCACCACGTCGGCCGTGTCGTGCAGTTGGCCTCCGCCCTGCTCACCACAGGTCACGCCTACCTGCGCGACGGTGCGGTGTACTTCCGGGGCGCCGATGTCCCGGCCAAGACCGGGCTGACAGTGGAGCGCGCCACCGAACTCTCGACCGAGTTCGGTGATCGGCTCGGCGACCTGGACCGGGACGACCCCTTCGACGTTCCGGTCTGGCGGCCGTCGGCCGACAACCAGCCCGGCTGGCCAAGCCCGTGGGGTCGCGGGCGGCCCGGCTGGCACGCGGAGTGTGCCGCCATCGCGCTGGGTGTGCTCGGCCCGGCCGTCGACATCCTGGCCGGTGGCGCCGATCTGAGCTTCCCGCACCACGCCTATCAGGCCGCCCTGGTCGAGGCGGCCACCGGCGTCGGACCGTTCGCCCGGGGCGAGTTCCCCGTCGGCACCGTCACCATTGACGGGGCGAAGATGGCCAAGTCGACGGGCAACCTGGTGCTGGTCTCAGATCTGCTCGGCAAGCATCCCGCGACATCGGTGCGACTACTGCTGCTCAACCGGCCGTGGCAACGTAGCTGGGACTTCCACCCTGGCGACATCGCCGCCCAGACCAACCAGCTTGACCGGCTGTACTCAGCGGCTGGCACAGTACGCAACTCGCAACCCGCAGCCGACGCCGTCACCGCGGCCCTGGTCAATGACCTCGACGTCCCCGCCGCGCTCGCTATCGGCGAGGAGTCCGGTGGTGACACGGCGCGGCTGGTGCTTCGTACCCTCGCCCTGGACTGACGATGACACGCACGCTGATCCTGCTCAGGCACGCGAAGTCGGCCTGGCCGGCCGACACCGCTGACGTTGCCCGGCCGCTGGCCGCACGCGGGCTCCGCGACGCCCCAGCCGTCGGTCGCTGGCTGCACGCGCAGGCCTTCAAGATCGACCAGGTGGTGTGCTCCCCCGCGGTTCGGGCGGCGCAGACCTGGGATCTTGTGGCCGTCCAGTTGGATGCGATGCCTCGAGTCCGCCACGACGAGCGCCTTTACGACGCGTCGGCACAGGATCTGCTGACCGTTATCCAGGAGCTGCCGCGTGGTGCATCGACGGCAGTCCTGGTGGGCCACAATCCCGGGCTCGAGGACCTCCTGACGCTGTTGACCGGGCTGGCCGAGCCGCTGAAGACGTCTGCCGTCGCCGTTATCACCACAGCGCTCGGCTGGGAACAGGCCCGCGCCCGTTCATGGACGGTGGAGATGCTGGCGACCCCGCGCAGTTGATGTCGCTGCGGGCCAGCAGGCGGAACCGTACGCTCGCGATCAGAAGCTTGTGTCAATGTGGGAGGCGAGCGGGGTAGATGGCCACGTTGAGTAACGGCAGGGTAGCGGCGCGCGAAGCGCGGATTGCGGCCCGACCGCCGGAGGTCATGTTCGCACCGCTGTCTGAGCAACTCGCCAACATCCGGCGCTGGAACAAGGAGCGAGGGTGGGGATTGAGCGCCAGTGATCTCCACTCGGTCGACCTCACGCCCCGTGCGGGGAACGATCCACTCGTCGTTGACCTCATCGCCGTCTATCTACGCGATGGCGCGGAGATGGACCATGTCCAACGCACCTGTCATGAGTTGTGGACGGTGGCCGCCGCGCGGCAGCCGCACAACTGGTCCTGGGATTGGTACTCCGACAGGTGGGAACAGCGCCGCAAACCGGTGCGGTTGATCGCCGGTCTCGTCCACCGGCCCGGCATCCGCCGGGTAACCGTCGACCTCGCGGCTCACTTCGAGCCGGGGCGCTACGTTCGCCCCACCAGCTTGCGCGGCCCAGACTCGGCGCACGCCGAAATTCTCGCCGCAGCCGCACATTTCCCTCGATGGATCCGGGCCATGGACGGCAAGGACGTCCCCTACGCCTGGCTATCGGGCTACGAGCTGCTGATCCATGAACGCCCGACCCCGTGGCGGCTGCCCGCGCTGAGTTGGAGCAACCTCCGCCACACGATGAGCCTTACTGCGGGATGGGCGAACCACTCTTATAGCGGGTGGGCCTCCCCCGTCCGCATCAACTGACTGTCACCCGAACGTAGCGGATTGTCACTTTTGGCCTCCACCGTGGCCCAACGGGCATCTATCCTTGCGAGGTGACAGTCCCACGGGGTATCCGCACACTGCCGGTCTGGTCCATGGCACTGGGTCTAGCGCTCACCGCAGGATGCACCGCCCCGGCAGACCAGAGCCAACCGAATCGACGGGGTCTCCGGCCCGACTGCACTCGCACTATCACACAATCCGACGAGGTGCGCCCAGCACTGGATAACGCTTCGCCAGGCAACACGTTCTGCTTCACGGGTGGTGACCTCATCGACGCAGACCTGACGATAACCAGGTCGGGCACCGCAGGGTCGCCGATCAGACTCATCGCCGACGGCGCCACCGTCCACAATGTGTATGTCAGCGCCGATCACGTCGTGATCGAGGGTTTCACTGTCACCGGCGGCGATGGAATCCTGCTTGAGGGAACCGGGATCACTGCACAGCGCAACACGATCCACGACACGCAGCGCGACGGGATCGCCTGTATGCCGTGCACCGACTCGACCATCGCGTCAAACACCGTCCACCATGTCTCCACGGCCGGGATCTACCTCACCGGGCAGCGGATCACCGTGACCGGCAACACGGTGACCGACACCGTGGCTCGCGATGACGGCGACGCCGATGGTATGCGCTTTTTCGGCACCGGCCACCGGATCACCGGTAACACCATTCGGGATATCTCCGAACGAGGTTATCGGGCTCCCCCGCACCCGGACTGCTTCCAAACCTACGACCACAATCCATCGACCTACGACGTCGTCATCTCGGGCAACACCTGCCAGAACGTCGTCGCGCAATGTCTGATCGCCACTGACGACCAGCCCGGTGATAACGGTGCTCCCAGCAGAGCCCCGTCGATCACGTTCGTCGACAACACCTGCGCACCCAACGGTGCTCAGGCCATCAACCTACGCCGGTGGCCCGATGTTGAAATACGCCGGAACAAGTTCTCCGGCCCTAACCTGCAGCGCGCGATATTGATCGTCGATGGATCGACTGGCTGCACTGTGATCGGTAACACCTCGGCAGGCAACGGGCCCCTCGTGGATGTAGACGGTGCATCTCGACCAGGCTTTCGCCAGAGCGACAACAGCCCCGCCTGATGGCAAATGACGACCGTTCCCCGATATTGACCGATAAACCCGGTATGCCCCATCAGCGACTGCACCACGAAAATTCTGCAACTCGTTCTCGATGATTCGTCCTGCGTATCGTCTGACAGTGATTGCGCGTTGCGATCGGATGTGGGACGATGATCTGCATGCACATGCTGCCAACGATCGCGCGAAGATGCTTCGTTATGTTAGGCGTTGAGCTCGTGATGTTTAGTATAGTTGGCGCAGTCCCAGCTGCCGCGCAGGACGCGTGGGGCATCTCCGGCTCCCAGCTCGCGTTGGATTCGAGTGCAGATGTATGCACCGGGAAAGCTGCGGGATATGTCGTCAAGACGTATATACCCCAATCTCCGTATTCACCTGCTCCGCTTCGCTGTGGCACGGCAGCGTATGGTTTCAATCATATCAAGGATCGCTGGAATTCCGCCTTTGATCAGTCGATTCAAGACACACTTTCGAACGCTCAGAAAAAAGAACAATCTGGATCTTCCGTAACCTTTGTCTTGGACTATCTGGCGCCGTGCCCTGGTTCGTTCCGGGTGGTCGTGGAGTACTCTGAGTATGGGTCGGGGCCTAAGGGAATCATTACCGCGTACGAGAGTTCTTCGACCGCTATCGCGGCGGAACAACCGCATCTAGATAAACACGCGGTCTGCGGCTAGTCCGGTAGAGACGGGAATCGCAATGGTAACACCAGACGGGTATGCTGCTTCTGAGGTCTTACAGGCGCTGATCCTAGCCCTGAATTCTCGGCTAGCATCAGGAACCGCACCGGAGTCCCTACGAGTTGTGGGGGTCAGTCGAGGTAACACCCAATGGCCAATCAGCGTTGAAGTTGCGGTCACAAAATCCGGCTGGCATGTCCCTCGGATGTTCGAAGTACATTTCACGGCGGAAGATGCGCACGGCACCGCGCTATCGGAACTTGGAGCAGTACTGGCGACCAATGTCCTTACTGTCATCGAAGAGTGGCTTGCAATTGGGCCCGTACCCGGTGTCAACGAATTGGAAGCCTGAAGCGACTCATGCGGTGCAGGTCGAGACCCTGCCGTGGGATGAGTGAAGCCGCACGACCGAGGCATACGAAGGAAAATTCGGGTCCGATCGCGACGAGCGGCTCGAAACCCCTGCGGTGGTGTCTACGCCGACTACGCCCCGACTGCTATCGCTGCCCTGTAAGGGGCGGGAGGAACTCCGCGTTCCGCTGGACTTGATCCGTTAGACGAGAGATCGATTCGGCCGCCACCTCACCGATGTGCGATGGCGACCGAATGCAACGAACTTCCAGTTACGCGAAGCCTAGACGCCTTGCCGAAGGACGACTTCCTGACCTTCCCTGAGGCCCGAGATAACCTGGGTACGGTCATCGCCGACGAGACCGGCCTGGAACCTTGCCTGTTGCTGCGTGCCATTGGCGTCGATGATGGTGACGGTACTTTGATCGCCACTCTTGCGAACTGCCGAGTTGGGAACGGTGAGGACGTCCTGGACCTGGTTGGTTATTACCCGCGCTTGCGCGGTCAGACCATCTTTGAGTCGCGGATCGGTCTCGTTGAGCACGACGGTCGCGTAGTAGTTGATAACGCTGGAGATGTTGCTTCCAGTGGGAGACACGGAGACGACGGTACCGGCGCGGGTGAGATCAGGGACGGCGTCGAAGGTGACATCGACTTTTTGATTCGGTGCCACCTTCGCGGCGTCGGACTCTTCGAACGGAACAACTACCTCGAAGGTATTGACATTGTCGAGAACCATGAACTGCGTACCACCAGGGCGCTGGGCGCCGGTAGCCGGGTTACCCAAGGACAAGCTGCTGTTGGACGAGGTGCCGCTGAGGCCGGGTATGGGAGAGGTGGAACCCGGCGCCAATGCACTGACGCCTGCGCTGGGTTGGAGGAACTCCCCCACCACGCCGTTGATAGCTGACACCGTGCCCGCGACCGGAGCGCGCAATACGGTGTTGTCGACATCCTTCTGGGCTGCCTCGACCTGAGCCGCAACGCTGGCCACCAACGCAACCTGCTGATCGATATTGAACGGGCGGTCGGTGGCCGCAGAGTCTAGGGTGTTCTGCGCGGTGACCACGCTCTGGCGGGCGTTCTCTATCGAGACCTGCCCTTGGGTGCGATCGACGTTTTCCTTCTGTTGAGCAGCTTGCAACGCCGCCTTGTCCATCAGCACTGTGCGTCGAGCATTGACGACCGCTTGCTGATCTGTCGGGATCCGGTTACACGCCGGGTTACCGCCGCCGCCAGGCGAACCTCCCGGAGCTGATCCGCCGGACCCAGTGCTGCCCGCAAACACGGGGCCTACCCGGGCGGGGTCGTCCACACCCGCCTGAGCCGGCCCCACCCCGACCGACGAATTAGGACCACCTGTACCACCGACACCATTGGCAGGTGCGGGTGGAGTGAAGGGAATTCCTCCGGTAGCGGAACAAGAAACCTGATCGGCGCGGAGCGCTTCCTGAGCCTTATCCAGAAGATAGCTGTCAAAGTCCAACTGCTTGTGCGCTTGGTTGGTTGCCGACGTATCCGCGGTCAGCTCCGCGTCGACCGACTTCTGCGTCGCCTCCAAGATCTCACGCGCCTGATCCAGGGTGGCCTGCGCGCCCTGCACTGTCGGGTCGGCGACGAACTTACCGAACAAGGCCCGCTGGGAGTTCAGCTGCCCCTGCAGCTGGTTCAAGACCTGACGGAACCCGAAATCATCCTCCCGCGCCACTATCTGACCCGCAGTCACCCGATCCCCGACCTTGACCATCAGCTGCGTGAGCTGTGCACCTTTCGGGAAGCCCAGGTTCTGTTCCCTGATCGCAGTCAACGAGCCGGAGGCTGACACCTTCGTCACCACCGCGCCGCGCTCCACCCGTCCGGTCGGCGGCGGTGGCGGCTCGCCGCCGCACCCAGCCGCCACACCGAGCACAGCGACCAGCCCCAGCGCCACCAAGACTCGCGCACCTGCGCGCCGAGCTGAGGACAGCGTAGATGTGCTGGTCAGGATCATTGTCACAGCGATGTCCCCCTGTGTCTTCGGCTTCACGCTGTGCAACGCCTCAGGACGCGGGGAGTTACGCGGTCTCGCGGGTGGATGCGGTTGAGTCTCGGCCGGTCGATGTGCAGTTGAGGCTGGGACCTGCTGGTGGGCCTACTGGTACCTGAGGGCTTCGATGGGTCGCAGCCGCGCCGCGCGGTTGGCCGGGTAGCCGCCGGCGACAAGTCCGATCACGAGGCTGATCGCGAACGAGAGCACCACAGACGGGATGGTGACGGCCGGAGCGAAGGTGGCGAAGGTTGGGCCAAGCGTGGGCGCGAGGACCGAGCCGAGCACCGACAGCCCGACCCCGACCCCGATACCGATGAGCCCGCCGAGGCCGGCCAGCACGAGGGACTCGATGAGGAACTGCTCGAGGATCGCCCGTCGAGTGGCACCGATCGCTTTTCGGATGCCGATCTCGCGGGTTCTCTCGGTAACCGAAACCAACATGATGTTCAGGACTCCGATAGCGCCTACGAAAAGCGAGATCGCTGCGACTGCCGCAGTGAACAGGGTGAGGACTCGGAGGATCTGGTTGAAGGTGTCGAGCCGGCTGCGCAGAGATTGCACCTCGAAATCTCTGTTCGCCGAATCCTTGATCCGATGCCGATCGCTGAGCACCCGAATTATGTCGTTTTCAGCGGCGGGCACCGCAGTCGCCTGGGTGGCCTGCGCGATGATCTGATTGACCTTGTCGCCGCCGCCGAAGATGTAGCGGCGCGCTGTGTTCAGCGGCATGACCGCGACGCTGTCCCCCGGCTCGCCGACGGACTGCATCACGCCGATGACCCTGAAGGTCTGGCGGTTGATCCGGACCGTGTGGCTCAGCGCGGCCACGGGATCCTTGCCGAAGAGGTAGCTCGCCACGCTGGGTCCCAGCACCACCACTCTGGCGGTGGAGCGGACCTGAGCGTCGTCGAAGAACGATCCCGCCGCCATATCCCCGTTGTTGAGGTCGAGCCAGCGGTCGGTGGAGCCGATGACGGTCGCCCGGAACCGGTAGGAGTCGGTTTCGGCCAACGCTTTGCCAGAAACGGCGGGGATCACTGCGGCGATGTCCCGGGACATCGCCGGCTCCTGCAGCGCCGCGACGTCGGCGTCGATCAGATCCTTCGGGGGGGCGCCGCCCGGCACGTTACCGACCGACGGCACGATAGTGATCAAGTTGGCCAGTGGTTGGATTTTCTCATTGACCGAGGACTGCACGCCATTACCGATGGCGACCAGCAGGATCACCGATGCGACGCCGATGATTATGCCGAGCATGGTCAGCACGGAGCGCAGTCGATTGGCGCGCAGTCCGCGCAACGCTATGCGCACCGCTTCGCGCAGGTTCATGCGGTAGCCTCCGTCCGGCTCCGCTGCACCCGGTCACTCTCGATGCGCCCGTCGCGCATTCGCACGACCCGCTTGGCGAACGCGGCGACCTCCTCTTCGTGCGTGATGATCACAACGGTACGGCCGAGATCGTTCAGCGCGCCGAGTAGCCTCAAGATCTCGGCACTGGCTGCGGTGTCGAGGTTGCCAGTGGGCTCATCGGCGAGCAGCAGCGTGGGATCGTTGATCAGCGCCCGCGCGATCGCCACCCGCTGTTGCTGACCACCGGATAACTCGTTGGGCATGTGCTTCTCCCGGTCGCCCAGACCGACCTGAGCAAGGGCCTGCCGGGCAGGATTACGCCGGCCCCGGATCCCTGCGTAGACCAACGGAAGCTCCACGTTGCGGACCGCGCTGGTCCGCGCAACCCGGTTGAATGACTGGAAGACGTACACGATCTTGCGGCTGCGGATCTTGGCCAGCCGATTGTCGGACAGTCGACCAGCGTCAGTGCCGTCGAGCAGATAGCGACCGCTGGTCGGGATATCGAGGCAGCCCAGGATATTCATGAGCGTGGTCTTGCCCGATCCGGATGGACCCATGATGGCGACCAGTTCGCCGTCGTCGATAGTCAAGTCGACGCCGTGGAGCGCCTGCACCTCGACCTTGCCCATCCGGTAGACTTTGGTAACGTTCTCAAGCTGGATCATGTCCACTCCCCCCATCTGGATATTGATCGCGCTCGGGCCCGGTGACCGGCAGCTGGGCAGCGCACCCACCCCGTAGCGCACTTCCCTGCCGGACCGGACCGCGGGGCGGGAGGGACGTCACCCACCGTACGCGGTCCAACCCAAACGGTACCGCGTCGCGCACGTCACGGAAAGTAGGCAACGCACACGCGCGCAAGCTTTTGGTTCACCCATGCGCTCTCAGCCTGGCCCAGGGCTGGCGTCGAGGTTGCGAGGGCGGTCGCCGCGGCGGTTTCGACGGGACCGTGGCCAGCCAGCACCATATAGTCGGCATCGTGGCGCAGCACGAAATCGAGATCGTGGCCGTGGATGGCGCGGGCGACTTCTGGGACGACCGGGATGGCCTGCTGACCTGCCTGCGGGAGACCCCGCCACGAGTACCCGCCTACCTTGGTTACGACGCGATCGGATCCGAGCTGTTCGAAGCGATCACCGAACTCCCGGGCTACTACCCGACCCGGGTTGAGTTCGGGTTGCTGCAGCGCCACGCCGAGGAGATCGCCGACCTGATCGGGTACGAGCGAATAGTCGAGCTGGGCAGCGGAAGCGCGAAGAAGACCCGCCTGCTGTTGGCGGCCTGTGTCCAACGCCGGCCGACCAGCTACCTTCCGATCGACGTCAGCCGCGAGATGCTGGAGACGAGCGCGCACGAGCTGGAGACCGAGCTGCCCGGGTTGCGCGTGCAGGGGCTGTGGGGTCGGTATGAGGCGGGCCTGGGTGGGGCCTGGGTTGGCTGCGGGACGGCAAGCCTGAGCCGGTCACGGTAGCCCTGCTCGGGAGCAACCTGGGCAATACCACACCCGACGAGCGACATGGGCTCCTCACCGATATCGCGACCACGCTCCGGCCCGGTGACCGTTTCCTGGTATCAGCGGACCTGCAGAAGCCGGCCGAGGTGTTGGGAGCCTGTTACAACGACCCGCTCGACCGGTCAGCCTTCGCGCAATTCCGGCTCAACCACCTGATCCAGCTCAACCGGCGCTTCGGTGCCGACTTCGCCCTCGAGTACTTCTACCCGCGGGCGCACTACGACGCCACAACCACCGCGGTCCAGGCGCATCTCTACGCGACCGAGGACCAGTCCGTGGTGCTGCGCGAGCTCGACCTCGAACTGGTTCTTCGGCACGGTGACTCGCTGAATGTGGGCTTCTCCTACAAATTCCACCGCCCCCAATTCGTGGCCCACGTCTCCGCGCGGGGTTTCGACCTGAGTGCGCAGTGGATCGACCCGGTGTGGCAGTACGACCTCTTTCTGTTCGTCCGCTCGCCCTGAGCGTCGCCGGAAGTAAACACGACGTTTCCTCCAGTCACGCTCTGGGTACATAGAAGGTTGTGCTGCTGCTGCGGCCCCCTGGGGTGTATCGAGCCAATAGCGACACCTCTCTGTTGATCGGCGTCTTGGGGGAAGGCGGCTACGCGGCCGGTTGTCGTGTCCTGGACATCGGGACCGGCACGGGCGCGCTGGCACTGGCATCCGCCCGGGCAGGCGCCGCGTCGGTGACCGCGGTGGACCTTTCGCTGCGCTCGGTTGCGGCCGCGTGGCTCAACAGCCGCCTGCACCGCCTTCCGTTGACCGTGCGCCGCGGCGATCTGTTCGGACCCGTGACCGGCCAACGTTTCGACCTCATCCTGGCCAACCCGCCTTACGTCCCCACGGCCACTGACGTCCTGCGCCGGCATCGGATCACCCGCTGCTGGGACGGGGGCCTCGACGGACGCGCCCTGCTGGACCGCATCTGCACCGAAGGACCTGCCCTGCTCGTGCCCGGTGGCATGATGCTGCTCGTGCACTCCGCCGTCTGCGACGACCGGGTCACCCTCAACCGGCTGGCCGGCGCGGGCCTGCACGCTGAGGTCCTAGCCCGGTGCACGGTGCCCTTCGGTCCCGTCATGCGTGTCCGCGCCGCCATGCTCGAAGCTCGCGGACTGGTCGAACCCGGGCAACGCGACGAGGAACTAGTAGTCATCGGAGCCCGCGATGCCCTCTGACATGCCTTCTGAGCCAATCCGACGTCGAATCGCCCTGACTGATGACGGCCCCATCCTGGTGCACGGACCCATTGAGGTCGTCCTCACTGACGGCAAGACGATGATCTCCGATCGGGCGGTCACCGCGCTGTGCACCTGCCTGCGCAGCAGCCGCTATCCGATCTGCGACACCAGCCACCGGCGACGGGTGCGCAACGTCACCGCACGGGGCAGCGGTTCCGGAATGGATCGCGGGGGACGCGGATGCTGAGCAGCACCTCACCACGACCTCTCACGGCGCCCGCCCTTCCGGCGCCTCGGGGACCGCTGTCCAGCGCCGTGCTCGCCGCCCTGCGCGGTACCTCCGCGGCACCGCACGCCGCGGAGGTACCGCCGGGGGCTGTCAGGCAGGCCGATCCGTATGGCGAGGACCTGCAGTTGGCGCTGTACAGCTGCTATGAGCTGCATTACCGAGGTTTCGCTGGAGTCTCCGACGATCTGGAGTGGGATCCGGGACTGCTCGGACTGCGCCGGCAGCTGGAACAGGTCTTCCACACCGCGCTACGGGCCGATGTCGCGGGCGGAACAGACGTCGCAGCCGAGATCGGCGCACTGCTGGTGGAGCCGGTGGACGCTGCGGGCGTCTCGCACCACCTGCGCCACGCCGGGCAGCTCTGGCAGCTACGCGAGTACGTCGTGCAGCGCTCGCTCTACCATCTCAAGGAGGCCGACCCGCAGGCTTGGGTGATCCCCCGACTGAGCGGGCCGGCCAAGGTGGCATTGGTCTCCGTAGAGCACGATGAGTACGGTTCAGGCAACCCGGACCGCATGCACGCCCGACTCTTCGCTGACATGATGGCCGAGCTCGGACTCCGCGCCGAGTATGGCGCCTATCTCGACGCCGCACAGGCCACCGCCCTGGCGGAGGTCAACTTCATGTCGCTGTGCGGATTGCACCGAAGGCTGCGCGGGGGGCTGATCGGGCAACTGGTCACTGCTGAGCTGACCTCCTCGCCCGCCTCGGACCGACTGGTCCGAGCCATGCGCCGGCTGGGCTGCGGACCCCGAGCGATCGAGTTCTTCGCCGAACATATCGAGGCGGATGCAGTACACGAGCAGCTGATCCGCCACGGAGTGATCGCGCCGCTACTGGCCGCCGAACCTGAGCTCGCCCGCGACTTGGTGTTCGGCATCCAGGCCAGCACCCTGCTGGCCGACCGGTTTGCCGACCTGCTCCTGAGTCGATGGGCCCAGCGCCAGACCACGTTGCGCAATCCCCTCCCGGAGCTCCCACAACGTCGTTGATGTGACGACTCGGGAATCGATTTTTGTTGCCAACGGCACTCCCGGGAGCCATAATACGTGCGCGTGGTGACTCTTGGCGATCAGGACAATACCTTCTTCATAGGAAACACCCCCAAAAGGAGCTGCGGTATGCATTTCCACTATATGCGTCGCTATGTGGGACCGATCCTTGCCACCTGTGTGACCCTGACGCTTCTCGCCGGGTGCGGCAACGGTCAAACAAGCAAGGGCGGCACGTTCTTCGGTTCGCCCCAGAGCATTGGAAACGGTGCGGCCAAGTCCTACGTAACGCTCGACGATTCCGGTAAGCCGACCGAAGTCGGCATTCGGATGTCGGCGGCATCGCTGGACGGACTTCCGGCGGAAGACGCCGTTCCTCCCCGGATGCTGATACTCGACCTACCGAAGCAGGCCTCATCGACGGTCTTCGATCATATTATGCTCAATTGGAACAGTCACGGACATGAGCCGGCGGTGCTATTCGGCAAACCGCACTTCGACATGCACTTCTACATGGTCGACGCCGCCGCGGTGGCAAAGATCGATCCGAGCAGCCCGGACTTCGCGACGCGGGCCGCACACCTGCCCGATCCGAAATATGTTCCGCTGGGTTACGTCACGCCTCCGGGTCCAGCAGTCGATAACACCGTACCCGCCATGGGACTGCACTGGGTCGACACCGCGGACGGGCTCGTGCCGGGCAAGTACGACTTCAAGCAGATTTTGATCAACGGGTCGTGGGACGGCACGTATACGTTCATCGAACCAATGATGACGCGTGAATGGATGCTGACGAAGCAGGCCATTCAGGAGAACATCAAACAACCGCAGGCCTACCAGCGCAGTCGGTACTTTCCGACGACGTACAGCGTCCGTTACGACGATCAGGCCAAGGAGTACTCGATCTCGCTGGGCGGAATGATGATGCGCCAGGCATCATGAATCCGCCGCCCGGCAGCCCATCGCGTTGACATCAGTGATGATCACGAACCGGCCCGGTCTCCACGGAGACCGGGCCGGTTCGTGATCATAGTGGGCCCATCGGCCTGGCGGACCTCACGGTCGCGTTGCGGCACAGCCCCGAAGTGATCGGCGCGGCTAAGGTGCGGGAGTGCTGAGCCCCGGTAATGACTCCTACCTCCGCTACCCCACGCTGCACGGCGACCTGGTGGGTTTCGTCGCACAGGACGACGTGTGGCTCGCCCCGCTGGAAGGCGGGCGGCCGTGGCAGCTGACCTCCGACAACGCCCCGACCAAGGACCTGCGCTTCTCTCCCGACGGTGAGCACCTGGCTCACCTCAGCCAGCGCGATGGCGTACCCGAACTGCACGTCGTAGCCACTGCGGGCGGACCCTCAGGGCGCACGACGTGGTGGGGCGACTCGCACGCCCGCGTGCTGGGCTGGGCCGACGACCGTCGGGTGCACGTGGCATCCGCCGTGCGTGAGCCGTTACGCCACCGGACGTGGGCTCGGGTTGTGCCGCTGGACGGTGGACCTGCCCAGCGTCTGCCATACGGTCCGGTCACCGCACTGGATGTCGCGGCGCACGGCGGGGTGGTGCTCGGCACCGGGTTCGGCGGGCGTCGGCGCGACCACGCGATGTGGAAGCGCTATCGCGGTGGTACTGCTGGGCGGCTGTGGATCGACCGCGAGGGCTCGGGCAGCTTCGTCCGGTTGCTGCCCGAGCTGGATGGCCAGCTCACCGAGCCCATGTGGGTAGGTGGGCGGGTGGCGTTCCTGTCCGACCACGAGGGCGTGGGCAACGTGTACTCCGTGCTGCTGGACGGCTCCGACCTGCGCAGGCACACCGACCATGACGACTACTACGCCCGGCATGCCACCACCGACGGTGAGCGCGTGGTGTATGCCGCCGTCGGCGAGCTATGGTTGCTCAACGATCTCGCCGCCGACTCCCAGCCGCGCCGGCTGGAGCTGCGTACCGGGGGACCCCGCGCAGCCGGCATTGCAGCCTTGGTGCCCGTCGGCAAGCACCTGGGCGATGTCGCCGTCGACCGCACCGGCCGGGCGAGCGCGGTGGAGGTGCGGGGCAGCGTGCAGTGGGTGACGCACGCAGACGGTCCCGTGCGCACCCTCGCGCCCGGCTCGGGCGTGCGCGCCTGGCTGCCCCGGCTGCTGGGCGAGGAGGTGGTGTGGGTCAGCGACGCCGAGGGCGAGGAGGCGCTGGTGGTGTCCGCTCGAGACGGCGCAGGCCAGCGCACTCTGGCAGCAGGTCGGTTGGGGCGGGTGATGGGCCTCGCGGCCGCACCGGACGGCAGCCGGCTCGCGGTGGCCACGCACGACGGGCGAGTGCTGCTGGTCGACCCTGCTACCGGCGCGGACACCGAGCTGGTCCGCTCGGAGTACGGCGAGGCGGGGGACTTGGCGTTCTCCCCAGATTCGCGGTGGCTGGCCTGGACGCACCGCGGCCCGCACTCGCTGTGTCAGATCAAGCTGGCGCGGGTGTCCGACGGCACCGTGGTCGATGCCACTGCGCTGCGTTTCGTCGACTCCACGCCCACGTTTACCCTGGACGGCCGTCACCTGGCGTTCCTGTCCACCCGCACCTTTGACCCCGTGTACGACTCGCAGGTCTTCGACCTCTCGTTCTGCGCCGGCACGCGCCCGCAGCTGCTGCCACTGGCTGCCGGCACCCCGTCGCCGTTCGCCCCCACGGTGCAGGGTCGCGCCAGCTCACCCACCGAGGACGGCCACGACGTTGATGAGGTGACAGTGGTGGTGGACCTCGACGGCCTAGCCGAGCGGGTCGTGCCCGTACCGGTGCCCGCGGCGCGGTATTCCTCGCTGGTCGCGGCCAAGGGCGGCTTGGTGTGGCTGCGCAAGCCGTTGCACGGTGTGCTCGGCGATGACCTCGCCACCTCCGACGCCGATGCCCCGCGCCCGGTGCTGGAGCGACTGAACCTGTCCACCGGCACCTCGACCGTGCTCGCCGAGGGCGTCGACGACGTCTGGGTCAGCGGCGACGGCACGCGCCTGGTGATCCGCGACCAGCAGGACCTGCGGGTGCTGCCTTCTGGAGCCCCGGCCGCCAAGGACGCCGAGCGCGGCGACCCGTCGGCAGCACTCGACGTCGATCTGTCGCGGGTGCGCGTCCAGGTGAGGCCGGTCGCGGAGTGGCGGCAGATGTTCGACGAGGCCGGGCGCATGATGCGCGACGACTTCTGGGTGGCCGACATGGCCGGCAACGACTGGCCTGCGCTGTTGGCCCGCTACCGGCCGCTGCTGGAGCGGATCGCCACCCGCGACGACCTCTCCGATCTGCTCTGGGAGGTGCAGGCCGAGCTGGGCACATCGCACGCCTACGAGACGCCGCCCACGAGCCCGGTGCGGGCGGCGCGGCGGCTGGGCCACCTGGGCGTCGACTTCGAACGCACCGGAGACGGGCTCTGGCGGATCATCAGGGTGCTACCCGGGGAGAGCTCCGCGGGGGGCGGCCGCTCCCCACTGCGGGCACCTGGTGCCGCAGTGCAGTCCGGGGAGGCGCTGGTCGACATCGACGGACGCGCCGTCGACGAGGTGACCGGGCCCTGGCCGCTACTGGTGGGCACCGCGGGCAAGCCCATCGAGCTACGACTGCGGGCGGTCGGCTCCGACGACGAACGCACCGTCGTCGCGGTCCCCATGGCCGACGAGATGCCGCTGCGCTACCACGACTGGGTGGCCGACCGCCGCGCAGTGGTGCACCGGGCCACCGAGGGCAGGGTCGGCTACCTGCACGTGCCGGACATGATGGCGCCGGGTTGGGCACAGCTACACCGTGACCTGCACACCGAGATGTCGCGCGAGGCGGTAGTACTCGATGTCCGCAGCAACGGCGGCGGGCACACTTCGCAGCTGGTGGTGGAGAAGCTGGCCCGCGAGCTCACCGGATGGTTTGTGCCCCGTGGCAGGGTTCCCTACACCTACCCCAGGGACGTGCGCCGGGGCCCGCTGGTCACCGTCACCGACGAGAACGCCGGTTCCGACGGCGACATAGTCACCGCGATGATCCAAGAACGCGGCCTGGGCCCGGTCGTGGGGATGCGCAGCTGGGGCGGCGTGGTAGGCATCGGGCCTAGTACCAAGCTGGTGGACGGCTCCACCGTGACCCAGCCCCGCTTCGCCATGTGGATCGTGAACAGGCGCTGGTCGGTGGAAAACCACGGTGTGGACCCGGACGTGGAGGTGCCCGTGCCGCCGCAGGCCTGGGCCCAGGGCCTGGATCCGCAACTGGACACCGCAGTAGAGCTGGCCCTAGCGGCCTTGGCGCAGACCCCCGCGGCGACCGCGCCGACCACCGACGACCGCCCGTCGACCTCGGCCCCACCCTTGCCGCCCCGGCCCTGATCAGCGCTATGTAGCGTATCTTCATCGGCTGTGCAACCCACGCCGGCGCCGCGCTCACTGCCGGACTGCCCATTGGCGGCAGTGGTGGTCAATCCGATCCACGTCGCGGACCTAGACCGGTTGCACACCCAGATCACCAGTGGGTGCTCGGAGCTGGGGTGGAAGCCGCCGATATGGCTTGAGACCACCGTCGAGGATCCAGGTGGCGGTCAGGCCAGAATCGCACTGGCCGCCGGCGCCGATATGGTGCTCGCCTGCGGCGGAGACGGCACCGTCCGTCACGTGGCGCAGGTTCTCGCCGGAACAGGCACCCCACTGGGTCTGGTGCCCACGGGTACGGCCAACCTGCTGGCCCGCAATCTCGCCATTGTGCTGGATGATCCGGCCAAAGCCACCCGGATTGCGTTGTCCGGGCAAAATCGCGCGGTCGACGTCGGTCGGGTGTTCCTCGACGACCGCGCCGAAGAGCACGTGTTCTTGGTGATGGCCGGGGTGGGCTTTGATGCGGCAATCATGGCCGGCGCGCCCCACGCGTTGAAGATCCGGCTGGGCTCGCTGGCGTATTTCGTCTCCGGAGCACTCGCGCTGAAGGGTCCGCGCTTCCCGATCACCCTCGCCGTAGATGGCCGGCTCGATCCGCCCCATCGAGTCCGCACGGTGGTGGTCGGCAACTGCGGCAAGCTACTCGCCGGGCTGGTGTTGATGCCTGCGGCCAAGGTGGACGACGGGCTACTGGATGTGGTGACCATCGGGCCGAGGGACATCCTCGGATGGCTGGCGGTGACCGCGCGGGTGTTGTTCCGCCGCCGCCGTGGCCACCCGATAGTGCAGCACTGGCAAGGTCGCACCGTCATCATCAGCGCGGAGGCTCCACAGCACGCCCAACTGGACGGCGACCCGATGGGTGAAGTACTGGGGATGCGGATGCGCATCGACCCCGGCGCCCTGCTGGTGCGCGTCCAACCTCGGCCATGACCTAGTCAGGTATCGCAGGCAGCTCGCGTACATGTGGGATCGGCCCGAGCGGGCCGGCTTACCTGCCCGAAGGCAGAGCTGCTGGACATTAGCCGCGCCGAGGTCTATCGGTACGCCGAAGCCAGTCATCCTCGGCGGCCTACCCGGTGTCATTGCGGATGCTTCGTTACCAAATCCGTTAGCCCTGAGCATGAAACAGGCCCGACCTCCGAGGAGGCCCGGCCTGTTTCAGTGGTAATGGGGGTAGGATTCGAACCTACGACCTCTGGGTTATGAGTCCCTTTTTCCTGTCCATCCAAGACCTAGCCAGAGCCACCGACTTGATCAACTCGTTTCAGCGGGAAGCGCTTCACCTAGAGATGCGCGACTCGTATGGCACGGCCGCTGAGATACCGCATCTCGCTAAATGGGAGGCCGGGGAGCCAGACGACCCCGGATGGCTTCAACCCTGGTTCGACAGGGTGCGTGCCGCGACCCAAGTCGGTAAGGTTTTCAGGCGAGCGCGCATCATTTCTGAACCCGTCTCCACCTACCAAAAATGGGTGTTGAAAGACTCCCACAGATTTGTGGACGCGGGTGAAGATATCCGCTGGGTGCCGCGCAGTCGCGTATCCACGGTAGCGCTGCCCGGGAATGACTTTTGGCTTTTCGATGACCAGACCGTTGTATTTTTGATCTTCGCCGCCAACGGCTTGGTTACCGATCGCCAAAAGACCGCAGATCGGGACGCTATCGCGCTGTGCCGAAACGCATTCGACGCGGTGTGGAAGCTGTCGATTCCTGTCAGTGAATACCACACCCGCTAGTCCAGCGCGGCAGGCCCGCGAGGCGCTAGGTGGCTGGTGTTTTTCGCGTGTCGGTGACTCGGTGGCGCGGACCGCTCTGGAATGATGATCATGTGACGTTGGGTCGGGCGCCGAGACAGCGAGACTTGTTGCGGTCGACGGTGGAGTT
>JBOHFC010000540.1:0-1792 GCA_050701375.1 Pseudonocardiaceae bacterium
CAGGGTTACTCCCGGGTGCTCGTCGACGGCACCGTGCATCCGCTGACCGACCCGCCCAAGCTCAAGAAGCAGGACAAACACGACATCTCCGTGGTGGTCGACCGGCTGGCGGTCAAGGACAGTGCCAAGCAACGGCTCACCGACTCGGTGGAGACCGCGTTGCGGCTGGCCGACGGCCTGGTCGTGCTCGATTTCGTCGATCGCGACGAGCGCGATTCGCACCGGCAGCGCCGATTCTCCGAGCGGATGGCCTGTCCAAACGGCCACCCCATCGGCGTCGACGACCTTGAGCCACGATCATTTTCGTTCAACTCGCCCTACGGCGCCTGCTCGGAGTGCACCGGGATCGGGGTGCGCAAGGAAGTCGACCCCGAGTTGGTGGTGCCCGATGCGGAATTGTCGCTGGCGCAGGGCGCGATCGCGCCGTGGTCCACCGGCCAGACCGCCGAGTACTTCCAGCGGCTACTGGATGCGTTGGCCGAGACCGTCGGCTTCCGGATGGACACCCCGTGGCGGCGGCTGCCGGCCAGCGCGCAGAAGGCCGTGTTGCAAGGCTCCGACGTGCAGGTGCATGTCCGTTACCGCAACCGCTATGGGCGCGAGCGTTCCTACTACGCTGCGTTCGAGGGGGTCCTGCCGTTCCTCGAGCGCCGGATGAACCAGACCGAGTCGGAGTACATGCGGGAGAAGTACGACGGTTACATGCGTGAGGTGCCTTGCCCAGCCTGTCGTGGCACCAGGCTCAAGCCGGAGATCCTCGCGGTGACCCTGTCGCACGCCACGGAGGGCAAGAAATCGATCGCCGATGTGTCCGCCCTGTCGGTTCGCGACGCCACGGCGTTCCTCGACGGTCTTGCGCTGGACACCAGGCAAGCGATGATCGCCGGTGCGGTGCTCAAGGAGATCCAGGCCCGGCTGCACTTCCTGCTCGACGTCGGACTGGACTATCTGTCCCTGGACCGCGCCTCGGCCACGCTGTCCGGTGGTGAGGCGCAGCGGATCCGGCTGGCCACCCAGATCGGCTCCGGATTGGTCGGTGTGCTCTACGTCCTGGACGAGCCGTCGATCGGCCTGCACCAGCGCGACAACCACCGGTTGCTGGCCACCCTCACCCGGTTGCGCGATCTGGGCAACACGCTGATCGTGGTTGAGCACGATGAGGACACCATCCGGGCGTCGGACTGGGTGGTCGACATCGGCCCCGGAGCGGGGGAGCACGGCGGTCAGGTCGTGCACAGCGGGCCCTTTCACGAACTTGAGCGGCATGACACCTCGATCACCGGCGCGTATCTGTCGGGCCGGCGAAGCATCCCGGTTCCAGCAATCCGGCGCCAGGTGGACCGGTCACGACGGCTCACCGTGGTCGGGGCGCGCGAGCACAACCTGCGCGACATCGACGTGTCCTTCCCACTCGGCTGCCTGGTATCGGTCACCGGGGTGTCCGGGTCGGGCAAGTCCACGCTGGTCAACGACATCCTCGCGACCGTGCTGGCGAACCGGCTCAACGGAGCCCGTCAGGTGCCCGGCCGGCACACCCGGGTCACCGGCCTGGAGGACGTCGACAAGCTGGTCAGGGTTGATCAGTCACCGATCGGGCGAACGCCGCGGTCCAACCCGGCGACATATACCGGTGTGTTCGACCGGATTCGCAAACTCTTCGCCGCTACCACCGAGGCGAAGGTCCGCGGTTACCAGCCCGGACGGTTCTCCTTCAACGTCAAGGGCGGTCGCTGCGAGGCGTGCGCAGGCGACGGCACCATCAAGATCGAGATGAACTTCCTCCCCGATGTCT